>SLJL01000085.1 GCA_007135105.1 Candidatus Izemoplasma sp.
CCGTCCATAAATAAGACGCCGTCTTTATAATCAAAGGTCGTTTGATCAAGAAAGTCAAAGGCGTCTTCGTCGTTTAATTCCACATTTAATCGCATCGCTTTCAGCGTGATTGCACGATACATCGCGCCCGTATCTATGTGCGTGAACTCGAACAGTTCCGAAACCAGTTTGGCGATGGTGCTTTTCCCCGCTCCGGCCGGACCGTCGATCGCAATTTGCATGTTCGGCATTCGATCACCTCTTTAAAAATCATACCCATTATATCACAGATGGCATTTTTTCAATAACACTATTGTACGTTATTTCATAATAGATTTCAAAGATTTACATCAAATATTCTTATAATATTTTTCCCTTGATAATGTAAGCGCTTTTTGTTATACTCTATACAAATGTACGAAGCAACATCATTTCGAAAAATCATGTGAGGAGAATGTTTATGACTTCATTTTTACTCATCGCACTGGCATTCAGTATCATGGGGATGCTTTATTCTGCGGTGCTATTTTACAAAATCAAGAAAATCAAAAAAGGCAACGCTCGGGTGGAGGAAATCAGTGCATATATAAAAGAGGGTGCCATGGCTTTTCTCTCCCGTCAATATAAAATCCTCGCGATTTTTGTTTTTGTCTTGTTCTTTGTCGTTGGCTTTGCCATCGGCTTTCAATCGGCAGGGGCTTTTTTACTAGGCGCAGTTCTAAGCGGACTGGCAGGCTATCTTGGTATGAGAGGCGCCGTCGCAGCGAACTCGCGAACGGCAACAAGTGCTGAACAAAGCGGTATGAATCTGGCTTTGGATATTGCTTTCAGTGGTGGTGCCGTCATGGGTATGGCCGTGGTCGGACTCGGCTTGACCGGATTGATATCCTATTACATGGTCGGTACGTATCTTTTCAATCTTGAAACAGCAGCGATGGCTCAGGTTTTGACCGGTTTTGGACTTGGAGCTTCTTCCATCGCGCTTTTCGGCAGAGTCGGCGGTGGCATCTATACCAAGGCAGCTGATGTCGGGGCGGATTTGGTCGGTAAAATCGAAGCCGGCATCCCTGAAGACGATCCGCGCAACCCTGCTGTAATCGCCGACAATGTCGGGGATAACGTCGGGGATGTCGCCGGGATGGGTGCCGATTTGTTCGAATCCTACGTCGGTTCCATCATTGCCGCGATGACATTGGGTGCGTTCCACATTGGTGTCGGGGGAGAATCTTTCCCGATTCAAGGTGCTTTGTTTCCCATTTTCCTATCAGCGCTCGGTATCATTGCCGCAATCATGGGGACATGGGTCATCCGAACCAAAGAGGCCGATGAGCCTCATAAGGTACTGAAGAAAGGTACCTATGTTGCCGGTTTGTTATTCCTCATGTTCACTTTCGTCTTGACTTATTATTACGTCAATGCCGGTTTCTTCGTTGATTACGGTCCGTTATTCGCCATCATCGCCGGTCTGGCGGTGGGCATCCTCATCGGTTTCATTACGGAGTTCTACACTTCAAGCGATTATTACAAGGTCCGTGATATCGCCAAACAAAGTGAAACCGGTCACGCGACCAACATCATCGGCGGTTTATCCATCGGAATGGAAAGCACAGCGATTCCGATTTTACTGATCGGCGGGGTCATCATGGTTTCCTTCCACGTGGCCGGCCTCTACGGCATTGCTTTGAGTGCGGTCGGCATGTTGTCAACCGCCGGTATGACCATTGCGATAGATGCCTACGGGCCCATTGCGGATAACGCCGGTGGCATTGCCGAAATGTCCGGTATGGACAAAAGCGTCAGAGAAATTACGGATAAGCTTGATAGTGTCGGTAATACAACTGCAGCCATCGGCAAAGGCTTCGCTATCGGTAGTGCCGCTTTGACTTCTTTAGCGCTTTTCAGCGCTTTTATCCGCGCTGCCGGGCTGACCGTCATCGATAT
Organism: Candidatus Izemoplasma sp.; assembly: GCA_007135105.1. Taxonomy (GTDB): domain Bacteria; phylum Bacillota_I; class Bacilli_A; order Izemoplasmatales; family Izemoplasmataceae; genus B1SED10-225. The sequence continues at coordinate 1,921 of SLJL01000085.1, forward strand.
CGCCCAACCACAGGTTATCGTCGGCGTCTTCATCGGAGCGATGCTTCCCTTTTTGTTCAGTTCCCTGACCATGAGCAGTGTCGGACGAGCTGCCGGTAAAATGATCGATGAGGTACGGCGTCAGTTCAAAGAGATGCCCGGAATCATGGACCGCACACAAAAACCGGACTATGCCCGATGTGTCGATATATCGACCAAGGCAGCACTCAAAGAAATGATCATTCCTGGTATGCTCGCGGTCTTATCACCTTTGCTTATTGGATTCCTTCTGGGCGCTGAAGCACTGGGTGGTCTACTTGCGGGTGCTCTGGCGAGTGGTATCAGCATGGCGATATTCATGGCCAACAGTGGTGGAGCCTGGGATAACGCCAAGAAGTTCATCGAAGAGGGCAATCACGGCAACAAAGGTGGTTTTGCCCATAAGGCGAGTGTCACCGGTGATACTGTCGGCGATCCGTTCAAGGATACCAGTGGTCCTTCAATCAACATCCTTATAAAACTGATGACCATCATTTCTCTAGTCTTTGCAGCGTTGTTCGGTACGGGAATCATCTAGATCATACTTTCAAAAAGATGTCTTCGTGACATCTTTTTTTATGGATTGATCAAAAAAAACACAGCCAGTTCAGGCTGTGTTCTCATTCGGATTCGATCGGGTTTTTCGTTCGGATAAAAAATGTTTGTCGATGAACTGGTAGATGACGATGGCCCCTTTGATTACAATCAGGATCAAAATGATGTAGATGGTGAGATCCTGTGCAACAACCCTGCTGTCGATTGTAACGGTTTTAGTGAGCAGGTTACCGAAATAGACATTGGAGTTGGTTCCTTCTAGCTGCAGCATCTGTGTGATGAAATTGATCTTCGCAACCAACATGAGTCCGATGCCATAGATAAGGGTCAATGGTTTTTCCTTTTTCATCAAAAGTCCAACGATGAGGAATGCATACAACACCGGCAGGATCGGGAGATAACGATAGGTCTCTCCATCTGCTTCAATGTTAAGATAAGGCAGGTTCGCCGTTATGTTCAAAGTAGCGACGGTTTGATTGGTTAATGGGAAAAATAGACTGATGAGTAACTGGACGACAAGTAAGAAAAACAGAATCAGCAGATCTTTATGAAATGCATTGAGTTTCGACATGAAACTACCCACTTTCATTGACATGATTGTTTCACTTCGAGTAAAGAGTCACCATGTCCGTTATCATTTTATCACGGTGTATGGTTTGTTGAAAGAGAAAATCCAAAGTAAACGGTTTTATTGTTTCTTTCGAAGTTTGTTATTGTAACACTCAATCAAGTAAAAACACGGCCGAAGCCGTGTTGTAAACGCTTTTATTTCCGTCTGTTTCTCTGTGCATTTTTCTGTGCGTTTTTCATGGCGATGACATGCAGTTGCTTCAGTTCATGTGGTTTGAGGTTTCTGACGTCACCTTTGGATAATCCGTCAAGCGTCACAATACCAAAACGGATCCGTTTGAGTTTGATCACTTCATGGTCGAAGTGTTCGAAGAGTCTTCTGATATGACGGTATTTGCCTTCCGTAACGACCAAGTTGAACTTGGAGGTTTCCTTTTCCTTGTTGTATTCGACACGGTGGATCCGAGCCGGTGCTGTTTTTTCGCCGTCCAGTCTGATGCCCCGTTCGACTTTCTTGGAAGTCGGTTTTCGTAAAAACCCTTTGACAGTCACCTCATATTCCTTTTCGATTCGGTTCCTGGGATGAATCATTCTTTGTGTGAAATCACCGTCGTTGGTCAGTATCAATAACCCCGAAGTATCATAATCGAGACGGCCGACAGGAAAGATTCTTGCGGAAGTATCGATGAAATCAATGACGGTTTTACGGTTTTTTTCATCATCGACAGTCGACACGGTCCCTTCGGGTTTATAAAAGACATAGTATTCTTTTTCTTCGATGACAAGCGGTTTGTCGTCGACACTGATCGTATCTTTGTAGCTGGCCTTGGTGCCGAGGGTCATGACGACCTCACCGTTTACTTTGACACGTCCTTCTTCGATCAGCGATTCGGCTTTTCTTCTGGAGCAAAGACCACTTTGTGCAATCAGTTTCTGGATGCGTTCCAAGTCAATTCCTCCTTTAGGAATCTTCGTCGCCTTCCGTATACGGTTTGACGACAAGATGGACGTATTTGATGCGTCGCTCTTTGATTTCTTTGATGATAAAGGTCAAGGTGAACCATTTCGTCTCTTCTTCATGGTTGTATGAATACATCGGTTGTCTGAGCGTAAAGGTCAAATCGACTTCGGGTAGAGACTCGAATTGGTCGAAAAGGTAACTTCCCAAGGTTTTTTCTTCTTTTTCTGGCGGGTTGCCGAGGTTCAGTTCCTCGAACAGATCGCCCAGTTCGATATCGGCGTTGATGCCGTATTCGTGTTCGCTGACTTTTTTCAAGAATTCATCATCGATATCGTCATGTTCATCATAGATTTCACCCACGAGTTCCTCTAGTGCGTCTTCCATGGTGACAATACCGCTGGTACCGCCGAACTCGTCGCTGACGATGGCCAGATGCGTATTTTCCCGCTGCAGGGTCTCAATCAGCGTATCGGCACGCATCGACTTGGAAACGAATATGGGCGGATTCATAATCTTACCGACGATGACATCCTTTTTTTGGATAATGTGGGTAAAGAAATCACGCTCGTTCAGGATACCGACGATGCGGTCCCTGTCCTTTTCATAAACTGGCAGGCGCGAGAACTGATGCTCGAAGAACTTCTTCTGGATATCTTCGATGTCCTCATCGACTTCGACAGCGACCATGTCCACACGGGGTGTCATGATTTCATAGACCTGTTTCTCACCGAGATTGAGAACACTTTGCAACATCTCGGCTTCCTCTTCATCGATCGATCCTTCTTCTTCCATGGTGTCGATGATGGTTTCCAGTTCGTCTTCGCTGACACTGATGGTCACACGGTTGTCCGGTTTCAAAAACAGGGATTTTATCGAAAGGAATACCCATACTACCGGTTTGAGAAGTTTCATTACAACCATCATGATTCCCGAAATCTTCAACGAGATCGTATCGGAATGCATCTTGGCGAAACTTTTGGGAATGATTTCACCGAAAATGAGAATGATGGTCGTCATGACGACGGTGTTGGCGATGGTGACAATGGTTTCTCGTTCCATGAAAATACGGGTAAAAACACCCGCACTGATTGTGGCGAGCGCTACATTTGCGAGATTGTTGCCGACCAGGATGGTCGTCAAGACCCGGTCGAAGCGTTCGTGAATCCAAAAGGCCTTTTTTGCCCCTTTTTTGTTTTCTTCGACATAGTTTCTAATCCGAATCGGGTTCAACGAAGAATAAACGGTCTCGCTCATGGAAAAGAAACTCGAGACAAGCAAAAGAACCACCAGTAGTATTATGTCGATTGTCGGTACCGTTGCTAGCAATAATAACGGGTCGGGATTATCCAATCAGGCTCACTCCTCTAAGCTTTCGTACTGTATTTACCGGTTTGTGTGTTGACGATGATTTTATCACCCTCGTTGATGAACAAAGGGACTTGGACATTGTATCCGGTTTCCAGCACAGCATCCTTTGTCGTGTTGGTGACGGTGTTCCCCCGAACACCAGGTACGGTCTCTTTGACGGTCAAGGTTACTTTTTCGGGCAAATCGACACCGAGAATCTCGGTTTCAAACATGATGATGTTCACATCCATGCCTTCTTTTAGGAAATTTTTCTCATGTTCGATCTGTTTGGTGTTGATCTCCATCTGTTCATAACTTTGTGTATTCATGAACACATAGTTGTCCCCGTCGGCATAGATGAACTGCATCGGGGTTTTCTCGATCATCGCCGTCTGGACCTTTTCACCAGCGCGCCAGGTCTTATCGGTAATCGCGCCAGTACGCAGATTCCTGAGCTTGCTGCGGACAAAGGCACTGCCTTTACCTGGTTTTACGTGTTGGAACTCGATGATCTGGTAGATATCGCCTTCGCTTTGAATGGTCAGGCCTGTTTTGAAGTCATTGCTTGTTATCATGATTATCACCTTCGTTAGTTATGTTAATAATATAATGTATTTTCCAGGGAATGTCTATTTTTTTTCAAACCAAGAACGTCCTTTGAATTCATTGAAACCGACGATGATTTCCTTGAAAACGAAACGGATGCGTTGTTTCTTGGAACTTTGCAGGATAATCATGTCCGTACTGATACGGTCATCCAGTTTCTTGAAATTCGTTTCAATGATGGTTGCGGTCTTGGATATCTTGCGTAGTGTGGCGATGCTGGTCCCAAGCAGCTGCACATCGGTGTCGTGGTTTTCCTTGCCGAGGCTGAAAATCTCAACATGGGAGACATCCTGGAAAATCACGACCGCAGGATCGGTCTTTTGGGCGTCGAATGAGGTGTTTTCCGGATAGTCCGCCTTCAAATCGATGTGAGACAAATAGAAAATCGCATGTCTTTCTTCGATGAAGCGTACCTTCTCAATGATCGAGTTGAACAGAATGACATCATCGATGAACCCGGGTGTGACATGTTTATAATCATCCAGGAAACTCTCAAGCAAACGTCTTGTGGTCGGATCGATGGATGGTGTGAGTTCCTGGATCTCGACACCTTCCACTTCGAAGAACAGTTTGTAGGGTTTTTTCTTCTGTTTGAAATGTCCTTCGTAGTTGAGTATATCTTTGACGACATTGAGATTATCTTCGTAATTCGGCATTTTTATCTTGAACTTGTGCCGTTTGCCTCTAACTGATAATACGTTTTTCTTACTGAGCTTTGCCTTGGTAATATCAGCGATGAACATCAGCCTATACTGTTTGAAAAGGTTTTGCATCACAATCGCATCGTGGGTCAAAAGCACTTTATACCCGGTGCGAAGATGGATGTGAATCAATGGAACAACGAGTAAGATCGCCGCAAGGAAAGCCAGGAAACGCTCGGTCATGGTGAAGTTGATATCAAAATCGACAATGTTGAATCTTTCCAGCAAATGGTAGATGGCGGCCATAAAAAACAGAAAAACTGCCAAATAGGCTTTTTTCTTGATTTTAACCTTTTGTTTGTAGATCCTGTAACCAGATAATGGTCGTTTGGTTTTCTTTAGATATTTTCGCATCACGCCGTTTAAAGACATTTCCCTTCCCCCTAATTGAAGATAGTGTAGATCAGTGTGACGAACAAAAGACTGATGATGGCTCCGAGTGGCGGTAGAAACAATGAACGAAACCATTGTTTTTGTCTTGAGGAATCATCTCGATAGACCGAAAACCGCAGCCCGATAAAAAGCAAAAGGTAAACAGGCCATACCAACATGGAAAAAGCCATCAAAAAACTGCCGACCCACGGCATGTTCGACCAACTGAAGTTGAAACCGAGCGCAAATGCCGGAATGATGACAAACCCGACTGCTAGCCCGGTTATGTATGGATAAACAGCTTTAATCCGCTCCATTTACAACACCTAAGCATTCATTTTTTGTATGTTTCATTATAGCACATATCCTAAAATATAGAAACGGAATACGGTAATCATAATATATTGACAAGCGTTCCCGCGGTCTTTATAATGGCTTTAAGGAGTGATACAATGGAAATTTTTCTAACGTGGGTTCTACCCATACTCATCGGTTTGAGTCTCGGCTATCTTCTACTGGGACGTACAAAGGTGAAACCGCAACACATCGAACAGGTCGATGAAGCCACTTTCAAAGGAAATATGCGTAAAGGACAGCTGATCGATGTGCGCAAAAAAGACGCTTTTGAAAAGAACAAGATCAAAGGTGCGAGAAATTTCTCACCCCGGTACTTGAAAAGCAAACACCAGACCAAAGTACGCAAAGATCAACCGGTGTATCTATATTGTGACAATGGAAGACGCTCCTACAAGGCTGCCCGCGAGTTATCCAAAAAGGGCTTTACCAAACTCTACGTTCTCAAAGGTGGTCTACATCAGATTGATAAAGAAAAATAGAGATGGAAGTGAAATCTCTATTTTTTTATGCTTAATCGGTCAGTTCGATATGTTCGAACCGGATGAAATTGATGGTGCCATCAATGCTCTCCATCCGTAGATGGAGACCGTCTGTTTCCTTACGGATATCCAAATCG
>SLJL01000002.1 GCA_007135105.1 Candidatus Izemoplasma sp.
CCGGCAACATCGTTCGCCTCGCCAAAACGATTCAAGGGAATTTGTGATAGGTAGGCGGCTTTGATGTCTTCACCGAGTTGTTCGGTCATCTCGGTATTGATGAATCCCGGTGCTATGGCGTTGACCGTAATCGCTTTTTTTCCGTACTCCTTGGCCAAGGCTTTTGTCATACCGATGATACCGGCTTTTGATGCCACATAGTTTGCTTGACCGGGGTTGCCGATCAGACCTACGACACTGGAGATGTTGATGATGCGGCCACCTTTTTGCTTGAACATTGTTCTGGTCACGTGTTTTATCATGTTCCAAGTGCCTTTCAGGTTCGTATTGATGACAGCGTCGAAGTCCGCTTCTTTCATCCGTAGCATCAAGGTGTCTTTCGTGATGCCGGCGTTGTTGATAAGCACATCGAGATGTCCGAAAGTATCCAGGGCGTGTTTCACCAGGGTTTCACTTTCTTCAAAATCACCGATGTCGGCTTGGAAGGCGGTTGCCTTTTGTCCTAGCGCAACTACCTGCTCAACCAGACTTTCTGCTTTTTCGCGATTCCGGTTGTAATGGATGACGATATCATATCCATTGGCCGCAAACGTCATTACAAGTGCTTCGCCAAGACCACCGGTCGCGCCGGTTATCAATGCTGTTTTCTTAACTGCCATCCTTTGTCAACTCCTTAATGGTATGATTGAGCGATTCCAGATCATGGACACAATGTATCTCCAAATTGGAATCCAGTGCTTTGATGAATTTAGTGATCATCGGTTTGGGTCCGATTTCGACAAAGGTATCAAACCCGTCAGCGATCATGTGTTTCAATAAGGGATGAAACAGGACCGGACTTGTGATCTGTTTGACCATCTCCTGCGGTAGATCCTTGTCATATGGTTTGCCCGTCGTGTTCAAATATAATGTCGGTTCGGGTTCTTTCAATTTGACGTAGTTCAGGTATCCGGAGAAATTATCGGCGGCTTCTTGCATGCATGGACTATGAAAAGCACCAGCGGTCTTCAAAGGGATGATACGCTTGATGCCGGCTGCTTTCGCTTTCTCGATAAACTGTTCAAGCGCCATGCTTTTACCGGAGACGACCAATTGGTTTTCCGTATTATAATTCGCAAGATACACCCCTTCGATTTCTTCAATGAGCGGTTCAAGTTTATCGATGTCGGTTTTGACAGCGGCCATGGCGCCTGGTTGAAATTTTGTGGCGCGGTCCATAAAGAAACCCCGGTGTTCGACAACCAGAAGGCCTGTTTGAAAGTCATAGACGCCCCTGTCGTAATAAGCCGCGAGTTCGCCGAGGGACAAACCGGCACTTCCTTGGCTTACAATCCCGCGACGATTAAGATAATCCCTGATGGCCGCGCCGAGCGTGAACATGGCCGTTTGCACATAGTGTGTGTTGTTAAGAGCGGTTTCATCCTCGAACAGGTTGGCTTTCAAATCGTAGGTCAAAAGCGCATCGGCTTGATCGATGGTTTGCCTGATTTCAGCGATGTTGTCATAGAGGTCCTTCCCCATGCCGGTGAACTGGCTTCCCTGTGGTGAAAAGATAAACGCGAGTTTCATGGTGACACATCCTTCCCTTTATAATTCGATGACGGCGCCGCCCCAGGTGAATCCGGCGCCAAATGCGGCGGTGATGAAACGGTCGCCTTTTTTCAATCTTCCGGTTTTTATGGCTTCATCAATCGCCAAAGGCACGCTTGCGGCCGAGGTATTTCCGGTATGTTCGATGTTGCTGAACATCATGTGGGCATCGACTTTCAAGGTTTTTGCGGCTTTGTCGATGATGCGTTTGTTCGCCTGATGGGCGATGATGATGTCGATATCGTCGATGGTGTGCTTGGCATCCTCAAGTAACTCCTTGACGATTCGCGGTAGAACGGTTGTGGCGAACTTGAAGACTTCCTGTCCATTCATTTCAAGGAACGGGCGGGCTTGTTTCGGTGTCTTGAAATCGACTTTCAGCGGATACCCATCCATTTTCAGGTAGCCTTGATCGTCTCCGTTGGCGTATGTGATGATTGATTTGATCTTGTTTTCGGTGCTTCGTCCCATAACAAAGGCTCCCGCACCGTCTCCAAAGAGCACGCAGGTGTTGCGGTCGTCGTAATCGGCGAATTTCGTCAGGGTTTCCGCACCGATAATCAACGCTGTCTTGTAGGTTCCGCTCTTTAGCATCTTATCAGCGATATCGAGCGCATAGATGAATCCCGAACAAGCCGCATTGATATCGAAAGCCGGTATGGGTCTGCATCCCAGACGTTTTTGTAAAAGTTGTGATACGCCGGGAAACTGATAATCTGGTGTGACGGTCGCAACGATGATCAAATCGAGATCCGCTGCGGTTATATTTGCATCCGCCATTGCATTCAAGGCGGCGTTGTAAGCTAGGTCAGAAGTATTCTCATCAATGGTCATCGGTCTTGTTTTGATACCGGTGCGACTCTGGATCCATTCATCCGAGGTATCGACGAGCTTTTCCATATCTGCGTTCGTGACAATGTTGTCCGGCCGATAGGCACCGGTTCCGAGTACTTGCGTGTGGCTCATTTGACCACTCCTTTCAGGTTATCATAATTGAAGCGCTGGAAAAAACCGAGTTTACGGTACTTGGTGTACCGTTCGGTCGTAATTTCAAAATGACTGCTGCTATAGTATCTTTCAAGTGCCTTGTGTAAAGTGTTCTTAATGCTTTTATACGTACCTTCGGGGTCGTGATGTGCACCACCGATCGGTTCTTGGATGATGCCATCAATAATGCCTTGCTCCAACAGATCATAGCTGGTAAGCCTCATGACCTCGGCGGCAGCTTTAGCTTTTGAAGCATCTTTCCACAGAATCGAAGCGTACCCCTCTGGACTCAAAATGGAATAGATGCTGTTTTCGAGCATGTAGACACGGTTACCGACACCGATAGCCAGCGCGCCGCCCGATCCGCCTTCCCCGATGACAACGGCAATCAGTGGAACGCTCAGACCGCTCATCTCGTATAGGTTTTTGGCAATCGCCTCACCTTGACCACGTGATTCGGCACCGATACCGGGAAAAGCACCCGGTGTATCGATGAGGGTGATAATCGGCCGGTTGAACTTTTCGGCCTGTTGCATCAATCTCAAGGCTTTGCGATATCCTTCAGGATGTGGCATCGCGAAATTGCAAGCGATGTTTTCTTCTGTGGTTCTACCTTTTTGTTGACCGATAACGGTCACGATCTGACCGTCAAAACCGGCAATACCGCCAATGATGGCTTTGTCATCACCGAAATTCCTATCGCCATGCAATTCAATGAAATCTGTAAAAATATTATCTATCACATCTTTGGCCGTGGGCCGTTTGGCGTGTCTTGCAAGCAAGACCCTATCCCACGCCGTGAGATCTTTCATCATGTTTTGTTTGTAGGATTCGATTTTTTCTTTGATGTCATTGATCGCTGTAGTATCATCCAGATCCTTAAGTTCGGCTTCAAGTTTCAGAAGCTTCTTCTCTTTTTTTAGAATATCCATCGATTAAACACCCCTTTGATGGAACTTGAGTAGTTTATAAAGGGTTTCTTTCATATCTCTTCGGTGCACGACTTTATCAATCATGCCCTTCTCTTTAAGAAATTCCGCCCTTTGGAAACCTTCAGGCAGTTTCTGTTTGATGGTTTGTTCAATGACCCTTGGTCCGGCAAAACCAATGAGCGCATTCGGCTCTGCGAGAATAATGTCACCCAATGATGCAAAAGAAGCGGTAACACCACCTGTGGTCGGATGTGTCAATACGGGAATGAACAGCAGGCCTTGGTCGTTCAATTTCTTTAAAGCGCCAGCGGTTTTCGCCATCTGCATCAACGAGTAGATGCCTTCTTGCATCCTGGCTCCACCTGAAGCAATGAACATGATCAGTGGTAATTTTTTAACCATTGCGTACTCAATGGCTTTTGTTACTTTTTCACCGACAACACTACCCATGGAACCCATCATGAAATGAGAGTCCATAATGCCGATAACAAAGGGAATATTCCTGATTTGAGCATACCCATATATGAATGCTTCATCCAGATTCGTCGTCTTCTTGTAATCGGCGATTTTTTGTTCATAACCTTCGATGAACAACGGGTCAAGTGTGATATAGCCAAGGCCTTTTTCCAAAAACGAGTGTGGATCCACGGTGATGTTCAACCGGTCAACCGCACGCAAACGAAAATGATGTTCACAAGAAGGACAGACGAAAAGATTTTCCGCCATGTCTTTGGTCATGAACGTTTTGCCGCACGAACTACATTTCTCATATAAACCCTTAGGGACATCGGGGACTTTGGTAGTTTGTAACGGTTTCTTACGATAGCTTTTCAGGTTGGTCTTGAAATTTTTCTGCCGCTCGAATGCGGTTTTCAACGAATCACGTTTCATAATTGAGCAACCTTTCAATGTGTTTTTCAATAAATCCTGTGTCAATGTCCCCTTTGACAAAGGCATCCTGCATCAAAATCATCATCAAAAAATACTGATTGGTGTCGACCCCTTCGATAACGAGCTCCTCAAGCGCACCACGAAGGATACGGATCGCATCGAGTCTATCTCTGCCATGTACGATGAGTTTACCTACCATCGAATCATAATAAGGGGGGATTTCATAATCGGTATAGAGCATGGAATCCATGCGTATGCCCAAGCCCTGTGGCATGTGAAACAGTTTCACCACGCCCGGCGAAGGCCTGAAATCATGTTTGGGATTTTCAGCATTCAACCGAACTTCAATCGCGTGGCCACTAAACGAGATGTCTTCTTGAGAGAAGGAAATCTCTTCACCCGAGGCGATGCGGATCTGTTCTTTGACGATATCAATCCCCGTGATCATTTCAGTGACGGGATGTTCGACCTGAATACGGGTATTCATCTCTATGAAGTAGAACGTGCCATCTTTGACGATGAACTCAACCGTTCCGGCATTTTCATAATCCACGGCTTTTGCTGCTTTGATTGCCGCTTCATACATTTGCGCCTTTAACGTCAGCGGTTCGCTTGATGGGGCCTCCTCGACAACTTTCTGGTTTCGTCTTTGGATGCTACAGTCACGTTCTCCCAGATGCCGGACGTTTTTATATTTGTCGGCAAGTATTTGAACTTCGATATGTTTCGGATTTTCTATCAATTTCTCGATATAAACCCCATCGTGACCAAATGCCGCTTTTGCTTCCTGCTTCGCCGCATGATAGGCTTTATCAAACTGATCGATTGACCGGACAACCCGCATACCACGCCCACCACCGCCGGCGCTTGCTTTTATCAACAATGGACAACCGATCTCTTTTGCGAGTTGTTTTCCTTCATTCAAGGACACTTCCTCGGCGCTGCCTGGTACCAATGGCACTCCGGCTTCTTTCATGAGTCGTTTCGCCATCGATTTATCACCCATTTTGCGTATGGTCTTCGCATTGGGTCCGATAAAGGTAATCCCACAGGATTCGCATAATTCAGCGAACTTCGTTTGTTCGCTCAAAAAGCCGAAGCCAGGGTGGATGGCTTCAGCCCCGGTATTGATGGCTGCGCTTAAAATGTTTTCCATATTGAGATAGGAATCAGTCGGACTGGCTTTTCCAATACATACGGCTTCATCAGCCAGGTGAACGTGCAATGCGTCTTTGTCTGCCGTTGAGTAGACGGCAACGGTCTCAATGCCAAGCTGTTTGCAGCTTCTAATGATTCTGACGGCAATTTCACCCCGATTGGCAATGAGTATTTTTTGAACCATTACTCAATCTCCATCAGCAATTGATCAAACATGACCATGTCCGCGTTCTCCACATGAATATCGACGATTTTGCCGTCACGGGGCGCCGATATTTCATTCATGACTTTCATGGCTTCGATGATGCAAAGCGTATCACCTTTTTTTACCGTTTGACCCATTTGAACAAATGCCGGTTGATCCGGGGCTGGCGCCTCATAAAAAGTACCAACGAGTGGTGCTTTGATCTCCGTTGTGTTTTTCGATGGTCGTCTTTGTTCAACAGATTGCGTTGTATCCGTAGTACTTTCAGTTTGAGAATTTATCGGAACCGTCCTTACTTCCTTTGTCGGCTTCTCGAGTTCTATGGTGACATCTTCTTTTTCGAGTCGCATGCGAGATAAATCAGAAGATTCGAACAGTTTTATGATTGTTTTAAGTTCTCTGTTATTCATGATAACCGCTCCTATAATACTTTGAGTTTCAAAGATATTTTCGAGTCAAAAAAATCCGTCAATGTTATTGTTGCTTCTCGATAAATTGAACGACATCATTAACGGTTTTCAATTTTTGGACTTCGTCATCTTCGACAGTGACATCAAATTCTTCTTCCAGTGCCATCACAAGTTCGACAATATCAAGTGAATCTGCGCCGAGATCATCGAGAATACTGGCACCTGGTGTCACGTCATCGATATTAACATCAAGTTCTTCTGCAATGAGGCTTTGAATCTTTTCAAACATGGGCAACCCTCCTTTTATTGCATTATATGTCTTTGAAAAAGGGTTGTCAATGTATTTTGATATTCAAAACTTCCCCATGCGCTTACATGAACAGCCAACCATATGTTAACGAAGTCATGTGAATATATATGAATGCTTTGTCATATGTTTTCGAAAATCATGTCATTCGTTTTTATCTCTTTATATAGATGTTGTAGGTGGTTTAGTCGTGTAAAATCTTCTAATGTGTTTCGTATAGGAACATTTTTGTTTGTAGGCCAACTTTATAAAGCATCTTTTTTTATAATTTTTATAATTACGTAGATAAGCTTATACTATTCAGATAGGACAAAGGTTTCCATTCACCCTGGATTAGACACTCGAATTTTTCATTGATATCATCAATTTTTAACGGTTTTGATTCAATGATTGCCCACATTGGTGTTTCTTCAAACCAAGTTTTGAAGTAGTTGAATAGCTGGCTTTTCTTTAATGATTTCAGCTCATGTAACTGTGTGACGAACGTTTGTGTGAAGGTCCTGATGTCAGGCGCATCTTCTTTATGATGTGATATGGCTGTAGCGGTTGGTAATGGTGCTTCAGAAATGTTGATACCGATTCCGATGATGGTTTTTGCGGTCTCGACGTTTCTTTCGATCAATATGCCACCGACCTTCTTGTTGTCGAGATAAAGGTCGTTCGGTAGTTTCAAACTCGGATTAAGATCGTATTGATTCAAGGTCTTCTTAGCTGTAAGGACTCCCAAAAGGAGAGCATGTTTTTCATCTAGTGGTCTATGAATATAAAAGCTGACATAAAACCCTTGGTTCAATGGACTGATCCAGCGTCGACCATGACGGCCTTTACCTTTGGTTTGCGCATTGGCGATGACGAGTGTATCTTCTTTTAGACCTGCCACGATATTTTTTAGGAAATCATTGGTTGATTCGATAGTTTCCTTATATATGATTTTCATGGTTATCCCTCTATGATTAGACTATAGAATTCAGATGTGCATTGGACAAAAAAAGCGCCGGAAGGCGCTTTTTTTTTATTTAAGTGCTTGTTCCATGAACCAAATTTCTTTGTCGTAAGCTGCAATTTGATCTTCTAACATGGCAACCGTAACAAAATCGGCTTGGTCATCGGAAATATTACGGATTTC
>SLJL01000091.1 GCA_007135105.1 Candidatus Izemoplasma sp.
GCATTGAATTCGTCATCCTTCTGGATGTATTCGATGGTACGTCCGGCAATGCCTCCCTCTGCGTTGATCATGTCGAAATATGCGTCCATGCCCGCTTTGAAAGGTACGCCGACAAACGCGAGTGGTCCGCTTGTCGCGGCTGTGTTGCCGACAAGCACTCTGTCTTCGAATACGCCTTGACCAGATTCATCTTGTCCACAAGCCGCCAAGGTGAAGATTGCAATACTCAGTACAAAAGCCAGTAAAACTTTTTTCATAATTTCCTCCTATATTTTTTCTATTTTATTAATCTGCTAAGCAGAGTTGTTCCTATTTTCCTAAATACGCTTCAATCAGTTCCGGATCGTGCATCAACACATCCGCGGCCCCGTGCTTGATGATTTTGCCGACTTGTATCACGTAGGCGTAATCGGCGATTTTGAGTGTCTGCAGCGCGTTTTGTTCCACAATCAGAACCGAGATGCCTTCTTTGTTCAGTTGTTTCAGGATTTCGAAGATGTTCTTGACGATCAAGGGCGCAAGCCCCAGGGAAGGTTCGTCGAGGATCAGGAGTTTCGGGGTCCCCATCAGCGCTCTTCCGATTGCAAGCATCTGTTGTTCCCCGCCCGATAACGACTGTGCGATCTGGTTTTTCCGTTCTTCCAAGACGGGAAAATAACTGTATACCTTGGCCAAATTGTTTTGAATGACCTCTTTGCGGCTCAAACGTATCGTCGAGGCGCCGTTTTCTTTCGCGGATTCAAGACGAGCCGTTATGCTGGGGGTGATGATGCTTGGTTGAACGGATTCAACACGTACGGCTGCCTTTTTAACTGTAAAGGCTCCGATCATCAGGTTTTCATATACCGTCAGATCACCGAAAATCTGTCGACCTTCCGGAACGTGAATGATGCCATCTCTGGTAATTTTCTCCGGTGCGTTTTTCGGAAGTTGCCGTCCGAAGAACTCGATGGTGCCAGCTGTGGGTTTGACAAGACCGGAGATGGTTTTCAGCAACGAACTCTTACCACCGCCGTTCGCGCCCAATATCGCGGTGATGCTACCGTTTTTAACAGATATGTCGATGTTTTTAAGCGCCTGTATCGCACCATAGGAAACATTCAATCCGTTTATATCAAGAATATTTTCCATCTTATGCATCACTTCCTAGATAGGCTTCTTGCACTTCTTTGTTCTGCTGGATTTTTTTGGGGGTGTCCATGGCGAGAAACTTCCCGAAGTTTATCGCCACGATACGGTCGCAGATGTTCATCACGAAGCCCATATCGTGTTCAATGAGTAAGATCGTCGTGTTGTATTTCTTCTTTATCTCATAGATCAGCGTCTCAAGTTCATCGGTTTCACGGTCGTTCAAACCGGCCGCCGGTTCATCGAGAATGATCATTTTCGGATTGCTCATCAAGGTTCTGGCGATTTCAATTTTCTTCATGACGCCATACGGTTGCCCTTTGACATACAAATCCCTGATTTCATAGATGCCGAGGAATTTCAAGATTTCATAGGCCTTTTCCCTAAGCGCTTTTTCTTCTTCCCGCGCTTTCTTCGTGCGCAGGATATGGGAAACAATCCCCGTCTGGAACTGATTGTGTGCCCCGACCAACAGATTTTCCAGGATGGACAGATCCGCTACGAGCTCGACGTTTTGAAAGGTACGCACAAGCCCTTGGTCGATGACATCGGTGACTTTACAGTTTCTTAGATCGAGTTTGTCGCTTGCGGCTGAGAAATAGATATCACCCTCATAATTCTTGTAAAACTGGGTCACACAGTTGAACACGGTGGTTTTCCCCGCACCATTCGGGCCGATCAGACCGACGATTTCCCCTTCGTTTACGGTGAAAGATAGGTTGTCGACCGCCTTGAGGCCACCAAAATACATGCTTACGTTGTCCAATATCAATAAGGGTTTACTCATCTTGTGTCACCTGCTTTTGCGAAAGATACGCCTTCAGTCTGTTATATTGCTTCTTAAGATCATACCAGATATAGACAAACCCGTGCGGATAGAAAATGATGACAAGAATAATCAGGATGCCCGAGAAGATGTAGGAAATATCACCGAAATAATTCTTCAACCATAAGTTGGGAATGCCGTAGATGATAAAGACACCGAGAAACGTTCCGTAAATCGATTTCAACCCACCGACGATGACCATGGCGATGACAAAGAGACTCAAATCGAGTGTCCATGCCGTTGTGGGCACGTTTTGATTGTACAACCCATACATCACGCCGCCGAAAGTCGCAAACAGCGTTGCCAGTACAAAAGCTGTCAACCGGTATTTAAGAAGGCTGATGCCCATCGCCTGAGCGGCATGCTGGCTGCGACTCATCGCCATCAGCGCCCGGCCGGTTTTGCTTTTGACAATATTATGCATGACCACCATCATCACAACCATGAAGCCCGTGATGATGAGAAACAGAAAACTCCGTTGCATCTGATTTATCATACTCAGTTCAATGAAACCGAGAAAACGAACAGAACCGATTCTAATGGCCTGACCACCGAAAATTTCAACTTGCGTGTAGATTTGCCTTAGAATCTCTCCGACGAACAACGTCGCGATTGCGAGGTAAATCCCTTCAACTTTAAGAGAAAAGAGACCGATCAAAGCGCCTAACAAGCCCGAGATGATCAAAACCAGCACAGCCGCGATTTCAAAGGGAATGCCCATGTTCATGAATACGCCAAGCCCCAGTGCTCCCGCACCGACGAAGCCGGCGGTACCGAGTGAAATCAGACCGCTAAAGCCCAGCAGGAGATTCAAACCCATCGCCACGACACTGAAAATGATGATGTAAGCGAAAATACCCATCGTGCCCCACCGTATGAGCCCGGTATGTGGCAAAAAGCCGATGCTTGCGATGACGAGACCGAAAAGAAAGAACGTCAATACCGGTCTTTCGGATAGTTGTTTCGATATGTTCGCGAAAAAACGCTCTATTTTATTCAAGATATCCATACAGTCACCTAAACCTTCTTCGTCGGTTTCTTACCGAATATACCATAGGGTTTGAAATAAAGGAAAACCAGTATCGAGGTATATACGATCACATTTCCCCAGATGTCGGAGATGTAGAATTGCGTGAAGTTACGTGCGAACGATATGATGAAAGCACCGACGACGGGACCGAAGAAAGTGGAGAACCCACCAAGCGTCCCGGCAAAGAATGCGCTGATCTGTACCGTCAACAACATATTGGAATAGACACTGACACGAGGTGCGACAAAAAGCGCAGCCAGTGTTCCGAGCATGGCGGCTGTGGCCCAGGAGACCATGGTTACCGTTTTGGTCGGGACCCCCATCAATTTCGATGTGGTCTCATCCGAAGCCGTCACGCGGGTAGCCAGACCCCATTTGGTATATTGAATGAACCAGAACATTGCCGCCATCAAGATGGTTGAAAGCACAATGACGAAAATGGTGTTATACCTCAGATCCGCACCGTAGATAAGAAAGCTGTAGCGAACCGGTATGAACCGTGGCAAGGTCATCGTATCCACACCGAACAGCCAAGGAAGGATGCCAATTATCACCATGATGATACCCAAGGTTATAATCTGTTTGGATATCGGACTGACTTTTGCAGCGGGACGAATGATGAGCGTATCGATGATGATACCTGTCAAGAAAGCTGTAAACAAGGCTACCAGGGCAACCAACCAGATTCTGAAACCGTATTGCAGCATAAGATAAGCGGCAATATAGGCATTGAACGTTCCGATCATGCCTTGAGCGAAGTTCGTCGTCCGACTTGTCCTGAAGATCAAGACGATACCCAAAGCCGCAAGCGCATAGACACTTCCTGTTTCCAGACTATTGAAAAGCAGTCGTAATAAATCAGTCATGCTTGCCACCCCATTCAATCACCGATGCGCCCCAGACATAACCGATGCCGGCGGCGATTAGGCCGATGGTCGAACCGTCTTTTATTTTTCCCGACGCCAATCCCAGATGCAAGGAAAGTATTTGGTCGATTTGACCCATGTGGCCGTAATCTTCCAGGTAGGTCGTCTGGTTCTCATTCAGTCCCAAGGCTTCCAACATGCCCATGTGTCCCGATCGTTTTATATGAAGAATCGCAAGATAGTCGAGATCCTTACGGGTTTTATCAGATTTATCAAGGGCTCGGTCGATGCATTCGAACCAATTGTCCATCGAGACCGCATTCAAACGGTCTTTCATCTTTTGCGGCGCCATCAGGCGTAAGGATTTGTAAGCTTGAGAGACGTTGTCTTTGGTGATAGGGTTTTTCGTACCACCGATCTCAACGCCGGCGGTACGCGCGAGCGTACCGTCGGCTTTGATGTGAGACCCGAGGAGGAGATTTCTATGAAGATTCTTTTGCAGTATGACAGCACCCGCACCAGCCGAAAGATTGTACATCATCGACATGTGCGGATCGGAATAATCGACAAAATCACCGTTACGGTAGCCACCGACAATCATCACTGTGTTGGTATCCACGTCGTTCTGCATCATATCTTTGGCGATCTTGAATGCCGAAAGACAGGTCGCACAACGGTTTTGCAGATCGATGCCCCAAGCGTTAAGTGCACCGATTTTTCCTTGGACATATAAAGCGCTTGTGGTCAGCGGATATTCTTTCCATTCTTCACCGATATCAAGAATGACATCGATATCCAGGGGATCGATGCCGGTGTTTTCAAGCGCGTCCAAAGCCGCTTTGACCGCCATCTCCTGAGTGCCGTCATCCTCACCGGGCATGTGGATTTTTTTAATGCCCAACTTTTTGATAACGTTCTCTTCTGTCCAATTGCCGTTGGTTTTTGCGGCAATCTCGGCGGCGCTCATCGTTTTTTCGGGTAAGTAGATGCCGGTGCCAAGTACACCGACATGGGGATGCTTGCTCATGTGAATCACTCCTATGGGTTTAAAGACGCATGCCACCGTTGACACTGAGAACATGGCCTGTGATGTAGCTGGATTCGTCGGATGCGAGGAAAAGCGCCGCATCGGCGATTTCTTTTGGTTCGCCAAGCCTTTTGAGCATGGTCATGCCCGCGAATTTATCCAGTAGATCCTGCGGAACGGTTTTAAGTATATCAGTCATGATGTATCCCGGTGCGATGGCGTTGACACGGACAGGTACACCTTTGCGGGCGAACTCTTTCGCCCAGGTTTTACTCAGGCCGATCAGGCCGGCTTTGCTTGCTGCGTAGTTCGCTTGACCGATATTGCCGTATTCACCGACAACGCTCGATATGTTGATGATGGAACCGCCACCGATGGTTTCCATTTGCGGTCCGATGAGTCTTGTCAGATTGAAAACACCTTTCAGATTGACATCCATGACCATTTGCCAGTCATCATCGCTCATCTTGCGGGTCATCGCATCACGGGTGATGCCGGCGTTGTTAATAAGGATATCGATTTGACCGTAGGTGCTGATGATGTCGTCATAGAATTTCCGGACTGCAGTCATGTCGGTAACGTTAAGGATTTTGCCCGCCACGTTCTTCGCGTCGAAATCCAGGGCCTTCATATCGGCCGCGATGACTTTCGCGCCCTCTGCGGCTAATGACAACGCCATCGCTTTACCCAATCCTTGAGCGCCGCCTGTTACAACGGCAACTTTATCTTTCAGTCTCATGATTTTTCCTCCATAGATTTAAGAATTACCGCGGTCCCCATACCGCCACCGATACAAAGGGAAGCGAGTCCATGACGGACACCGCGTTTCAACATTTCGTGCAAGAGCGTAACCATGATGCGGTTTCCGGAGGCACCGACCGGATGGCCGAGTGCGATGGCACCGCCATTGACATTCGTCTTTTCGAGCATGGTTTCAAGCGCTTGACCATATGCGGTTTCCAGATCCTTGAAAACCCCGAGGCTTTGTGCTGCAAAAGCTTCATTCAGTTCAAGCAAGGCCATGTCCTCGAAGGACAGGTTCGTGAACTTTAGCGCATTGTCTATGGCGGGAACCGGGCCTAGACCCATGTAATCCGGAGAGACACCACCTTGACCGATGCCCACAACCTCAGCAATCGGTTTTAGACCGTATGCAGCAACTGCCGATTCGCTTGCAAGCAGGAAAAACGACGCGCCGTCGTTGATGCCTGAGGCGTTGCCGGCGGTAACGGTCCCATCCTTCTTGAAGGCCGGCCGCAACTTCGCAAGGCTTTCAGCTGTGCTTTCCTTGTTCAGATGCTCATCTTCCTTGAAAACAAACGTGCCTTTACGGGTTTTGACTGTAAAGGGAACTATTTCATCCTTGAACCTACCCGCTGCTTGAGCTTGGGCCGCACGGCGCTGGGACTCTGCGCTGAAACGATCTTGCTCTTCACGGGTAATGCCGTATTTTTCGACGATGTTTTCAGCGGTGATGCCCATGTGCATCGGTTTAAAAGCGTCCATCAACGCATCATCGATCATATGATCCTTGATGGTGAAACCACCCATCTTGATGCCCTGTCTGGTTCTTTCCGGGATAAGATACGGCGCTTTTGACATGGATTCAACGCCACCGGCGATGACAAGGTGATGCATGCCACCTTTGATGGCGGTAAACGCATTCATCACGGTTTTCATTCCTGAACCACACACCATATTGAGGCCGTATGCCGGTACAGTGACCGGGATGCCAGCCTTAAGTGAAATCTGTCTCGCCAAGCCCTGACCCAAACCTGCGGGCAGAATATTGCCGACGATTACTTCATCGAGTTTTTCAGGATCCACACCGTTTTTTTCAAGTAGGAATCTGACAACTTCCGCACCATAATCAGCAGGATGCGTATTGCCCAATGATCCGAGAAATTTACCAATCGCGGTTCTTTTGGCATCCACTACATAGACTTTCGACATGCATTACCTCCACAAAATTTATAATTGTTGCCAAGTTATCGTGAATCGTTTATACTGTGTTTGTACTGAACACTCATTCATATTATGAATGGTTATTCATAAACTGAACACTTATTCATATTATATCTTAAAACGCTTACATTGTCAACGGCGGATATACATAATGCAAAACCAAAATGAATAAGGTATAATACCTACCGATGAGGAGTGATTGCCAGATGCATCTGAATATCAAAGAACCGACCACAAGAAACGCCAAAAATACGTTTGAACAAATCGAAAAAGCCGCCATCAAACTTTTTTACAAAAAAGGGTATCACGGAACCACTGTGAAAGACATCACCTCTGAAGCCGGCGTCGCCGCAGGTACTTTTTACCTCTACTTTCCTTCCAAAGTCGTCTTATACAAACATATTCTTACAAGCTTTTCACACAATATCCGGAAGCACATCGCTGAGAAGGTCGCGCAGAAAACTTCAAGACTGGATAAGGAAAAAGAAGGCATCAAGGCCTTCATCCTCTATGCGAAAAAGAACCCGGAGATGTATAACATCATCTGGGAATCGTTATACATCGACCGGGAGTTGTTCCGTGACTACTATGAGTCTTTTGCCATCCGTTATGTGAACGGTCTTGAAAAGGCGAAAAGGAATCAGGAAATCCGTGATGTCGATTCGGAAATCATGAGTTTCATCCTGATGGGCATTACCAACTTCATCGGTCTCAAAGTCGTCTTCGATCTCGGACAGGACAACGACGATATCGAACACATTGTCGATGGTGTTCTGGACTTGCTGAAAAACGGTCTGTTCACCAAATAGAAAAAAGCGCCACCGGACAACATCTCCGGTGGCGTTCTTATTATAAGTTTAGGAAACGGCGATTTTCGTTTGTACCGCAGGGATGCGCTTATCTTTTTTCTTGATTCTGACTTTCGGTTTGAAATCGATACGCAGGTACAGCATGAACCCGATGATGGCGATGAGGATGTTGCTGATGAGGACAGCTTCCCAGATAATCTGTGAGCCTCTTGTCGGAAACAGATGTGCCATGAGAAGCACAAGCGGAATCCGGATCAGCCACAACCGTGTCACTGAGAGTATAAAGGTGAAATGGGTATTGCCTGAACCGTTGTATGTCCCGATGAAGGTCTGGAAAACCGCCATCAACGGTAGTCCGATCAAAATGAAGAACATGTAATCAACGGTCAATTGGAGGGCTACCGGATCATCGGCAAGGAACAGAGCCGCAAGCGGTTGCCGGATCAATAGAATCAGGAAGGATCCCAACGTCATCAAACCGATGGACATGATCATGTTTTTCTTGAAAGTCTCTTTCGCCCGTGCCGGATTCATCGCCCCGATGTTTTGACCGATGAAGGCCGACAAGATGGCACCGGTGGCCATCACCGGATGCAGAATCATCGAAAGCAACCGGTTACCGACACCGAAAGCCGCAATCGTTTCGGGTCCGAAATCATAGATCAAACCATTCATGACCCCAAAACCGATAGCGGTGATGGCTTGGCCGAACGAAGCCGGGATGGCGGTACGCAATATGTCCTTAAAGATGAGGACTTTTTCTTTTATCTTGGTGATATCGATCAGGTCCCTGATATCGATGGTGACGCCGTCCTTGGCTTTGAAAAGACGTACAATACCCAGCGGCATCACGAGGTAGTTCGCTAGAAGCGTCGCGAAAGCCGCACCGCCGACACCCAGGTTCAAAACCAGGATGAAAATCGGCGATAGGATGATGTTCAATATGATGGCCGTCGCACTGAACAAAACCGGACTCAAGGTATCACCAGAAGCCTGACGGGTTCCCATGTAGGCGAAAAAGCCGAAGAGCACCGGTAGTTCGAAGGAACGGATACGCAAGTACAGGATGCTGTTTTCGAGATAGGCACCTTCCGCGCCCATCCAGGCCATGACACTCGGTGCCAGGAAAAAGGCGAGCAAGTTGAACAGGATGCCGAAAAAAACCGCCGCAACGAAGACATTGCCGGCGTATTGACGGGCGCGTGGTTTGTTGTCGCCGCCCAACAGTTGACTGATCAGTGTCGTGCCGGCAATCATGATGCCGATGCCGAGCGATAAGAAGGTGAACAGAACAGGGAATGTCAGTTGGATCGCCGCAACCCCGACCGTACTGTCGATGTCGCTTCGACTGATAAAAAACATGTCGACAATATCGTGCAGGGTTTTGATAAGATTGTTGAACATCAAAGGTAGGGCCAACAGAATCAGCCCTTTATATATGTTTGGTTCTTTCAATATCAGGTAGCGTTTCTTTTCTTCAGTCGTCATTTTTTCTCACCGCGGATTATTATAGCACAAAATGTCATGTTTGCTTCGATGAAAACACAATTAATGTTTTTTTACTGTGGTTTCGGTCCGAAATACTGATACAACCGACTTTTGATGTTGCCATTGAACAGGACACGGGTCTTGTCGGCTCTTTTCCCGATGGTTTTTTCAAAGCCCATGAAAGCACTCAGAATATAAAACGAAGCGTTTTTTTCCTTTTTTAGAACTTGTCCCAGATATCTGTAGAGCGGCTCGAGCTTCTGTTCATCCTCAAGACGTCTTCCGTAGGGCGGATTGGTGATGTATACCGCATAAGGCAAGTCGGTGGTGATGTGTCTGATATCACTCGTTTTGAAATGGATCTGGTCGTCCACACCTGCGGTAAAGGCGTTATCCTGTGCAGCCGTAATGGCAGCGTGATCGACATCGCTGGCGAAAATTTTCAGTTCCGTCTCATGGTCGATGGCAAGTAAAGCATCCTTTCTGATGCGCTTGTATACAGGGGAATCGTGATTCTTAAAGCGTTCGAACGCGAAAGAACGGTTGAGTCCAGGTGCGATGTTCTTACCGATCATCGCCGCTTCGATGGGGATCGTCCCCGAACCGCAGAACGGATCGATGAGAATGCGTTCCTTGCTATAAAAACTCTGCAGGATGATGGCTGCGGCCAAGGTCTCTTTTATCGGTGCGGCCACATTTTGCTCACGGTAACCACGTTTGTGCAAGGGTGCACCCGAAGTGTCGAGTAGAAACTCCGCTTTGTCTTCCATGAGATAGACCAGAAAATCATGGTGTTTGTTTGTTTCGTTGAAAACCGAAACATCAAAGGCAGTCTTAAGATTTTCAATCAATGATTTTTTGGTGATCTTCTGAATGTCTCTGAGACTGAACAAAGCTGATTTCTGGCTTTGAGCGTTGATGATGAACGCGTCTTCTCGCTTCACAAAAGGCTCGATATCCAGTGTCTTGATCCAATCGAAAAGTTCATCGAATGACTTGATGGTCTCTTCGCCCAGAACCAAATAGACGTGCTCCGCGCTTCTCAACCAGAGATTGGCCCGCATCACACCGGCGTAGTCACTACGGAAATAGACCCTGCCGTTGCTGGCCCCGTCGATCGATAACCTCAACTCGATCAACTCTCTTTTCAACATGGCTTCAACACCGAAGGCACAAGTGGCTACCGCTTTATATTCCATAAATCATCTTCCTTTCTCAACCATTTCCATGATATCACACAACACCTTTTATATCGCCATCATTTGAAGTATAATGAATATAAATACTTTTACCAATAAAAACATTATTTCGATTGTTATAAGAATGCATGGTGGAGGGAACCATATGAATAAAAATCTTGAAAAAGCGGTGCGCGCTTTTAAAAAAGGCGATGAAAACGCCTTTGATTACATCTATGATCAAACGCGTGTTCCCGTTTATTATACGATTCTAGCAATATTGCACGATGAGAGTCTTGCAGAGGACATTATGCAAGATACGTATTTAAAGATGATCAAGGAACTGGAAAACTACCAGGAAAAAAGGCAGTTTACCGCCTGGATAAAAACCATTGCCAGAAACCTCGCGCTCAACGAATACAAGAAACGTAAACATGAGCTGAATGTCGATGTAAGTGAAAGCGATGCTTTATTCGATAAAGTCTACCCGCAAAGTGAAAAACAGTATTATTTGAGAAAATTGCTGGAGCAACTACCAAAGGACGAACGTGACATTGTCATCCGTCATGTCCTGTTGGAAGAAAAGCATAAGGATATAGCAAAAAAACTTGATATGCCGCTAGGCACCGTGCTTTGGAAATACAGCAAAGCCATCAAGGAACTTAAAAGAATAGGTGGTGAAAATGATGGAAAAATATATTAAAGACCAAGCGAAAAAAAATACGCCCGATCTGATAGATTATATCAAATCTTCTGTCGAATATCAGGCATTCGTTCAAGAAAGACAAACGCAACGATCCGCAAAACCACTCGTTGGCAGATTGCGTCTGGCAACTGCCGGTGCTTTCGCGCTGGTGTTATTGTTGATGTTTTTCATCACACCAAATCTACAACAACCCGTATATTCAGAAGTGTATATCGAATTCAACCCGAGTTTTACATTCAAATTGAACGATCGGGATGAAGTCTATGATATCACGCCACTCAATGCCGACGCCGAAACGTTGATTGCGAATCTTGATGATTTGACCAACAAACACATAGACGAGGCTTTGGACGCGCTTCTGGGAGAAGCCATCGCCCAGGGATTCATCGACGGAGACACCACTACCATTCTTTATGACATCGTCGGCGAAGCCGGAGAACTGAAAGAAAGACACACAGCTTTGGTTGAACAACGACTCGAGACCATCCGCAACGAAAAATTGCCGAGTGTTGCGCTTATGGCCGCCATGGGCGGTATGCCCACCGAAAACGAACGCAGCATCGTCGAAGAACATGATATCGGTGTCATGCACGCAAGACTCATCGGCATCATTCTAAATGAAAATCCTGATCTGGAGATAGAAGATCTGATCGGGAAAACCTTGCCCGAGCTCAGAGCCTATTTGACCGATAATGAAAATCAACAGCCTGATTATGAAAATCGTCCTCGTCATCCGTTTGATGATGACGATTTTCCTGGTAGAGGCGGCCCATTCAGTTAGTGATTGTACCAAAAAAGCACCCGAGGGTGCTTTTTTTATCGCTCTAGCATATATCTACGGAACATGCTGATGAAGTATAAGGAGCCTGTAACCAGTACCGCGTGTTTGTCATGGACATGGTTCAAAGCTTTTTTGTAATCCGGTTCAATCACGAAGTTTCTATGTTTGCTCTTATGTGCGAGCATCGTCGCTTTTTCACTTCTGACATAGGGGATTTCTGTGAATATGACCTGATCGACGGTTTCAAGTAGTCGTAACATCGGCAGATAATCCTTATCTGCCATAACCGTGAAGACAACGGTTTTTTGTTTACCGGGGTAATACGCCTCGAACGTCTTCAGACTCTCCTTGAGACCGGTGATGTTATGAGCGCCATCCAGGACGATGTCATCGATGATTTCAAACCTGCCCGGCATGAATGCGATGCTTAGACCGTCCTTGATTGCATTCTCCGCGATGCTGAACCCCCGTTTGTTAAGTTCCTCAGCCGCGAGGATGGCGAGTTTCGCGTTGTCGACCTGGTGGGATCCGTTCAAGTTAATGGTGTAAGGTCGATCTTCCAGCTTGAATGTCGTTGGTCTTCCTAGGCTGATTTCGGTGGCTGGATAAGTTTTGGCGTCGATCAGCGGCGCCTTTTTTTGTTCGCAGTGGCTTTTGATCAACGGCTGAAGATGGGGTTGCTTGATGCCATTAATGAGCGGCACTTCATCTTTGACGATACCGAGTTTGTTAATGGCAATGCTTTTCAGGGTTTTTCCCAGGACCCCCATGTGGTCATACCCGACAGAGGTGATGATGCTCAGAATCGGCGTGATGACATTGGTCGCATCGAGGGTACCGCCGAGACCGACTTCGTATAAGACAACATCAACCTCCTGATGGGAAAAATACAGGAAACTGATCAGCGTCAACAGTTCAAAAAACGTGATCTGGTCGTTGTACTTTTCTCGGTATGTTTCCTGAAGGACATGGATCTCGTTGATATAATGTAGCAGACTTTCATCATCGATCATGGCGCCATTCAGGGTGATACGCTCGTTGAAATGGACGATGTAGGGGCTGGTGAAGGTACCGACATTGTAGCCGGCCTTCAAAAGAATCTGGTGGAGAAATTGCAGGGTCGAACCCTTGCCGTTCGTGCCGCCGATATGGACGGACTTGAACGTATCTTGAGGGTTTCCTAGCATATTGCAGGCGTTTTCCATGCGAATCAGATCGTATTTCTGGCCGAACTTTTCAACCGATTCAATCCAGGTTTGCGCTTCTTTCAAGGTTTTAAACACTGTTTTTCAGTTCCTCCAGGCGTTTAAGAACAAGCGCGTGTTGTTTTTTGTATTTCTCGAGTTTCTCTTTTTCGGCTTCGACTTTGCTTTTTGGAGCTTTTTCCACGAAATTCTTGTTGGAAAGCATGCCTTCACACCGTTTGATTTCACCGGCGAGACGTTTGGCTTCATGCGCCTGTTTTTCCATTTCCTTGTCAAGATCCACCAGATTACCGAGGGGGATTTTGAGGGTGAAATTGCTGTGGACCTGTGTCAAAGCCTTTTCCTTGAGATTCTGTGTTTCTCCAAGCATGTATTTACCGGGGTTCGTGAAATGCTCGATCAAATCCTGTTTTTCATCAAAAAGCTTTGTGATGGCCATTGGTGCTTCGATGTATAGGTCGATCGGTTGTTTGAAGCTTACATCATATTCGCTACGGATATTGCGGATTCTTTGGATGAGGGCTTTGATGGTCTCGAAGGCTTGCTCGGATTTTTCATCAATCAACGCAGGATCGGCTTCGGGCCAACTGGCGATCATGATGCTCTTTGCGTCCTTGAAAGGCATTTTCTGATACAGTTCTTCGGTGATGAACGGCATGAAAGGATGCAGCATCTTCAAGGTATTGATCCAGACAGTGCGCATGACGGCCTGTGTGGTCTTCTTGCGGGTATCGTCTGCAGCGTTCAAAGCCAGTTTCGACACTTCCACATACCAGGCAGCGACTTCATCCCAAGCGAATTTGTATAAGGTTTTCGCCGCTTCCCCGAACTCGAAACGGTCATAGTTTCGGGTAACTTCCCGGATGGTTTTTTGGAGTCTTGAAAGGATGTAGGCGTCTTTCAATTCTAGTGTTTCTGGATTGATCGTGACATCGGCTTCTGCCATGTCTTCAAGATGCATCAGCATGAACCGGGTGATGTTCCAGAGTTTGTTGATGTAGTTCCAGGCGGATTCCACCTTGTCGATCTCGAAACGCAGGTCCTGTCCCGGGGCGCTGTTCGTAGTCAAAAAATAGCGCAAGGTGTCCATGCCGTATTTTTCCTTGATGTCCATCGGATCCACACCGTTACCAAGAGATTTGGACATCTTTCTGCCTTGTTCATCCCGGATGAGACCGTGGATGAGTACCTTGTCGAACGGGGTCTTGCCGGTGAACTCGAGTCCCTGGAAAATCATGCGGGCGACCCAGAAGAAAATGATGTCGTAGCCGGTGACCATGGTGTCGTTCGGATAGTAACGCCGCATCTCTACGGTCTTTTCGGGCCAACCGAGGGTGGAAAATGGCCACAGGGCACTTGAGAACCATGTATCAAGGACGTCTTCGTCCTGAACGTAGCCGGCGGGTGGGTTGTCACCGACATAGACATCATCGCCCTTATAGTAGGCGGGGATGCGGTGTCCCCACCAGAGTTGTCGGGAGATGCACCAGTCCTGGATGCCTTCCATCCAGTGACGGAAGATCTTTTCGAAACGCTCCGGGATGAAGGTGGCCGTGTTTTGTTCAAGCGCCTGTTTCGCAAGGGGTTTCATGCTGACGAACCATTGTTTGGAAAGACGGGGCTCGACCATGACACCGGTTCTTTCGGAGTGACCGACGTTGTGGGTGTGCGGTTCTATTTTCGTCAGAAGACCTGCGGTTTTCATGTCCGCTACGAGCGCTTTGCGACATTCGAAACGATCCATGCCGTTGTATTTGTGGGCCAGGGCGTTCATGGTGCCGTCTTCTTCCATGCAGTGCGGCATGGCAAGATTGTGGCGTTCACCGATCTCGAAGTCGTTGGGATCGTGGGCCGGGGTGACTTTGAGGGCGCCAGTCCCGAAAGCCATGTCGACATAATCGTCTTCGATGACGGGAATGAGACGGTCGGTTCCCGGGATTCTGACTTTCTTGCCGGCATACCGCTGACGTTTTGCATCTTCGGGGTGTACGATGACGGCGGTGTCGGCGAAAATCGTTTCCGGGCGTGTGGTCGCAATCAGGATATAATCCGAATCATCTGCAAGCATGTACTTGAAATAATAGAGATTCCCCTGGATTTCCTCGTGTTCGACTTCGATGTTGGATAAGGCAGTCTTCGCTTGGACATCCCAGTTGATGATCCGTTCCTTGCGGTAGATCAGACCTGTTTCATACAACTTGAAGAAAACCGTCTTGACCGCTTCGGAAAGGCCCTCATCCAACGTGAAACGTTCCTTGTCGTAATCGACACTGATACCAAGGGCTTCCCATTGGTTACGGATGTGCATCGCGTATTCTTCTTTCCAGGCCCAGGCTTCTTTGAGGAAAGCTTCACGGCCGAGTTCGAAGCGACTGGTCCCTTGTTCCTTCAGACGTGCATCGATTTTCGCTTGGGTCGCGATGCCGGCGTGATCCATGCCTGGCAAATAAAGGGCGTCATAGCCTTGCATGCGTTTCTGGCGGATGATGATGTCTTGAAGCGTATTGTCCCAAGCATGACCCAAATGTAGTTTGCCTGTGACATTCGGGGGTGGTATGACAATGGTATAGGGCGTTTTCGTTGTATCGCCGCTTTTGAAATATCCTGCTTGCTTCCAAGTCTGGTATTTGCCTGCTTCAACCTGTTTGTGATTGTACTTCTTGTCCATTTCCATGCAGATCAACTCCTTCTTTCTAATAAAAAAACGTCCTTTAAAACCTAAAGGACGATTGCTCGCGGTACCACCTTAATTCCAACCCATAAGGGTTGGCTCTCGATGCGTTAACGCCGCCGACGGACCGGGCTACTTCAGTTCACCGGGCCTACTTCCAAGCTACCTTCAATACCGTTTTCCACCGGTTCACAGCACCACCGGCTCTCTTCAGGATCAGGGTATCTACTCCTCTTGTTCCTCGTAGTTACACAAAGTCTATCACAGTTTTCGCCGGTTTTCAAGCCAAAGCTTTCGATAATCTTTCGAGCTTGTCAAGGACAACTTCCTTACCTTCATGCGTCAACGCGGAATAAGGGATGATGTCGATATCAGCGGGCAGATCCAAAGCGCTTTTCATGATTTTCATATGCCGGTGGCGCCGGGTGGTCGAAACCTTGTCGGCCTTGGTCGCCAGGATGGTGAACGGCAGATTCAAATACATCAGAAAATCGATCATGAGGATGTCATCCTCACTCGGAGGATGCCGCAAATCAAGCAGGACGAAAATGTGTTTCAGTTCATTTCTGGTGGAAAGATAATGCTCGATCATGCGGGCGAATTGTTCTCTTTGTGTTTTTGACACCTTGGCGTAGCCGTAACCGGGGACGTCGACGATATAGAACTTCTGGTTGATCTGATAGAAGTTCAATGTGCGTGTCTTTCCCGGTTTTGAAGAAATATAGGCAATGTTTTTTCTGGATAGCAACGAATTGATCAAAGAGCTTTTGCCGACGTTGCTGCGGCCGACAAAGAGATACTCGGGAAAGCCATCCGCCGGAAAGTCTTTTTCCTCGACGACCGTCAGGGGATTGGCGACATGTTGGATGTTCATATGAATCACCTCAGCGTTCATTGTACCGCTATTGAACAAAAAAGACAATCCGAAGATTGTCTTTTCATACTATTTTTCCAAAAGAGCGTAGTTGACGACATCGTCCATGTGGTCGACAAGTTCGATTTTCAGGTTGTTGCGCACTTCATCGGGAATGTCATCGATGTCGCGCTTGTTCTCCGTGGGGATCAAAATCATCTTAAGACCGCTTCGATGGGCGGCGATGGCTTTTTCCTTGAGCCCACCAATCGGCAGCACGCGGCCTCTAAGCGTAATCTCGCCCGTCATGCCGATGGTATGATCGACTTTGCGTTTCGTAAGGGCGCTGATGAGTGCCAAGGCGATCGTGACGCCTGCTGAAGGACCGTCTTTCGGGATGGAACCTTCAGGAACGTGGATGTGGACATTGGAATCTTCGAACAGGTGTTTCTCGATCGAGAACTTGTCATAGTTCGCTTTGATGAAAGATAATGCCGCTTCTGCGGATTCTTTCATCACATCGCCGAGCGAGCCTGTGAGAGAAAGCTTACCCGAACCTTTGTAGTAGGCGACTTCAACGGCAAGCGTGTCGCCGCCGAACTGGGTATAGGCAAGACCGGTGGCCACACCGATTTGTGGCTCCTTATCGGCAAGATGGGACGTATATTTCGGTTTGCCGAGGAAATCGTTGATATTGTCTTCGGTGACGTGGACATGGTCCACCTTGTCTCCGAGGATTTTCTTGATGGCCTTACGTGTGATGGTACCGAACAGGCGGTCCAGTTGCCGCACGCCGGCTTCGCGGGTGTACTCGCGCACCATGCGCATGACAGCTTCGTCGTCGATGGTGATTTTCTTGGGGTCGAGACCGTGTTTCTCCAGTTGTTTTCTGATCAGGTGCTTTTTGGCGATGTTGTATTTTTCGATCTCGGTATAGCTTGAAAGTTCGATGATTTCCATCCGGTCGCGCAAGGGCGCAGGGATGTTTCCAAGATAGTTGGCGGTGGTGATGAACAAAACCTGTGAAAGGTCGTATTGATCCTCGAGGTAATGGTCGGAGAATCTGGCGTTTTGTTCAGGGTCGAGCACCTCGAGCATGGCCGCGGACGGATCACCTTTATAGTCGCTGCCGAGCTTGTCGATCTCATCGAGCAAGAACAGCGGGTTCATGACTTTGGCTTTACGCATGCCTTGTAGAATCCGGCCCGGTAAAGCGCCGAGATAAGTCCGGCGGTGACCGCGGATTTCGCTTTCATCCTTGACACCACCCAGAGATTGCTTGACGAATTGACGGTTGAGCGCACTGGCGATGGATTGGGCGAGTGAGGTTTTCCCGACACCGGGAGGGCCTACCAGACAAAGGATGGTCTGAGGATTTTTACCCGTCAGGAGTTTCACCGCAAGGTATTCGACAATGCGCTCCTTGACTTTTTCAAGTCCGAAATGGGTTTCTTCAAGCGCCGCTTCGGCCTTTTTGATGTCGGTTTCGTCATCGCTTTGTTCGTGCCAGGGCAAATCGATCAGAAAGTCGAGATACGTTCTGATGACACCCGATTCGCCGCTGGATGCGGGTAGGGTCTCATAGCGCGAGAGCTCATAGAGCGCTTTTTCCTCGATGTGTTTCGGCATCTTCTTTTCGAGAATCTGCTTGCGCATGGTTTCGATTTCGCTTTCTTTTTTCACCTTGTCTCCGAGTTCTTCCTGAATGGCACGCAGTTTTTCGCGTAAGTAGTATTCGCGCTGGTTTTCATCAATGTTTTTCTTCACGGTCCGGTTGATCTTCTCTTCGATTTCGCTCATATGACGCTCTTTTTCGATATCCTGAAGCAGATAGTTCAACCGCTTTTCAATCGAGGCGGTCTCGAGATACTTGAACTTGTGGTTTTCCGATATCTTCAGGTTGCTGGCGAGTTTGTCGGCCAGTTTATCCGTGGAGATACCGGCCTGAACAGCCTCGAGGCATTGTTTGGGATTGTGCAGAATCGATTGGGCGTTTTCCATGACCTGTTTGACGATCATGCGCACGAGAGCGACTTCTTCATCGACGTTGTCCTGAACGGCGGGACGGGTTTCGAATTTGACCATGAAGAAAGGATCGTCCTGTTCGAACGATTGGATTTCAGCCCGCATGATGGGGTCGAATTTGACTTTGAAGTTGCCGTTGGGTAGTTTGATCTTTATGCCTATTTTGGCGACGATGCCGTAGGTAAGCATGTCTTCTTGTGTCGGGTTTTCGACCGTCGGATTTTTCTGTACAAGCAGAATGACGTGTGATTCGTGATTGCGTTCTGCTTCCAACAAGGCCGATTTGGAAAGACTTCTGCCCACTTCGGTGCGTACGTCTGTATTCGGGAATGGCGCGAGGCCCCGAATGGCGATGGCCGGCAGGGTCGCGGTTGTTTTTTCGTTTGGTTTAAACATAGGGTTCACCTCTTTTATTTTCGTTGGTGGGTTCACTTATAATATACCTTATTTCCTAAGGATATTCAATGTAAATACTCATTGGTTGTTGTCTATATCAAGGGCTTGAACTAAGAAAAAAGTGTGTAAGCACACACTTTAATCGATCAAGGCAAGTTCCCGCATTTTATCCTCAAGTTTCTTCAAGATGTCCCCGGCCTTATCGCCATCGGTTTCGATGGTGATTTCGCCTTTTTGCGGGACACCGAGACTCATGACGCCCATGACGCTTTTCAAGTCAACCGATTTTCCTTTATAGGAAATGGTGATGTCGGCGTCGTATTGGGATGCGGTTTGAACAAGCTTGCTGGCCGGTCGTGCATGCATGCCGGCTTCATCGGTAATCGTCAGTGTTTTTTTCATTGTCCTCACCCTAGATATGAATTTAGATTCTCGAGCACTTCGGCCACACCCGCATGGTTTGCGTCCAGACGTGTGATGTAGGATGCGGCTTCTTTTGCATTAATTGTACCATTTTGCATCGCAAATGAAAAGGGAATCGCGTTCAATAATTCGGCATCATTGTCGTTATCCCCGAAGGCGATGACTTCATTCTCTTTGACATTGAATGTCGCGAGAAAATATTCGAGAGCGTTTTTCTTATCCGTGCCCACGGGCATGATATCAAGATAGGTGTCGCTGCTTTTGGTCACTGAAAGTGCGGGGTGTTTTGCGAGCTGGTCCCGCATTTTATCTAGCAGCTGCGGTTCGTCGATGACGTAAAGAACTTTATATGCTTTTAGAGCTTTCAGTTGATTGGTATCGGTGACCTCGCTGATTTCAAGTGGCGATTCGGGAAACATCCGGTTCCATTCATGATAGACGTCGAACCGTGTCTGATGGGCCGGAAGATGGACGCCGCTCGCGGTGTAGATGACGTAGGTGATGGCGTGTTTTTCAGCGACATCGATGGCATCGATGAGCGCGTCGGGTTCAATCAGTTTCTCTTTGAGGATTTCACCGGTCTTGAGGTCGTGCAATAAACCGCCGTTGTTGCAGGCGATGAGATTTTCGGCCCCGAGTTCAAGCGCGAACGGTTTGGCCATCTCAAAATTCCGACCGGTGGCGATGGTTATCTTCACGCCCTGGGCCTTGAGCTTCCTTATGCTTTGTAGTGTTTTTTTCGGTAGACGTTTGTCTTGGTTCAAGACGGTGTTATCCAAGTCGAAAATTGCCAGTTTGAACATCATGATCACTCTCGATAAAAAACACTTCGGGTGAAGTGTTTTTTAGACTTTCTATTTTGTTTGCAAGCTGTCGACCAGGAAATCGATTGTCTTTTTGAAAACAACTTCCTGTTTCACCGCGTCGGGATTGACTTGCGTTCTTAATTGTTCCATTTCCATGTTGTGCTGTTCGGCGAGTTCCTTGTATTTGCTTTCGATTTCTTCCTCTTCGGCATCGATGCCTTCTTCTTTGGAGATGGCTTCGATGGTCAGATTGTAGCGGATGGATTTTTCCGCGTCCTGCATCAATTTGCTTTCGAACTGCTCTTTATCCATGCCGGTCAGTTGGAGATAGGTGTCGATATCAAGGCCGTATTGTTGCGCTTGACGTTTCGTGTTGTCCATCATCCGGTTTTTCTCTTCGACAATCATCTCATCGGCGATGTCCATCTCCGCGTTTTTGCTGGCCGAATCCAC
The DNA here is from genome assembly GCA_007135105.1 of Candidatus Izemoplasma sp. Lineage (GTDB taxonomy): Bacteria > Bacillota_I > Bacilli_A > Izemoplasmatales > Izemoplasmataceae > B1SED10-225. The sequence continues at coordinate 20,637 of SLJL01000091.1, forward strand.
AGCGAAATCGATGGCTTTGTTCTTGTTGGCTTCCGTTTTCTGTTTTTCGAGATTTTCGCGTGTATCCTTTTTCAGGGCTTCAACGGTCTCGATGCCTTCCTTATCAAGATCCTTGACGAAATCGTCGGTTAGTTCCGGTACTTCCTTGATCTTGATTTCATGGAGTTTCACCTTGAACACAGCGTCTTTGCCTTTCAGGTTCTCGGCTTGATAGTCTTCGGGGAATTTGACTTCGATGTCTTTTTCCTCGCCGGCCTTCATACCGATCATCTTGTCTTCAAAACCGGGGATAAATTGGCCCGATCCGATTTCAAGTTCGTGGTTTTCGGCTTTGCCGCCTTCAAAGGCTTCGCCGTCGATGAAGCCTTCAAAATCGAATACAGCGGTATCGCCTTGTTCGACTTCGCCGTCTTCCTTGACGATCAGTTCAGCGTTTTGTTCGCGTAGTTTCGTAATTTCAGCGATGACTTCCTCTTCGGTAACATCGTTGGATGGTTTTTCGAACTCCAGGTTTTTGTATTCACCGAGTTTGACATCGGGTTTGACTGCGACAGTGGCGGTGTAAGTAAAAGATTCACCTTTTTTCACGTTCTGGACATCCAAATCGATCTTCGGTTGGCTGACGACTTGTAGGTCGTTTGCCATGATCGCTTCGGTGTATGTCTCTTGCAGGCAATAGTTCAGGGCTTCTTCATAAAGATTTTCGACCCCTTTATGTTGCTCATAAACCTTGCGGGTTACTTTTCCTTTTCTGAATCCTTTGATTTCCACGTCATCCTTGATTTTGTCGAATGCATAATCCAGTCCTTTTTCAAAAAGATCGGCACTGACATCGATGGTTAATTTGACGCGCGAGTTTGATAGCGTTTCTACTTTGGCCATAGTATAAAAATACCTCCTAAATTTAATCCTTGTTAATTATAACACATTGAGTTGTTTTGTAAACTGTATTACATAAGAAAGCCGGAAGGGTTTAGTCTTCCAGACTGTGGATGAGTCCCATCAGTTCCCGGGTGTGGATGGCTGGTGTATAGGGTTCCAGCGTCGAAGTTTCCGGATCGCTGAAGATTTGCAACGCTTCTTCCAAGGGTTTGAGCGTCACTCGCAGTCCGAAGGTATCCGATTCTTCTTCGGTCAGCTTCAGTTCGTCCGGTCGACCTTTGACGGTGCAACGGTAATAGTGGTGTTCCCAGCGTGAATCGGGAAAGTATTCCTTCAGGATAACCGTCTTTTCAAATGTGGCGACCGTGTAGCCTGTTTCTTCCTTGACTTCACGGATCAAAGCTTCTTCTGCGGTCTCATCTGGTTCGATGCCGCCACCGGGCAAGGTGTAGCGTTCGATGTTCTTAAGGTGGAGGAGACACAGTTTGCCGTCAACGAAAAAGATGGCGCGTGACCCGCGCCTTAAGGGTAGATGTTCGCAGGCTGCTTTTTCGAGATCATCGGCGACGGTCTCGATGATAAGCGGTCTATTTCTGGACATCGATCAGTACCGGAATGACGATTGGTCTTCTTGAGGTTGTTTTGAACAGATGTTTGGAAATGTCTTCCCGTAGTTTTTCTTTGAACATGCGCCAGTCAACGTACTTCCGCTTCATGATGTCATGGGCAACATTTTCAAACAGGGTGATGACTTCACCGATCAGGGCCTCGTTTTCTTTCATATAGACGAAACCGCGTGAGATGATTTCCGGTTTGTCAATCACTTTTTTACGTTTGGAATCGATGTGACCGATAATCAGCATCACGCCGTCTTGCGATAGTATTTCCCGGTCCTTGAGCACAACCTCGCTCAAATCGCTTTCGAGGATGCCGTCAACCAGTACGTCACCGTGCTTGATCGGTTCACCGAGCGGTTGCGCGGTACCGTTTTTGAAGCGTAACACCTGCCCGTTTTCCAGGACTTTGATATGTTTCTCGTCATAGCCCATCTGTTTACCGATTTGTTTCATTGCATAGAAATGACGGTATTCGCCGATGATGGGGACGAGATATTTCGGATCGAGGATGTTGATGAGCAGTTTGACATCTTCGCTGTTCGCATGTGAGGGCGGCAACATGTTCTTGTCGATTTTGACGATGTTGATGTCATTGCGGTAAAGAACGTCCAACGTGCGGGCGGCGATCTTTTCGGTACCCGGCACCGGTGGTGTCATCATGAGGACATCGTCATCTTCATTCAGATGGATGAGCCGGTCTTGCTTGCGCACCATCCGCTGCAGCATATAGAAAGGTTCGTGACGTTCCCCGGTAACGAGGACCATCGTCTCCTTGAGTTCGTTTTTGTTGTTTTCGTCGATGAATTTGAGTTTGCGCAGTTTCTGTTCGGGGATATGCAAGACATCGAGATTGACGGCGATGTCCACCATTCTCTGGGCTTTTCTGCCGATGATGGCGATATCACGGCCATGTTTCAAGGCGATGTTGATGATTTTCTGGATCCGAAAGATATCGGTTGAAAAACTGGAGACGACCATTCTTCTGCCCTTGGCTTTCAAAAAGGCCTGATTCAGTTTGTGTTCAAGCGAACGGGTCGTCTGGGCCTGGCCCGGATGATCGGCGCCCAGGGATTCGCTTAAAAGCGCCAGCACCTTCTTGCCGGCAATGTTGGACAACCGTTCGAATGAGGTCCTGTAGGCCGCATCCACATTGGGATCGAACGTGTAATCCGGTGCATAGACGATGACACCGTCTTTGGTATTGAAAGCCATGCCGACGGATTCGGGAACGGAGTGTGTCGTCTGGTAGAAGGAAACCTCGACGTTGTTGAAATTGAACACCGTATCCTTCGTGATGGTTTTCAAGTCGTAATTCTCGGGTTTCATGTTTTGATCCTGTAACGTGTCTTTCAAGAGCGCCAACGTGAAATAAGTGCCGTAGACGGGCACCTGGATTTCTTTCAGGAACTTCGGTAAAGCGCCGATATGATCCTCATGGCCGTGTGATAGGAAAACGCCCTTGATTCGGCTCTGATTTTGCTTCAAATAGGAAAAATCGGGTAGGACGGCATCGACACCGTACAATTCGTCTGTTGGATATTTGAGGCCGGCGTCCAAGACATAAATCGCATTGTCAATTTCAAGACAATACATGTTTTTACCGTCTTCACCGAGGCCGCCGAGCGCGAAAAACATAATTTGGCTCATCGTTTGACCTCCTTAATAATGTCTTTAACATTATAACATACTGCACTCTGATTTAGAATGTTCGCACAAAACTTTATCATATAATTCAAAGCCGTTTTTTCTCTGGCTGTGTTAAAATATAGATGGTGGTGATACCATGATCAACTATCCGACCAAGAAGACGGTGTCCAAAAAGGAAAAAAAGGTCAGTGTCAAAAACCGCGGCATGCGGTTCGA
>SLJL01000126.1 GCA_007135105.1 Candidatus Izemoplasma sp.
TACTTGATCGCGACGCCGTGCGCAAGTTCAAACGCCGCGCACTGAACTCATCAAATCCCGTAACCCGCGGGTCTGCACAAAACGACGATGTCTACATGCAAGCACGCGAACTGCAGGAGAAGTTCTACAAGGACGTACCCGATGTCGTCAACGATTACCTGCAGGAGATCTCCAAGGTGACCGGACGCGACTACGCACCTTTCACCTACTACGGCGATAAGGACGCCGAAGATGTCATCGTCGCGATGGGCTCGGTCACCGAAACCATCAAAGAGACGATCGATTATCTTCAAGACAAGGAAAACCGCAAAGTCGGTCTTTTGAATGTCCACCTCTATCGTCCCTTCTCCACAAAATTCTTCAAGGCTGCCCTGCCGAAGACCGTCAAACGCATCGCGGTTCTTGACCGCACCAAGGAAAACGGCTCCATCGGCGAACCGCTCTATCTCGATGTCAGAAGCGTGTTCTACGGCGAAAAGGATGCCCCGCAAATCATCGGCGGACGCTACGGCCTTTCTTCCAAGGACACCACACCATCCCAGATCAAAGCGGTCTACGACAACCTTGAAAACGAACAGAAGAACAGTTTCACCATCGGCATCGTCGACGATGTCAACCACACATCCCTGGAACTTAAAAAAGAAATCAGCGCCATCGATCCCTCGACCACGGAACTTCTGTTCTTCGGATTCGGATCGGACGGTACCGTCGGCGCTTCGAAGAATACCATCAAGATCATCGGTGAAAACACCGATCTCTATGGTCAAGCCTATTCAAGCTACGACTCGAAAAAATCCGGTGGGGTGACCAGGATGCATCTGCGTTTCAGCGAACAGCCGATCCGCAGCACCTATCTCGTCAACCATCCGCATTTCGTCTCCTGTTCCAAGGATTCCTACCTCTTCAAATACGACATGCTCGAAGGTCTGCGTGACGGTGGGACCTTCCTGCTTAACACCATCAAGGACGAAAACGACGTCGAAGCGTTGCTTCCGAACAAGGTCAAACGTCAAATGGCCGAGAAGAACGCGAAATTCTACATCATCAACGCCGTCAAACTCGCAGAGGACATCGGTCTTGGTGAACGCATCAACACCATCATGCAATCGGCGTTATTCGCTTTGAACGAGCACATCATGCCCTATGAACGCGCCCAGGAACTCATGAAGGACTACGCCAAGAAAGAATACGGCAGAAAAGGCGACAAGATCGTCGAGCAGAACTTCGCCGCGATCGATTCGGGTAAAAAAGGCCTCATCGAAGTCACGGTCAAGCCGGAATGGAAAGACCTGAAAGACGAGGAGAAACCCGAAGAAAGCGCCAGACCGAAATACGTCACCGATATCGCCGAACCGGTCAACGCCATCAAAGGCTACGATCTGCCGGTCTCCGCGTTCGAGGACTATTACGACGGGACGATGGAACAAGGCTCGACCGCCTTTGAAAAGCGCGGCATCGCCAACTACATCCCCGAATGGGTCGAGGATAACTGTATCCAATGTAACCAGTGCGCCTTCGCCTGTCCGCATGCGGTCATCCGCCCCTTCCTCTTGACAGAAGAAGAAATGGAAAAAGCCCCTGAAGGCATGAAAACCCTCGATGCCAGAGGCAAGGGCATCAACGACCTCAAATACAAAATCCAGATTTCCACCCTCGATTGTACCGGTTGCGGTGTTTGTGTCACCGTCTGTCCGGCCAAACCGAAAGCGCTCAAATTGAGCCCGATCGGCGACGAAATCGAAAAAGGTGAAATCGAGAACGCGGAATACCTCTTCAACGAAGTCACACCCAAGGACAACCTTGTCCAGAAAACCAATGCGAAAAACTCGCAATTCGCCAAACCGCTCTTCGAATTCAGCGGCGCTTGCGCCGGTTGTGGCGAAACACCTTACATCAAACTCGTCACCCAGCTCTACGGTGATCGCATGATGATCGCCAATGCCACGGGTTGCTCCTCGATCTATGGTGGTTCCTTCCCGGCCACACCGTATACCAAAAACGCCGAAGGCCGCGGTCCTGCCTGGGCCAACTCGCTCTTCGAGGACAACGCCGAGTTCGGTTACGGTATGCATCACGCCGAAGAGGTCCAACGTCTGAAACTGCAAAACCTCTACTTCGAGAAAAAAGAGGAACTGCCTAGCGAACTGAACGATTTGTTCGCCGAATGGGTGGAAAACAAGTACGACGGCGATAAGACCCTCGAACTTTCAAGAAAAATCAGGCCACAAATCGAGCAACTAGAGGGTGAACTGAAGGAAGCCTTCATCGACTTGGCCCCTTATATCGTCAAGCAGTCCAACTGGATCATCGGTGGAGACGGCTGGGCCTATGACATCGGTTTTGGCGGTTTGGATCATGTCATCGCCAACAAGGAAAACATCAACATCCTCATCCTTGATACCGAAGTCTATTCCAACACCGGTGGCCAATCATCCAAAGCGGCAGCAGCCGGTTCGATCGCACAGTTCACCGCAGCCGGTAAAGCCGGCAAGAAGAAGGACCTGGCCGCGATGGCCATGGCTTACGGCCACGTGTATGTCGCCCAGATATCGCACGGCGCCAACCAGCAACAAGTCGTCAAGGCGATCCGCGAAGCCGAAGCCTATGATGGCCCCAGCATCATCGTCGCCTACTCACCATGTATCGCCCACAAGATCAAAGGCGGCCTCACCAACTCCGCCAACCAGGCGAAACTCGCCACGGAATCCGGTTACTGGCCGACATTCCGCTATGATCCGCGTCTGGAAGAAAACGGCAAGAACCCCTTCCAACTTGATGGCAAAGCCCCGAACTGGGAAAAATACGATGAGTTCCTCATGAACGAATCGCGCTATGCCCAGCTTAAGGACATCAACCCGGATAAAGCCGATCAGCTCCTCACCGCGAACAAACGTGACGCCCAACGTCGCTATGCGATGTACAAGCGTTACGAAGCGATGGATTTCTCGCCCGAAAGCTAATCATCAGGCGTGCCCGTAGACCGGGCACGCTTTTTTTTAGCCTTAAGAAGCTTGCTTTTTGACTGTTTCGGGTTTATAATATTATGTTATATCGTACAATCCATTTTTTGAAAGAAGGGATGCACATGGCCACGCTTTTGGCGATGAACCCCGAAGTGAACCTCAACTACATTTTACAAAGCCTCGGTCTGACGATTCTTTTCGTCGGATTGATTGGCTTCGAGCGACAACGCCGAAATAAAATCGCGGGTCTGACGACCCATCTTTTGGTTGCGATCGGCGCGGCCGGCCTCACCATCGCGCAGCAGATGATGATTCAGGATACCATCATGTTCGTCGAAGAGATGCTTCAGACCAATCCCGATGTCCTCGAACACATCGATATCCCGCTGCAACGGCAACGGATCGTGGCGCAGATCGTCTCGGGTATCGGCTTTTTGGGTACCGGTGCCATTTTGAAGACCAACGGCTACATCAGTGGTCTCACGACTGCCTCGACACTCTGGATCAGTGCCATCATCGGCATCATCTTCGGGTATGGCATGTACATCCTCGGCATCTCGCTTTCGCTGATGACGCTCTTCGTGCTCACCATCATCAAAAACGTTATCCGACACAATGTTGAGGAATATCACTAAAACAAGCTGAAAGCCTTCACCCTGAAGGCTTTTTTACTGGGCGGTTTTCCAAGGAAGAATTTATATCATATCATTCGCAAAAACAGGTAAAATCATTTACAATAATGGTTGAGTTTAAGGAGGTCATAAACATGGCAGTATTAAAAATAGAGAACTTGCACGCCAAAGTGGAGAATCAGGAAATCCTCAAAGGTGTGTCATTGGAAATAAAAGGTGGCGAGACACATGCCATCATGGGACCCAACGGTACGGGGAAATCGACCCTTGCCAGTGTGATCATGGGGCACCCGCGCTACGAAGTGACCGCGGGAACCATCACCCTGGACGGTGCGGATGTCTTGGAGATGGAGACCGACGAACGTGCCCGCGCCGGCTTGTTCCTGGCGATGCAAGCGCCCCAGGAAGTTCCCGGCGTCACCAACAGCGACTTCATCAAGACCGCGATGAACGCCCGTCTGGATGAAGGTGAGAATGTCTCTTTGTTCAAATTCATCAAGGAACTCGACACCGCCGTTGCCAAACTGAAGATGCGTGAGGACCTGCCGCACCGATATCTGAACGACGGCTTTTCCGGCGGTGAGAAGAAACGCAATGAGATTCTGCAGATGCGGATGCTGAAACCCGCCATCGCCATTCTGGATGAAATCGATTCGGGACTCGACATCGACGCGCTTAAAATTGTCGGTGAGAACGTCACCGAAATGAAAAATCCCGATCTCGGGATGCTATTGATAACCCACTACTCCCGTATTCTGGACTACATCGCCGCCGATCACGTCCATGTCATGATGAAGGGACGCATCGTCAAAAGCGGCAGTACCGATCTCATGCATAAAATCGACCAGGACGGGTATGACTGGATCAAGGAAGAACTCGGCATCGAGGATGAACGTGTGGTTCCCGAAGAAAACGAAGAGGGCATCCTGCTCGGCAGCTGCGCCACACGGGAAGCGTTGGAAAAATAATGCAGACCGAAAGCGTAAAACTGCCACGTCTCATCACACCGCTCATCGACGCGCTTACCAATGTCGTTGTGATTGAAAACGGTGCCATCGTCAAAAACACCCTTTCGGAGACGGCGCTCACGATAACGAATGACATGCCCCAATCCTTGATCGACAGTCTTTTTCAAAGTGACAACCCCGTGGTCCAGCACAATCAGAAAGCCGCAGAAGCGGCCTATACTTTTAAAATCACCGCCAATAGAACCCTCGAAGCACCAATCAATCTTTTCATCATCCAAAAAGACAGGAACATGTCACAAAACCTCACCTTCATCGTCGGCGAACATGCCGGTGTGACGGTGAACGAATACATCTACGGCAATGACGGCAGTACTGTAGACTATGTCTCGCAAGCCGTCGTCGAAGCCGCCGGCAAACTGGATTATCACGGCATCGTCAACCTTGATGCCGCAAGCATCTCCAGCATCAACCGGATGGTCAGTGTCAAACAGGACGGAAAAGCCTTCATCAAGACCGCCCAGATGGGGAACGGCAACACCCAGCAAGACACCAGAATCGACCTGCTTGGTCCCCTGGCGATCGGCGAGATCAAGACCGTGGCCCTATCTAGCGCCAAACAGGAAGTGCTGATCCGCTCGATCATCGAGCATAAGGCGAAACACACCGAAGGACTGATCGAACAATACGGCGTCGCCGCCGATGAGAGTTTCCTCATGTTCGAAGGCGTCGGCAAGATCCATAAAGGCATGAGCAAGTCCATCGCCAAACAACACAACAAAGGCGTTGTACTCGGCGAGAAAGCCCGTCTTGACGCCAACCCGCTTCTGTTGATCGACGAATACGACGTTGAAGCCGGCCATGGCGCCGCCATCGGCCAGATCGACGAAGAACAGCTCTATTATCTGATGAGCCGCGGCTTATCGGAGAAAGATGCCCAGCGTCTGATCATCAACGGCTATCTCCACCCCCTTGAAAAACTCCTGGAAAACGACATCGTGAAAAAACACATCGAATCGCTATTGGAAAACAAAACCGCGTAAAGGAGGCACACCCATGGATGCGACCAGTTTCAAAAAAGACTTCCCGGCCCTTAGAAACACCGATCTCGTCTATCTTGACACCGCCGCGTCGTCCTTGACACCGACATCAGTCATCAAACAGATGAACGAATACTATGAACACTATCCGGTCAATGTCCATCGTGGTGTCTACAAGCTTTCCTTTCGCGCGACAGAAATGTATGAAGCAGCCCGCAACACCATCGCTGAGTTCATCGGTGCCACCTTCGAGGAAACCGTCTTTACCCGTGGGGCCTCGAGCGCCCTCAACCTCGTCGCAAGCGCCTATGGCCTTACCAACCTGAAGGAGGGCGATGAAATCATCGTCAGCGAGCTCGAACACCATTCGCACATCCTGCCTTGGCAGAATGTGGCGAAAAAAACCGGCGCAAAACTGATTTATGTACCTTTGACGCCGGCCGGACGCATCACGGTCGACAACTTCAAACATGTGCTCAGTGATAAAACCAAAATGGTCGTCCTGACCCACGTGTCAAACGTCATGGGCTATGAAACCCCGATCGAAAACATCATAACGCTAGCGCATGCTCAAGGCGCCATCGTCAGTGTCGATGCGGCGCAAAGCGTGCCGCACAAACCCGTCGATGTCAAAAAGATGGACTGCGACTTTTTAGCGTTTTCAGGCCATAAGATGTGCGGACCGACCGGCATCGGCGTCCTGTACGGAAAAAAACACTTGCTTGATGATTTGGAACCGATCGAGTTCGGCGGCGATATGAACGACAACGTCGAGAAATACGACGCGCATTTCAAGGACACACCTTACAAATTCGAAACCGGTACGCCACCGATCGCAGAAGCGATCGGCCTTGCGGCCGCCATCAAATATCTCAGATCCATCGGATTCGAAACCATCTACGCACATGAAAACCATTTGAAGGAAAAAGCGCTCGATGCGCTTGAAAAACTAGAAGGCATCACCGTCTACAATCCCGGTACCGATACCGGCATCATTACCTTCAACCTGGATGGCGTGCACCCGCATGATGCGGTCAGTTTCTTCGATGAAGACAACATCGCCATGCGCGCCGGGCATCACTGTGCACAACTCGTCATGCGTTTCTTGGACGTACCAGCGACGTTACGGGCATCCTTCTATCTCTACAACGATGAAGCCGATGTCAATCGCTTTATTGAAAATGTCAAAGCCGCCCGCGCATTCTTTACGGAAGTCGGATTTTAGGAGGCCGTTATGAGACAACTGGAAAACCTCTATCGTCAGATTATCATGGATCACTATAAAAAACCCCGCAACAAAGGCCTTTTAGATGACGCCAGGTACAAAAAAGAGCACATAAAGAATCCTTCTTGCGGCGATGATGTGACCATCCAGACTTTCGTCGAGGATGGCATCGTCAAGGACATCAGACACGACGGTACCGGCTGCAGCATCTGTTGCTCGAGTGCCAGCGTGCTCAGCACCCGCCTTAAGAATCTGCCGGTCACAGAAGCGCTGAAAATCAGCGAAAACTACATCAACATGATTACCAATAAACCCTACGACGAGACCATAGAACTGGAAGATGCCCAGGCCTACGAAGGCATCAAGGATTTTCCGGCGCGAACCAAATGCGCCACCATCGCCTGGAAAGCTTTCGAAAATACCGTAAAATGAGAAGGTGGAACCATGAACAATGAAACAAAAAGAGAAATAGAGAAAATCATCGGGGATTATAAATACGGTTTCCGCACCGAAACCACAAGTGTCCATGACACCGGAAAAGGTCTGACAGAAAACATCGTCAGGGAAATCAGCGAAATCAAGAAAGAACCGCAGTGGATGCTCGATTTCCGTCTTCAGGGCTTCAAGAAGTTCAAGGAAAAACCGAATCCGACCTGGGGACCCGACCTTTCCCGTGTCAATTTCGATGACATCACCTA
>SLJL01000048.1 GCA_007135105.1 Candidatus Izemoplasma sp.
AGAAGTGCGGTCAACTATCTTGATAAGATTACCTACCATGTCCACGATACCTTTGAAGATTTCCTGGAAACCACAAATGGAAACCTATACTTCATTACACGTTATGGCGATCGTCGCCCCGACCAACTGGAACTGACCGATCAGATGGAAGATATCTATTTCGTTTTCGGTAGTGAATCCAGCGGCGTTCCCAAACGGATATTGCAACAATATCTTGACCGGTGCATCCGGATTCCCATGCATCCTTCGATGCGGAGTCTGAATCTGGCGAACAGCGTGGCCATTGTCGCCTATGAAATCATGCGCCAGCAAGGCTTTGCGAACTTGAGTACCGTCGAACCACCGGAACAAAAAGGGAAAGACTATCTGAAAAAAGATTGAATATGATATAATACCCACAGGACGTGATAACATGAAAAAACCCGGCGACAAAGTCGTCGTCCACAGTTATAAACATGATGAGACGCTGCATAGAATCTGGGCGAACGCGCATGTGGTCGACCACAAGGAAGACACAATCGTCATCGCGAACCACCGGACGAAGGTCATCGAAGCCAACGGTCGTTTCTGGTTCACCAAAGAACCTTCGGTTACCTGGTTCTTCAAGGATCACTGGTTCAACATCATCGGTATTTTGCGACCGACCGGCATCTTTTACTACTGCAACATCGCCTCACCCTTCCTCATCGACGATGAAGCACTCAAATACATCGACTACGATCTCGATGTCAAGGTGATGCCCGATCACACCTACCGTGTCCTTGACCGTGGCGAATACAACAAGCATAAAAACAAGATGGACTACCCCACCGAGCTGAAAGCCATTCTAGAAAAAGAACTAAGTCTCATCAAGGAATGGATCGAATTGAAAAAGGGACCATTCAACCATGATAATGTAACATCGTATTACCATACATTCAAGTCATTGCAAGGACAGCATTAGCCTGTCCTTTTCTTATGTCTTTTAAATATATACCTATTTATAAAAATTATTTATTACGTTGACTTCATGGAAGAAAGCTCCTATACTAGAAACCGTACGAGAAAATCATTCTTTAAAAACATTATAAATAAAAGGAGAAGAAGACAAGAATGAAAAAAATGATACTGGGTCTTTCTGTGTTTACGATGATGCTGGTGTTGGCCGCATGCCAACTGGGGACCGGCGACGGTGGAAAAAGCATCACCGTATATTCAGAAAGACATTACGATACCGATCAGTTGTTGTTTGACATGTTCGAAGATGAAACCGGCATCGAAGTCCGTGTCATCGACGGCAATGCGGACCAGCTGATCAACCGGTTGGATAGCGAAGGACCCGATACGCAGGCTGATGTTTTGATCATTGCCGATGCGGGCCGGTTGCATCGTGCTAAAGCGATGGATTTGTTGCAAGCGGTCCATAGCGATGTTCTAAACGAAAACATCCCGGCGAACTACCGGGACGCCGACGCTATGTGGTTCGGACTTACCAAACGTGCCCGGGTGCTCGTTTATCATCCCGATCGTGTGGATCCTTCGGATCTTTCAACCTATGAAGCCTTGACGGGACCCGCATGGGAAGGCCGTGTTGTCACGAGAACGAGCACGAACATCTACAATCAGAGTCTAATGGCTTCTTTCATTGAAATCATGGGAGAAGAAGCTGCTAAAGACTTTGCCGCGGGGCTCGTTGATAGTTTTGCCCGTACACCGAGCGGCAATGACCGCGATCAGGCGAAATATGTGGTTGAAGGCGGCGCTGATGTCGCCATCATGAACACCTATTATATCGGAAGAATGTTGAACTCCAGCGATCCCTTTGAACAGGAAGTCGCCGAGACTGTGGGTGTTTTCTTCCCGAATCAGGAAACCACCGGAACACACGTCAACGTGTCTGCTGCGGGCGTAACGAAGCATGCGTCCAATGTTGAAGGCGCGATCAAGTTCATCGAATTCTTGTCCTCAGAAACGGCCCAAGGTCTGTTTTCGAGTGCCAATTATGAATACCCTGTCAATGAACGTGTTGAAATGGATGCTTTGTTGAAAGAATGGGGCGCCTTCGTGGCCCAAGATATCAACTTGTCTGTGCTTGGTGAACATTCATACCGAGCGGCCATCATCATGGATGAGGTTGGCTGGGAGTAGAATATATGATATTTGGACGGCGACTAAAAAACAGCATCAACCTTTTTAGCGTCGTGAGTGTGATTGCCGGAATGTTGATCATCGTTCCGATGCTCAACATTCTGGTGGAACTTTTTTCGCCCGCCAGCGATACATGGCGGCACATTCAGACGCATCTATTAAGAGGATACATTGTCAATACGTTACTTCTTATCGGCTTTGTCGCCGTTTTTTCCGCATCTATCGGTCTATTCACAGCCTATGTGGTCACCCGCTTTGATTTCAAGGGTCGCAGACTGCTTTCCTGGCTACTGATACTGCCTTTGGCTGTACCGAGTTATATTGCCGCCTACACCTATGCGGATATGTTATCCTATACCGGTACGTTTTCCCGTGCTTTAAGAGCCATCGGCCTTAGACACGGCATCAACATCATGACCTTGCCGGGTGCTGTCTTCATTTTTGTCATGACGCTGTATCCCTATGTATACATGATGGTCAAAAGCGCCTTGGAAAAACAAAGTGCGAGTTTCACCGAAAACGCCCGTTTACTTGGCGCGAGCAAATTCAGAAGCTTTTTCACCATTGTTTTGCCTTTGTTGCGACCGGCTCTGGTCGCCGGAACACTCCTGGTCGTTTTGGAAACGTTGAACGATTATGGTGTGGTTGCCTACTTTAATGTCAGAGTATTTTCCTTTGCGATTTTCGATGCCTGGGAAAGACTCGGCGATATCTCGGCCGCCATTCGTCTAAGCGCCGTGTTGATGGTCATCGTGTTTGCGATCATTTTTCTGGAACGTTTCTTACGCGGCAAAAGGCGCTACACCCTCCATGTGAAAAACCGGCCGATCTTGCGCAAACCTTTGGTGGGACTGAACCGATATCTTCTCCCGGGTTCGTTGTGGTTGATCATGCTGTTTGCGTTTTTCATCCCGCTGTTTCAATTGTTTTATTACGCGAGACTGACGTATAGACATGTTCTCGATATTTCCTTTATCTATCTTGTGATCAATTCTTTGACGCTTGCGATCACCGCGACTTTCCTTACGATTCTCATTGCTCTGATGATCGCCAACTTCAACCGGGGCCGCCAAAGTGCCTTCAAACGTGGATTGCTCAAGGTTACCAATCTCGGTTATGCGATTCCCGGCGCTGTAATCGCGATTGCGGTCATCGTGTTCTTCATCGACATCGACCACGCGTTATACCCGCTTTACCGGCTTTTCAATCCCGATACCGGCCGGCTGGTATTGACGACCTCGTTTGCGATGCTCACCTTCGCTTTTGTTCTCAGATTCATGGCCATCGGTTACAACTCCATTGAAGCCGCCTATGACAAGGTCGGCGAGAAATTTACAGAAGCAGCCTACAGTCTCAACCATTCGAAAGTATCGACTTTGATCAGGGTCGATCTGCCTTTAATCAAAAGCGGTCTGATCAGTGCCGCCATCATTGTTTTCATCGACATCATCAAGGAACTGCCCCTAACATTGATCTTAAGACCGACGAACTATGATACCTTGGCTTCAAGAGTATTCCGTTATGCCAGGGAAGAAATGCTGCAGGAATCAGCGGTACCATCACTGTTCCTGATTGCGATATCGACGCTTCTGATCTATATCCTCACCCACCAAAAAAAGAAAGGCGTGAGAATCCATGTACGTAAAAGTTGAAAATCTGGATTTCAAATACACCTCTGATGAAGAGGTGCTATACGATATCACCTTCACGATGAATGAAGGGGAGGTCGTGGCGATCCTCGGTTCAAGCGGTAGCGGAAAGAGTACACTTCTAAGGTTGCTTTCTGGTCTCGAGATTCCCAATCAAGGGTCCATTGTCATTGATGAGAAAACCTTGTGCAGTGCGGAACATTTCGTCGAATGCGAAAGAAGAAGTGTCGGAATGGTGTTTCAGGACTACGCCCTGTTTCCGCATATGACGGTTGCGAAAAACATCGCTTTCGGGTTGAAGGGGATCACGAAAGAAGCAAAAAGCAATCGTGTTGATGAAATGTTGAAACTGGTGAACATGGAAGAGAAGAAACACGTCTATCCCCACGAGCTATCCGGCGGCCAACAACAACGTATCGCCCTGGCCAGAGCCTTGGCTCCCTCACCGAGCATCTTGCTTTTGGATGAACCGTTTTCCAATTTGGATGCCGATTTGAAACTCAAGATTCGTCAGGAGTTAAGACTGATCATGAAGACCACACAGATGACCGCCATCTTTGTCACGCATGATTATGACGATGCCGCTGAAATCGCCGATCGTATCGTTTACCTGGAAAACGGACACATCGTCCATGAAGAAGTTCCAAAAAAGCATTGAAAACCAATGCTTTTTTTTGTTATGATGGATGAGAAGCAAACAACACGAATAAAGGAGACAATCATGATCAAAACAATCGATGCTAGTTATTTACCGCAGATCAAACGGCTCTATGAAGATGCCGGATGGGTTGCTTATTTGAAAGATGAGGCAAAGTTCATCACCATGCTTGAAAACAGTCTTACCATCCTGGGGTATTTCGAAGGTGATAAACTGGTCGGTACCATCAGAGCTGTCGGTGATCAAGCCCACATTCTTTATATCCAGGACATCCTCGTGCTCACCACCCACCGCCGAAAAGGCATCGGATCGAAGCTGTTGAAGGCACTGTGTTCCACATATGATACGGTTAGACAAAAAGTACTGATAACGGATAAGGATGATTCGACGGCGCATGCGTTTTACAAACACTTGGGTTTTAAAGCGGCTGAAGAAGTAAAAACAACGTGTTTCATCAGATACGACTAAACGTCTTCGGACGTTTTTTTATTTGGTAAAACAATACATTTTACCTTGATATTTTACTAAAATAATTGTAGAATATTGGCATAGAAAGGTGTGATTTCATTGGCGAAACTCAAGGATATCGCTCTTAAAGCCGGAGTCAGCATCACGACTGTTTCCCGTGTGTTAAGCGATGATAAAACTTTGAATGTACCTGATAAAACCAAGGTTAAAATCCGTACCATCGCTGAAGAACTCGGCTATCAGAAAAAACAACGCGCCCCGAGTGTGAAGAAACATCAACAAGTCGGGATTGTCCTATGGTTCAGCCAGCATGATGAGATGAATGATCCCTACTTTACGGAAATTAGACGAGGCATAGAGACCATGGCTGAAACGTGTGGTGTACAAATCACAACCGTATATAAATCCGAAGACATGACCTATGACTTAAAACCCTTGAAGGATGTGGATGGCATCATCGCCATCGGAAAGTTTCTAGCAGGAGAAATCGTACGTTTCAAAGAGATTAGCCACAGCATCGTTTTCGTCGATTCCACGCCGGATGCCAGGGCATATGAATGCATCGTCATCGATTTTCGCAAGGCCGTCAGACAAGTTCTCGATTTTATCTTGGAGACCCGGTTGACACCCATCGCCTATATTGGCGGCTATGAAAGAGTCAACGATAAAGTCCTCTATGGTGAAAGAAGGAAAAAATTCTTTCTGGAGGCGCTTAAGAAACGGAACCTTTACGATGAGGCATTGATCGAAACCGGGTTTTTCCGTCAAAAAGATGGTTACCGCCTGATGAAAAAGATACTGAATCGCAAACGACCGGCACTTGTATTCTGTGCCAACGACTCCATGGCACAAGGCGCTTTACTCGCACTTTCCGAAGCGAACATCAAAGTACCCGAGGATGTATCGGTAATCGGTTTTAACGACAACGAGCAAGCCCGGTTTTTCTCACCACCACTCACAACGTTGCACGTACCGACGAAACACATGGGCCAAGAAGCGTTGCTCAGTTTGATGAAACGGATGGAACACCCAGATATCCCACCGGTGAAAAAACTTGTGAGCACACATCTGGTGGTTCGAAATTCGACAAGGAAAGGGGCTTGAATCATGAAAGAAGATCTGTACACGTTTGAAAAACAGTTCGGTGTTGAACCCACTGCTGTCTATTTTTCTCCGGGTAGGGTGAATCTGATAGGAGAACACACCGATTATTCAGGAGGTTTTGTCTTTCCCATGGCTTTATCGCTCGGCATTACCGGGTTCATCAAACCAAGAAAAGACGATCGCTTGCGCATCTATTCGGATACTTTCCCCGAACTCGGCATTATTACCATCGATAAGGATGACCTCGCCTATAAACCCGGCTTTTCGTTCGGAAACTATGTCCAGGGCGTATTACATATACTGAAAGAAGCGGGATATCATTTGGAACGGGGATTCGACCTTTACATGAAATCCAGTCTGCCCGCCAGTGCCGGATTATCATCCAGTGCGGCTCTGGAGATGCTGCTGTTTGAAATCATCAATGATACAAACGAATTCGACTTGAGGGCTCTGGATAAAGTCAAACTGGCCAAAAAGGTAGAAAACGAATACATGAACGTCTCTTCTGGCATCATGGACCAGTATGCCGTCCAGTTCGGTAAAAAGGATCATGCTCTTTTCCTGGATACCCATACTTTGAAACTAGACTACGCTCCGATCGATTTCAACAAGGTAACACTGTTGCTGATGAACACGAACAAACGCCGCAATCTGGAAGAAAGCGACTATAACGAACGCTTCGAATCTGTCAAAAAAGGAACAAAGATCATTCAAAGACAGCACGATGTCGAAGTTCTGGGTCAGCTGGATATAAATAGTTTCGAGCAATCAGACCACGGGCTGAATGATCCCCTGCTCGAAAAACGGATTCGCCATGTCGTAAGCGAAAACGACCGGACCAAAAAAGCGTTCGATGCGCTCAAGAACAACGATATGATCCGTTTCGGCACTTTGATGAACGCTTCACACGAGTCCTTGAAACACGACTTCGAAGTTTCGTGTGCCGAGCTGGATTTCCTTGTTGAAGCGAACCTCAAAAGCGGCGCCTTGGGGGCACGGATGACGGGGGCCGGTTTTGGAGGCACGATGATCGCCATCTATGAAAAGGATAAACTACCCGCTTCATTTGATGATCTTAAAACGACGTACCGAAACACCTTCAACAAGAAACTGGATATCTATATCGCTGCCAGTTCCGATGGCGCGAAACGTATCAAGGGGGATGTATAAGATGAACATACTGATAACCGGCGGTGCGGGCTATATCGGCTCGCATGCGGTCAAGATGCTTAAACATAGAGGCTATAACGTTGTGGTGGTCGATAACCTATCCACCGGTTTTGCTTATGCGCTTGATGAATCTCTACCTTTCTACGAGGTCTCCACACACGATACAACAGCCCTGATCGACATCTTTAAAAATGAACGCATTGATGCTGTGATGCATTTCGCGGCATATTC
>SLJL01000060.1 GCA_007135105.1 Candidatus Izemoplasma sp.
CTACAACAATGTAAGAAAAACCCCTATAACAAAAAATATGACTCCGAACTCTTATCGGAATCATATTTTACAAAGTATTTAACGCTTTTTTTAATTTGTCCTTTACAATGGATCCACTTTATTCCAAATCAATCGCTTTTTTTATCACTCATCTAAATCCTCGGGATTGGTGTCAAGGGGTTCATACCCTGTTTCGAACAACACATCGTTACGATTGATGCGCAAAGAAATTGTTGTGCCGGGCGAGAATGACTGCATGACTTTTGCAAAGAAATCAAAATTGTCAACTTCGAGATAGTCATCCATCATATCGGTCTTGATGCCCCTGATGATATCACCGGGTTCCAATTCTAGTTTTGAAGCCGTTGTATTGGAACTGACATCGGTGATACAAACACCCCGCAAGGCACCGCAAGTCGTGATATCGCTCGTAATCGTCACACCGAGCATGGCACGGCGTACCACGCCGTCATCTTTCAAATCGTCGAGCATGCGCACCATGCTGTTGGATGGTAGCGCGTAGCCTTGACCCTCAATGTCCGCACCGATGGTTTTAAGCGTATTCATACCGATCACTTCTCCAAAGGCGTTCAACAACGGCCCACCACTGTTGCCGGGGTTTATCGCAGCGTCATGTTTGATGAAAAATGCATTGGTATCATCCAGCTGCATGTTGATGTTCAATTTTGAGATAATGCCTGAAGTGACAGAACCATAATGACTCAAGTTCCCCGGATGACCGATGGCATACACCGCTTGTCCGGCCTTCAGCTCGAATGAATCGGCAAATGCGACAAGGTTGAAATCCTGATCGGATTGGAATCGCAATAAAGCGATATCGGCTCTTTCATAACTGCCAAGAAACTCGATATCATCAAAGCCGATCACAAAGGTATTGCCGTATTTCTGGTAGTAAAGACTGATGTTCACAAAATCCTCGATGACATGATGATTGGTAAACAAGTAATACCAGCCATCCGCATAATCGTAGACCACACCGCTGCCTAAGGACACGGCTTCATCCACGTTTTCACTGATAACCGCAAGGACACTGTCCTGGACTGTAGCGATGAGGGCTTCAATCGGTTCTTCAGTGATGATATCACCGTTATCATCGATCGTCATGAGAAAACGCCAGGTATCCTCACCGATGTAACGCCATACCAGATCCCCCTCGATCACATCGAGTTCGACAGGCACACCATCCTCGGGTTCAGGGATTTCAAACAGGTCCTCATAACTTTCATCCCCAACATAGCGCCACTGAAGCATATTATCGGTCACGGAAAGTTCTATTTCGCGTCCGTCGTCACCAGCCAGTTCGTGGGCGCCGAAGAGTTCCTGATAGTCACTGTCTCCTTCATAACGCCATAAAATGATATCATCCTCGACCGCAAGTTCGATCTCGCGGCCATCCGCACCACGCAAATCGGACATCTCCAACAGCAAGCGCCATTCCGCTTCATTCACATACCGCCAAAAAAGCACATCGTCAATGACATCCAGTTCCACAGGTACACCGTCTTCAGGTATGGGAATCTCATATAGTCCTATGAATGTTTCATCCCCTTCATAACGCCATTTCAGTATATTATCCTCAACACTGAGCTCGATTGACCGGCCATCGGAACCTTCGAGATCCTCAAGGTTCAAAAGCGTTCGCCAATCGGTTTCCGCTTCATAGCGCCACACCAGATGCGTATCGGTCAGATTCAATTCTACCCGCTCGCCTCTCAGGCTTTCCTTCCAGGTTTCATAACCTTCATCCAAGGCTTCATCATGCACGCCGAGTTGATAGATCCTATAGAGCAATAGCGCCGATTCATCCTCGACAAGCCGCAAAGGGAAACTTGTTGTCATATCATGGTATTCAACCCGGATTGTATGTTCACCAGGCATTAAAAGCAAATCGCGATCCGCTTCATGGATGAAAGATTCATCCAAAGGTACATATATATAAGACCCATCTTCATATGTAACTTGGATGCTGATGGTTTCCAAATCAAACGCCTGTACGGTGTAGACTTCCTGCAATGAAGCTTCCGCTACGTTTATGCTTTCAACGTTTTCATCGGGAAGAAATTCGCAGCCTATGAGTACAAGAGCCAGAAACAAACTCATCACCATAACATGCAGTCTTTTTTTCATCGCTATCACTTCTCCTTTGTAGCACCATTATACCAGTTTGATTCTCAAGCCAAAAGAAAAACGGTCGGAATCTCGACCGTCTTCCCTTTGGGGAGAAATATTATAGGGGGATATTATCAATAACGGCTAGCGTCTTTGGAAAAATTCACGAAGACGGTTGCCGGGATTGTTTTCCCTGTTGAATGGGCCACGCATGTTTTCACCGGAACCCATGATGTTTCTCATGATTTCACCGGGTGAAAGTTCCAAGGCTTCTTCAATGGTCAAATCTTCATCGAGATCAAGCGCACGCTGAATCATGCGTAGGCGACCGATGCCGAGATTATAATCCTGTGCTTGTTCCAGAAGTTCATCGTCCATGGTTTCCAGGATGATGCCAACACCAATGCCTCTAGCACCAAAGAATGTTTCTGCGCGTTCACGCAGTCTTTCTTTCAGTCCTTCTTCCGCATCAGGTTCATCTGTGGTAATGACAACGACATTATCTTCTGCATTCGCATCTAGGTATCCTGCATCCAAAGCCGCTTCCAGATATGCATCCAAGGCCTCTTCAACCGGTAATCCAACCAGTTCGAGATCTTCAAGCAGACCTTCTGCTTCGTCGTTAGCCGCAATGGCTTCCAGCACGACGTCATCTTCATCTACGATGAATTCGACTGAAGGGTTGATGTCTATGGCCACAAAACTGACCGGCGTTGCGGATTCGACTGTATTTTCAGTTAGGGTGCCACAAGCGACCAGTGTCAGTGATACCACCAACAGAGCAATGATTCCAAATAACTTTTTCATTTTGTTTCCTCCTTTTCGTTCACTACTAAAACAATGCACAAGCCGCTTTTATTGGAAACTAAATGAAAAACTTCAAACATCAAAGATGTCTGAAGTCCAGTTTTTTCTGCATTTGCACACTCGTTGGGCGGTAACCAAGGGTTTCATACAATTTTTGGGCCTGTTTGTTGTGGCCGAAAACATGCAAGCCGATTTTTTCAACACCGCTTTTCCTTAATTTCTCTTCCACCAACATCAGCGCTTGTTTGGCAAATCCCTTTTGCCGGTGCGCCTCAATTATATGGATATCATAGATATAGCCATCCGCAGTCGGATTGAAACCAAACCAGACATGACCCACCCTCTTTTCACCGACAATGATATGCATCGGTAAGGTACCACTGAGTTTCTTCGCCCGCTTAAACTGCCGACGAGCCTGCGCCTTGGCCTTGAACCCATGCATCAGGTCGGCTTTCACCAATTCGGTCTGAAACAAGGCGATCGCTTCATCGCGATAGGCCTTGAATTCCATCTTATCCATCGGTTTAAACAGCATGTGTCTATCCTAATTTCCGCTACATTGTGTCACAATCAGAACAAGTATTACAACCCCGATGGCAAACAAAACCTTAAGCAGATGTTTAAAAAACAAAAAGAACACCAACGCCGAAAGACAACTTCGGTCTTTATAAGCGGTCTGAGTCGGATCATTACTCGGTTGCATCATGACAGCCCCTTCTTCTTTTATTACCTCTATTGTACTTAATAATGTCCCTGAAGGCAAGAAGGTTCAGAGAAACGCCTATCAATATCCGATCAAGCAACCTTCCGGAATACATCCAGGGCGGCCTGCGTCATCCTCAGACGCTCATCGGCGGCGATTTTCAGATCACGGTGCACATGGGTTCCGTGGACAAGTCTCAACAGAATGCCTTCCCGCTTGGCGATCATCAAAGCCGGCAGAAAATCGCTATCGCCTGTGACCACAATCGCCTGGGTGATGCGTCTTTTCATCGCAAACCAGACAATGTCCACCCCAAGAAGAATGTCGACCTGTTTCTGCAGATACACCGGTTGTCCGTTTTCATCCCTGCCACGGATTTCCGTTCTTCCGAGTTTGACCTCGAAACGGGGTAGATGGTTCAGGTAATCAAAAAAACGTTGCTTGTTCGTATAGCGACGCCTGTCCTTATCACTTGCCGGTTCCGGTAGATGCGGTGGGCTGTGATAATAATAGACTCTGACGGGCATGATGCCCGATGCCGCCCAAAGCACGAACTTCTCAAAGTCGATCTCCACCTGGTCGTATTCGCTCTTCGTAATCTTCTCAAGATAACCCCCATCGATGAAGAGTGCGATCTGTTCCATACCATCACCACTTTCCCACTTTTATCGTATGATACGCCTGAAACATGGAAAATACTTCTTTCGCCACAAAAAAAGCACATCATGATGATGTGCCTCCTAAAAGCCTTTACGTTGGGATGTCCACGGGGGCCGGGTTCCGGCCTTGTACTCATCAACACTCGGGCCACCCAGGTTTTTCAGTCTGAGAATGCCGTAGATGTATGTAAGTACCAACACAATCAAAATGACCGGAAAACCAAGAACAATATTCGCCCAGGCCAGTGCGACGGCATCGTCTACCACATATAGACCCAACAGTATCAAAAATCTGACCAACAATAAGACCAGCCAGAACACCGTCACTTCCCGATAGGCCGGCAAGACGTCCTGACGCCAGTACCACGATAACGGGAAATTACGGGTCAGATGTGACAACCAGGCCGCCAAAGGCCGGTTGAACGCCAAAGTTACCGCTGTAAGCAGTACCAGAGCACCGGCACTGATAATCTGCGGGATGAAATAATCGCTCGCCGTACCGGCGATATAGGCGAAAAAAGCCGCAGCCAAAACACCGAACAAACCACCCAAGGCGTAATAGGGATTCTTTTTTCGTATTACCCGATACATGAAAATCACCACACCACCAACAATGGCGACAATGATCCCCGCATTAAAAGTGAACAACTGTATGAAGACGATGAACAACAATGGTGGCAACACGGCATCCAGGGTTTTACCTTGAAAGATCGTCTTGATCTCATCCAGTAAATCACGAAACACTAGCGATGCCTCCCCAACAACAGCGTGGTCACTTCATCTTCCTTGAAACTAAGATAAAACAGATAGACACTGGCTGTCAAAAATCCGAAAACCATCATGAAGAACGTCCAGAGCATACCGTTTCTCAAGGAAGTCTCACGATATAAAATCCACATCGAAAACAACACGAAACCGACATAAAGATCCACCAGGGAAGTCACACCCCAAGGGTTTGCCATCAAGATACGTCCGTCCTCAAAAAAATCTCCATTTACAAAACCGTTGACGATAACAGCTAGCATCGCGATCATCCCGATGAAAGCCACCACTCTTATCCGCTTCATAACACCACTCCTCGTATTCTCTATTCTATCCTAAGTCTGTTTCAGGACAAGCTGAAACGCACAAAAACATCACCGTAGTTCAGTATCCTCCAAAAAAACTTGATACCATCAGGAAAAAATCGGACTGTCGCGGTGGTGTCCAAGGATACGCTTTTCCGTCATATGCCTGCTTGATACGCAGCAAAACATCCCGGGTCTTCTGTATCAGTGTTTCGATTCTCACAACGTCAAAATCCGATTTTGGCATCGTTGAGGTCAGATGCGTCAACACTTTATCCCGGTAGGCGATAATGGTTCTAATCAAGATCACGTTTTCATCAATGATCGCATTTAGTGCCTGAAGCAAGGTCTCCGGTTTCTCTGTAACAATGGGATGTGCTTCACCTTCTACAACCCGGTAATAGCGCCGGTAGAAGATCAACGGCGCGTGATCTTTCAAAAAGCGGATCAAAACGGGGAGATTTTTCAAATCCTTGGCTTTTCTCCTGACTTCGAACACCTTTGCCAGACTCAAGTAGATCGCCTGTTCCTTTGCCTCATAAAGCCAGTCCATGAAGTTGGGCGCCTCAGAAAAAAGCCGGTGTTGGCGTCTTTTTAGTTCATTGAGTTCTTTGATGAATCGAAGATGGCTCTCCGTTTTTCCGATCTCATCCAACAACATTTCAAGCCGTCTTTCGAACGACTCGGTCACACGATGGTCCTTCTTTTGAAGCATGATGGTCTTGATTTTCGCTTTTTCCATACCCGCACCTCCTATTGCCTCACCCTCATTATAGCCAATATTCACGTTAAACAAGCAAATCGTTTCCAAAATATACACAGGCAAATTATAATGTGATGTGTATGGGAGTGATTTCATGAAAAAATTAAGCGGCATCCATCATGTCACGGCAATCACCAGCAGTGCCGAGCGTATCTATGAACTCTTCACCGATGTTCTCGGGATGCGCCTAGTCAAAAAAACGATAAACCAGGACGACATCGATACATATCATCTGTTTTTTGCCGACGATGTCGGTTCAGCCGGCACCGATATGACTTTCTTTGATTTCAAAGGCATCCAGAAGGCTCAGAAAGGAACCGATGAGATCGCCAGGACTTTTTTCAGAGTCCCTAGTGATAAAGCCATTGCCTACTGGGAAAAACGATTTTCGACCTATAACATCGCCTATGAGCCGTCCTTTTCCTTTTTCGGTAGAAAAACCCTGTACTTCCAAGACTTCGACAATCAGGAGTACGCGCTTGTTTCCGATGAAAAGGATACAGGCATCAAAAGTGGTATTCCCTGGAAGAAAGGTCCGGTGCCCGATGCCTATGCCATTACCGGGCTGGGCCCGATACTGCTTCGCATCAGTGAACCGAACCGCATGCATAAGGTATTGTGTGAAAATCTCGGGATGAAACACATCGCTACGCAAGATTCGTTTTCACTCTACGAAATGGGTAAAGGCGGAAACGGTGGCCGTGTCATCGTCGAAACAACAAAAACAAATACCTTATCGCTTCAAGGTTACGGCAGTGTCCATCACGTTGCCTTCAGGATAGAAGACAAGGCGGAATTGGATGCCTGGACCGAGTACCTCAACAGCATCCACGCTCCCAACTCGGGATTTGTTGACCGCTTCTATTTCAAATCATTATATACGCGTCTTTATCCGGCTATATTGTTTGAATTCGCCACCGAAGGCCCGGGTTTCATCGATGATGAAGAGGATTACGAGACACTCGGGGAGACACTCGCCTTACCTCCCGCCTACCGCGATAAACGTGAACAGATTGAACGTGTCGTGCGCCACATCGACACAAAACGAAGCGATAAAACATATAAAAAGGAATATCTCGGTTTCGAATAAAAAAA
>SLJL01000033.1 GCA_007135105.1 Candidatus Izemoplasma sp.
ATCGCCAAAAGCGATCAATGTGAGCGCCTTACCTTTTTCAAGGATTTCCCAAGACGGTCGGATCATCGGGGTTTTTACAAACCAGTCGGCATCAAAGGTCGTATTCGCTTTCGGATAACGAATGGCAATCGGTCCACGATGTTCCTTCATCGCGTAATGATAGAGACCGACAAGTTCCGTACCATCTTTCGCGTGGGCGATGGTCATGTTCGGGATGTGCATCATCATGGGAATATCGTAGATGCCCTGATGGGTCTCACCATCGGCGCCGATGAGACCGGCTCGGTCGATGCCGATGACAAGATCGGCCTGATGCCTCGCTGCGTCATGCAGAAGTTGGTCGTAGGCCCGTTGGAGAAACGTGGCATAGATCGAGAGAAACGGTTTTGGACCATAAAGACCCAATGATGTCGCAAGTGTGGTAGCGGTGGCTTCGGCTATGCCGGTATCGATCAGACGTTTTGGATATTTCTCCGCGAAATCAAGCAGATGTGCGCCACTAAGCATGGCAGGGACGATGACATGGAAGTCAGGATTTTTAGTCGCATAGTAATCCAGATAACCAGCCGTTACAGCTTGAAAGCTGTTTGCGTTGTTTTTTGTGAGCGGTTGTCCGGTTTCGATCTCGAATGGCGGTGTCCCGTGCCAGTGGCCGTTGATATCGTTCTCGGCAGGCGCGTATCCTTTTCCTTTCTTCGTCCGCAGATGGATCACGGTCGGAGCGGGATTGTTTTTCGCCATTTCAAACACTTTCAGCAGTTGCTTGAAGTCATGACCGTCGAGCGGACCGAAGTATTGATACCCCATCGATTCGAAATAGGTGCTCCCTGTTAGAAATCCCTTGAGCCGCTTTTCGATTTTAGAAGAGAACCTTCTAAGAAATTTCGGCATGATTTTCGAGGTTTTTCTCCTTAGAGAACGGTACGAGCGACGCATTCTGACGCGCGTCAGCATCTTCGCCAGATGGCCGACATTCTCACTGATACTCATTTCATTATCGTTGAGAATGATGATCGGGTTCTTATCCGGAAAATGACCCAAAAAATTGAGTGCTTCCAGTGCGCTGCCGCTGGCAAGGGCACCATCACCGATGAGTGTGATCACATGGTTCATATCCGGGTTGAATGGTTTTGCAAAAAGCATCCCCGCAGCAGCGGCGATGGAAGTCGATGAATGACCGGCTTCAAAACAATCGTGTATCGATTCATCTCTTTTAAGAAAACCGCTCAATCCGTCCATTTGTCTCAAAGTGTCGAACTTGGCAGCGCGACCTGTAAGAATCTTGTGGACATAGCCTTGATGACCGACGTCGAAGATAAACTTGTCTTTCGGTGAATCGAACACTTTGTGTAATGCGATGGTAAGTTCCACCACCCCGAGATTCGACGAAAAATGTCCCCCGGTTTTTGAAAGATTCTCGATGAGAAACGTACGGATGTCTTGACTGAGTGCTTTCATTTCAGGTATGGACAGGTTTTTTAGAAACTCGGGTCCTTGGATCTTCTTGATGTCCATGGTATGCACCCTATTCTTCGTTGTTGTTTAACTCAAAATCGGTTTCTTCACCGTTTTTCATCATTTTTGTCAAGACGGACTCCGCCTCTTTTAGAAGGTTTTGACAATGCTGGGAGAATTTGATGCCCTCCTCGTATTTCTTAACTGCCTCTTCTAGCGGTAGATCGCCGCTTTCCAAGGCCTTGACGATTTGTTCCAGTTCTTTGAGTGACGCTTCGAAACTTTGTTTTTCTTTACTCATAGGGATGCTCCTTTTTCTTTTTATCGATGACTTTCGTTTCCAGCTGACCGTCTTTCAACTCGAGTTCCAGGGTATCACCCGGTGCCACCTCATGAATCGATTTGATGATTCGGCCGTCTTTTTTCCCGAGGATGTAGCCTTGATCGACAATGCGTCGTGGATCCAATGACATGAGTCTGTTTTCCAGATTCTCGAGTTTTTGCTGTTTGAGTTCCTGGACTCTGGTGAAGGCACGATGCAACTCTGTTCGGGTTTTTCTCAAAGTTTCTTTGCCATCTACGAGCTGTTTTTCCGGATGACGCATCTGCAAGCGATGCATCAGATCATCCAACCGTTGTTCGGCTGTGTGCAGCAATCTGGCCGGTTCTTTGAGAACGTAGCGCTCAGCAAGTTGTCTCACCTGACGGTGTTTGTCGGTGAGGATCTGGTTAAGACGGTCATGTAAGCGTGTCTGATGGTTGTGGAGATCGCGCAGTAGCACATGTTGGTCGGGTACGGCGATTTCCGCGGCGCCCGATGGTGTTGGGGCTCGTTTGTCTGCCACGAAATCGGCGATGGTGAAATCCGTCTCATGACCCACGGCCGCTATTACCGGCAATTTTGTTTCGTAGATGGCTCTGGCGACGATTTCTTCATTGAATGCCCAAAGGTCCTCGATCGAGCCGCCGCCTCTTCCGAGAATAATCAGGTCGTTGTCCGGGTTTTGATCGGCGGCTTGCAAGTTCTCGACAATCATATGTTTTGCCTGTTCCCCCTGAACGGTCGTCGGGTAGATCAACAAGGTACAAAGCGGATAGCGCCGGTTGATGATGTGGATGATGTCTCTGACGGCGGCACCCGTCGCCGAGGTAAGAACGGCGATTTGTCGCGGAAATCTAGGTAGAGGTTTTTTGTGGGATTCATCGAACAAGCCTTGTTTTTCCAGTTGTTCTTTTAATTGCAGGTAGGCTTGATACAGGTTTCCCAGCCCCACTTCTTCCATGGTATCAGCGTATAATTGATAGGATCCGGAGACTTCATAGACGCTGATGTTGCCTCTTAACAAGACATTCATGCCTTCTTTTGGCATGAACTGGACTCTGCGGGCCTTGCTGGCAAACATAACAACGCTGATTTGGGCGTTATCATCTTTCAACGTGAAATAAAAATGTCCACGGACATTGCGTTTGAAGTTTGAGATTTCGCCTTTCAAAAGGACGTCTTCTAAGTGTTTGTCATGATCGAACTTGTATTTGATGTATCGGGTTAGGGCGGTGACCGTTAACGCTATTCTTTCCATGCCATCACGCTTTCTGTTTCAAGGATTCGATGATGTTTTCGAGAACTCGGTTGTTGAAAGAGACATGTTTCTTATCGCCTTCATCACTGAATTTATGCGTCAGGTTCAATGCTTCATCGATAACGATTTCATGAGGGGTGTCGGTTTCCATCAGTTCATAGGTCGCCAGACGTAGGATTGCACGATCCACGAAGGATAGACGGTTGAGCTTCCAGTTGACCAGGTTTTTGTTTATGATGGTATCGACACGTGACATATCGGTGGTGATTGCAGTCATGGCCTCAACGATGAACGGTGTTTTTTTTGTGATTTCGGGTGGGATGCCCGTTAGATCGAACTGATACAGTTTCGCAACGATATATTCCCGTTGTTGCGAGCGTCCCGCTTTCTTTTTCGCTTCTTTTTCCATGGCAGTTGTCTCCTCTTTTTCTCAATAAAAAGTTTACCACACATCACCTAAAATAAAAAGTGAAAGCGGGTTGAAAAGACCGATGCGTTTTTCTCCCGCATCGGTCAATGGTTTATCTTTTCTTCACGTATCGGCTCATGCGTCTCGGCATTGTGCCATACGAAGCGTAGTGTCTCTGGTTGAAAATGGATTGTGAGGTAACTCGCCACGCTGTTCTCGCGTGCACGATGCACCGCGCCCGGGTTGATGATATATTTTCCGGAGATGTTTTGAAAATCAGCGATGTGAGTGTGTCCGTGAAGCGCAAAATCCACTACTTTTTCCAACATGGTCAGGTGTAGTTGTTCGTAGCCGGCTTTTATTCTGTTTTTGTGTCCGTGTGTCAAAAGGAATCTTTTGCCTTCGATGGCCATGACGTGTTCATAGGTGAAACCGGCATCGAAGGGATAATTACCCTTGATGGCGATGATGTCCTTTTCTTGAAGGAATTTGTGTCTCAACTCGCTATCGCCAAGAGAGATGGTGTATTTTGCGTCTTCGTGTTCTTTTAGAATGGCTTCCAGTCTATCCTTGTTGCCGTGTACGTCACTAAATACAAGTACTTTCATCCTATCTCCCCCATTTCATGCAATCAAGATCTGAAGCATGGTGTCTTATTTCGATGATCCTAGAAAATCGATGACCTGGTCGAGCGCTTTTTTCCGGTGGGAAATCCTGTGTTTGATTTTATCGCCCAGTTGCGCCAGGGTGGCCGTGTGTCCAACGGGAATGAACAAGGGATCGTAGCCGAAGCCTTCTTCGCCTTCAAGTGCCGTATGGATATAACCGGGCAAGGTGCCTTCGAACATGAACTCTTTTTCGTGTTCATCGATCAGGACCATGACGGTGAGAAATTTCGCGGAGCGGTTGCTTTTGTCTGCCATGTGTTCCAGTAGTTTGAGGTTGTTGGCGTGATCGTTTCCCTTCTCGGCGTAACGTGCGGAATAGACGCCTGGTTTGCCACCTAGAGCGTCGCACATCAGGCCAGAGTCATCGGCCAATACCATGTAGTTGGTGATTTTCTTTACCGTCCTGGCTTTGATGAAGGCATTTTCCTTTAGCGTATGACCGGTCTCGTCGATATCCGGTACATCAAAATCCACCATGCTGAAAACTTCGAACCCCAGATGGGAAAGGTGCGGTTTGATTTCATCGATCTTACCTTGATTCTTCGAGGCTATCACGATTTTATCCATAGTGACCTCCATTAAAAAAGCCTGTCGCTACATGAAAAAGGTTATTTTTCACACCAAGTGGAAAACTTGTTCAAATCGGCGTTTTTCCCGACCAGTAAGAGATGGTCGTTCAAATCGAAGCTGTCGTCCGGTCTTGGAATGATGATGTCATTTCCACGTTTTATCGCAACAAGATTTATGCGGAATTTTTCACGGAGGTCCAGGTTGGCCACCGTGGTATTGATGATTTTCTGGGTTGCTTCCAGCTCGATGAAACTGTGCTCTTCACTCAAATCATAGAATTCGAGCACCGATTCGGAGATGATCCGGTGGGCTAGGCGCATACCTGTAATGCGTTCGGGTTGAATGGTTTCATCAGCACCAAGTCGTTTGACGACTTTTTCATGATATTGGTTTTGGACTTTGACAGTGATTTTCTTGACGCCCAATTCCTTTAGTATCAATGTTGTCAGGATACTGTCTTCAATGTCCTTGCCGATGGCGACGATGACGTGATCGAGGCTTTGGATGCCGACTTCCTTGAGCGCACTTTCATCGGATGTGTTCAAAACCACGGCATGCGTGGCTATTTTGGAAACCTTGTCGATGCGGTCCTTGTCGCGGTCGATGACGAGAACCTCATGGTTGCTTTTGATCAGTTCCTCGACGACTGCTGAACCGAACCGGCCAAGACCGATGACGGCGAAGGTTTTCTTTGCCATATATATCATCCTTTTCGCTGACTTTTATTGTTGCTATTATCTTATCACAATTGCATTCGTTGTCAATTTATTGCTGAATAAATCGTGCATATGATATAATATTGCCTGAGGTGGTTAGCAATGCGAGAAGACAATCGAGGCAAGCGGGTCCTGAATAGACGGTTTGTCATCACTTACTTACTTGGTTATGTCGTTTTGAACTTTCTTTTCCTCGGGATTTTCGCCGTCGTCCCTGAGGACATTAGTGAACAGGTGTCACTCAATGTCGTTGTTATCGTGATGACGCTTTGGTATATCGGACTTGCCGTTGCCCTCGGTTTGATCGGAAAACGCTATTTGTTCACCAATCAATGGGAGTATTTGAAAAGTAATATCCCACGCTCGATCGTCTACATTGTTCTGGGAACGGGCGCATTGATCGGTGGGGCCATCAGCATCAATCTGATTTTCTATTTTGGTTTCGGCATAGAGCCGGATCCCGAAAATCAGGCACAGCTTGTCAATATGGCCACCAGTAGCTTGATCGGTGCGATCGGTGTCATCATCTTCGGTGTGTTCTGTGCCCCGCTCGTTGAGGAACTCGTCTTCAGGAAAGCCATCTTCGGCATGATACAAAAACGTGCGGGACTGATCCTCGCCATCATCGGAAACAGCTTTTTGTTTGCGTTGATCCATGTGGTGGACGATGTTCTTCATGATGCGAACCTATGGTATAACATCTTCCCTTATATGGGACCAGGCATCATCTTATCGATCATCTACTACCGTTCGGGCAAGATGATTTGGATACCGATTATCATCCACACGCTATATAACGGTTATAGTATCCTCATGATGTTCCTGGGTCATTTCTTTCTGGAAATCTAATATTCGGACGTCCGCAGCAGAAGCTTCAGTGTTTCTGGGAGGTCGTCTTTTTCTATGTTCTTATATGTGAAATAGGCCTCCACGTTGAACAAGGCGGCGTAAAACAACGCATCAAGACCGAAAGCGTCGATATCATCGAGTTCCTGGACCCGTTTCAACAATAGCCGTAACAACAGGTCGTCTTTTAGAATCAGGGCGTAGAACAAAGGCTTGTTGCCGAAGACATCCTTGGTGTCGATGTCCATATTCATTTTGATCATCGCTTCAGCCTCATCGAGATTGCCTTGACGTAAAGCGCGGTGCAGTGGACTTTTTGCCAGTTTGTTTTTGATGACCGAGTCGTTTTCGAACCGTTCATAAAGCGTCTGTATCTCGCCATAACCTTTGGCGTAATCGTACGCCGTAGCATCGAATGCATCCTTATCCGATGGTGAAATGCCGTAGGAAAGCCATTTTTGTATCATGTTTTCATCGCTGTTCTTTGCGCATAGATGCAACGGATTCTGGCGGTAGTTGTTTTTGATGTATGGGGTAACTTGATAGTCGAAAAGTGTTTCAAGCATGGTATCAAGACCGTAACGGGCGGTATGATGGTGGAGGTTTTCCTTCAGTTTGTTCATGTGATGGGGGTTGAGACCACGATTGAGAAAGTGTAGAAGGACTTTTTGTTTTTTACTGCGTACAGCATAAAAAAGCAGGCTATTGCCCTCCTTGTCCTGACGGGTAAGATTGGCACCGGCATTCAGCAGACGTTCGATCGTTGCCAAGGACCCTTTTTGCGCAGCCAGCATCAAGGGTGTGATCCCCTGTTTGTTCTCCGGGTCGACGATGGCGCCGCTATCCAGCAAATGTGAAACGATGAC
>SLJL01000123.1 GCA_007135105.1 Candidatus Izemoplasma sp.
ACGTTCAGTGAGCTCACAGACATCGCTGCGGCACCGATCATCGGATGGAGCAGACCCAGCATCGCGAAGGGGATGGCAACGGCGTTATAGAACCAGGCCCAGAAGTAGTTCTGTTTGATTTTTCTGAAGATACCCCTGGATAGGATGATCGCCGAAAGGATGGTTTCCAGATCGCCACGGACAAGCGTCACATCCGCCGCTTCAATGGCGACATCCGTTCCGGTGCCGATGGCCATGCCGACGTTGGCTTGTTTCAACGCCGGGGCATCGTTGATGCCATCGCCCACCATCGCCACAAGTCCGTATTTTTCCTGAAGTCTTTTCACTTCATCCACTTTGCCATCAGGCATGACGTTGGCGATGACGTGGGTTGTTCCGGCTTTCTTTGCGATCGCGTTCGCCGTGCGCTCATTGTCGCCTGTGATCATCGCGGTCTTGATGCCCATCGCTTCGATTTGACTGATGACCGCTTTGGCATTGGGTTTGATTTCATCGGCGATGGCCAGATAGCCGAGCAACGTATTGCCTTCGGCGACCAAAACAACGGTCTTCGCCTCGTTTTCAAGACGTTCCATATCGGCTTCGACTTGCTTATAGTCGATGTTGTTTTCTTCTAGGAGTTTACGACTACCGATAAAGACTAGATTATCCCCGAGTTTCGCGCGGACACCTCTGCCGGTAACGGCTTCAAAATCCGTGACTTTCCTAGGTTTGATGGACAACGCTTCCGCTTTTGTGAGCACCGCTTGTGCCAAAGGATGTTCCGATCCCTTTTCCAGGGATGCGGCGACTTCAATGAGGCGGTTATCGTCTTTGATCGCCTTGAAATCGGTCACCACCGGTTGACCGTATGTCAATGTCCCGGTTTTGTCAAATGCGATCGCTTTGATATCCTTAAGGGTTTGCACGGCCTCGCCGTTACGGATGAGAATGCCGTTATCGGCACCCTTGCCGCTGCCGACCATCAAAGCGGTCGGTGTGCCGAGCCCCAAAGCGCAGGGACAGGCGATGACAAGCACTGCCGTTGCGGTGATGAAGGCTAGTGTGAGCGGGGATTGATCCACGTTCACCCAAGGCAGGATATCATCGAACACACTCAGAATCCGCACATGGAAATCATTGAAAATCAAAAATGAGGAAAAGGTAAGAACCGTAAGCAACATCACAACCGGAACAAAATAGCCGGTCACCTTATCGGCGAATTCCTGAATGGGCACTTTCGAACCCTGGCATTCCTCGACCAGTTTGATGACCTGGGATAAGAACGTATCATCACCGGTCTTGGATACTTTAACCTTTAGCAAGCCCTGTTTATTAATGGTCGCACCGATCACTTCATCCTCGACACCGCGTTTCACCGGCATCGATTCACCTGTGGCGATCGACTCGTCAATCATGGAATCACCATCGATGATTTTGCCGTCGGTCGGAATTTTTTCACCCGGTCGCACGATCATGACATCACCGATCTCGAGTTCGCTGACAGGGACTTCCATCTCCTCACCGTCGACCTCGACCCGGGCGGTCTTCGCACCGAGTTCAATCAGTTTCTTGATCGCTTGTGAGGCTTTCCCTTTCGCTCTGGTTTCGAGAAATTTCCCGATCAGGTGGAAGGTCATGATGGCCGTAGCCATTTCCATGAATGTGGTCACCGGAAGGAAAAGCCCACTCAGACCGATGATATAAGGCGGTAAAGACCCCATGGAGACCAATACGTCCATGTTCGGTCTTAAATTCTTAAGCGAACGAAAACTCGCCACATGGACATGGCGACCGAAATAGAAGATTACCGGAATGGCCATGAGCGCCACAATCAGGGTATAACCGGGAATGGTGATGAAGAACATGTGCAGCACCATCAGCAGCATCATCGTTCCCGCGATTACAGCGCTATAGATCATCCGGTCTTTCGCGGTCTTCATCTTTCTGACTTCCGGATCCTCGGTATCGTCTGTCGCTTTTTCGTCCATGACAAGCGTATACCCGACATCGGCTACCGCTTTTTTTATCTGTGAAAGCCGGATGTGCTCATTGTCATAATCGAAAGTCGCCTTGTCGTTGGCAATGTTGACCGTGACATTTTGGACCCCGTTGAGTTTTTTTAGCGTCTGTTCGACACGGTTGACGCATGTAGCGCAAGTCATACCTTCAACACGCATGGACATCTTGTCTTTTTTCGGTTGAGCGACAACCGCTTCATAACCGCTGTTTTTCACCACAGTCAGAATGTCGGCTTCGGTCAGTTTCGTTTCATCGAAAGACACTTGTCCGGTATCGTTGGTGATGTTGATGGTCGCTTTATCTACACCCGCGGTCTTGTTGAGCGCCGATTCGATATTGTTTACACACGACGCACAGGACATGCCATCGATGTTTAGTTTTATTGTTTTCACGGTGTTGCCTCCTTTTTGTTACCCCCCCTATAGGGGGATGTGCACATCATAACATTATTCTTAAACCCTGTCAAGCAACAACCGCATTCATATTTCATTCACAATTTTATCCTATCCTAGAGGCATCCTAATCCCAAAGGAGGAACCTATGCTATGAAAATCATTACCGCAGCTTTATTTGCCCTATCTTTATTGGTGTTCGGCGCTTACTCCTTGTCCGCACATTCGCCAGAGGAAAACGGGAGCGAGTCTTTCACACCCCCTTGTCACGAAGCAACGGATGAAACCTTCACCCATCACCATGAGGACCTGCCTGAGGATTTCACCCATCACCACGAATATGATGATGCTTTTGAGCATCATCACGGACATCACAACCGTTCAAACGACTAACATGCCTTACTTGGAACATCCGCCTCAGCATAACAAGGTTTGATTTATTTCAAACCTTGTTTTCTTTTGGGCTTGTACATTATCCATGCACGCGTTACAATAGAGATACTATTCATATAGCTCGACAATACGGGTCGAACGTTTCTACCCTGAAACCATGAATTTCGGGACTATGAATGATGTTTTTTTATCATTCAAACGTTCGCAAGAACGTTTTTTTATTGGAGATGATGACATGGAACAAGACAAGATTATCGTGCTGGACTTCGGTTCACAGACCAACCGCCTGATCGCAAGAAGAATCCGCCAGATGCGGGTTTTCAGCGAACTCTATCCCCATACCATCACCAAAGCGGATATCCTTAAATTATCCCATGTCAAGGGCATCATCCTCAGTGGTGGTCCCGGCAGTGTCTATGATGAGAAGGCGTTGAGAATCGATCCTGAGATCTTTACGCTGGATATCCCGATACTGGGGATATGCTACGGAATGCAGCTATTGGTTCAACATCACGGTGGTACGATTGAAAAAACTGAAAAAAGAGAATACGGAAGCGCCACCATCCAGGTGCTGAAAAGCGGAACACTTTTTTCCGGTCTTAACACTGAAGAAAAAGTTTGGATGTCACACGGCGATCACGTCATCAAAATACCGGATGGTTTCAACATCAACGCAAGTAGCGATGCTTGTCCGATTTCCGGGTTTGAAAACGATGATAAGAAATTGTACGGCGTGCAGTTCCATCCCGAGGTTGAACACACCGAAAAGGGTGAAACCTTGTTGGCGAACTTCGTATTCGATATAGCAAAAGCCAAAGCCGATTGGACCATGGCCAACATCATCGATGAACAAGTCGCATTGATCAAGGATGTGGTCAAGGACAAGCATGTGATACTAGGCCTTAGCGGCGGGGTCGATTCCAGCGTCACCGCCGCTTTGATCGATCAAGCGATCGGAAAACAGTTAACCTGTATCTTCGTCGATCACGGTCTTCTACGTCTAGGGGAAAGCGCGCAAGTCATGGACACGTTTGCCCACCACATGAAGCTCAACATCAAAAGAATCGATGCCAAAACCAGGTTTCTAAAAGCCTTGAAGGGTGTGAGCGACCCCGAACAAAAACGGAAAATCATCGGCCACACATTCATAAAAGTCTTCGATGAGGCCGCCAAGGACATCGATGCCGATTTCCTGGCGCAAGGCACGCTTTATACCGATACCATCGAATCCGGCAGCGCTACCGCTGAGACGATTAAAAGCCACCACAATGTCGGTGGTCTACCCGCAAAGATGAAACTGACGCTCATTGAACCCCTCAACAAACTCTTCAAGGATGAAGTCCGTTTGCTCGGAACCAGTCTGGGTCTGAGCGATGAACTCGTCCACCGCCAACCCTTTCCCGGCCCCGGTCTGGCAATCAGAAT
The DNA here is from genome assembly GCA_007135105.1 of Candidatus Izemoplasma sp. GTDB lineage: Bacteria > Bacillota_I > Bacilli_A > Izemoplasmatales > Izemoplasmataceae > B1SED10-225. The sequence goes on from SLJL01000123.1 coordinate 4,212, forward strand.
CATCGGCGCGGTTACAGCCGATAAACTCGATCTTGTCAAAAAAAGCGATCATATCCTTCACGAAGTGTTCGCAAAACATGGTCTCAATAAGACCGTCTGGCAGTATTTTACAGTTCTGACCCCGATCAAGACCGTCGGTGTCATGGGCGATAAACGAACCTACGAGCACGTCCTGGTTGTGAGGGCCGTAACCTCGAAAGACGGTATGACCGCGGACTGGGCCAGAATCCCCCATGAAGCTCTTGAAACATTGTCCAATCGCATCATCGGTGAAATCAGCGGCATCAATCGCGTCGTCTATGATATCACCTCAAAACCCCCAGGCACCATCGAATGGGAATAAAAAAGGAGTTGTGAGACCCATGAAAACCATTCAAGAAGCGTTGACGTTCGACGACGTCCTGCTCATCCCCCAATACTCAGAAGTCCTACCGAAAAAAACCGATCTGAAAACACGGTTGAGCAAAACCATCACCTTGAACATTCCGGTACTATCCAGCGCGATGGATACCGTCACCGAAGCACGCATGGCCATTGCCATCGCCCGTCAGGGCGGCATCGGTTTCATCCACAAGAACCTCAGTGTCGCAGATCAGGCGCAAATGGTCAAACAGGTTAAGTTGAACGAAAGCGGCATGATCACCGATCCAATCACCTTACGCAAGGAAGCCACATTGCAAGATGCCGAGGATCTGATGGCACACTACAAGATTTCGGGTTTTCCCGTCATCCAGGAAGATGGTACCTTGATCGGCATCCTCACCAACCGGGATGTACGCTTCCGTGAAGACATGCGCACCAAGGTCGAAGCTGCGATGACCAAAGACAATCTCATCACCGGCAAGGTCGGCACATCTTTAGACGAAGCAAAACGCATCATGCTGGAAAACCGGATCGAAAAACTGCCGATCGTTGATGAAGAAAACAAACTCAAGGGTTTGATCACCATCAAGGATATCGTCAAGGCAAAGACCTATCCCAACGCCTGCAAAGACGATAAAGGTCGTTTGCGTTGTGGTGCCGCCGTCGGTGTCGGTACGGACACGCTCGAGCGCGTCGAAATACTCTATAAGACCGGTGTCGACATCATCACCGTCGACTCGGCGCACGGACATTCACACGGCGTCATCGAAACAGTCAGAAGGATCAAACAGAACTATCCCGAGCTTGAAGTCATCGCCGGAAACATCGTTACCGCCAAAGCGGCTAAAGCTCTGATCGATGCCGGCGCCGATGCGCTCAAAGTCGGTGTCGGGCCTGGTTCGATTTGTACCACCAGGGTCATCGCCGGCGTAGGTGTCCCCCAGATCACAGCCATCATGAATGTGGCTACGATCGCCCAGGAAAACAACATCCCCGTCATCGCCGATGGCGGCATCAAATACAGCGGCGACATCGCCAAGGCCATTGCCGCCGGCGCCGATGCGGTCATGCTCGGCAGCTTGCTCGCAGGCTGTGAAGAAGCGCCCGGAGAAGAAGTCATCTTCCAAAGCCGCCGCTATAAAATCTATCAGGGCATGGGTTCTATGGCAGCCATGAAACGCGGTTCCAAGGACCGCTATTTCCAAAGTGAGCACAAAGAAACGAAAAAACTGGTTCCCGAAGGCATCGAAGGCCGGGTTCCCTTTAAAGGCAAAGTCGAAGACGTCGTCTACCAGTTGACCGGTGGCCTGCGTTCAAGCATGGGATACTGCGGGACAAAGACCATAGAAATCCTGAAACGTGAAGGCACCTTTGTCAAAATCACCAATGCCGGTCACATCGAAAGTCATCCGCACGATGTCGAGCTGACCCAGGAAGCCCCCAACTATCAAAAATAAGAAAACCGACCGGTTTTCTTATTTTTTTGTTTTATGCAGCAATGCTGCGTGTTCTATAGTGCAAACGGCGTATGCTTACGCGCTTTGAAAAGACTGATTTCTCTAAATCCGCACGCTTTTAGCAGTGTAACGGCCTGATCGAAATCCGCCTGATAATCCTTGGGATCGTGCGCATCGGATCCGAGGGTTATGATTGTACCACCGAGTTCCCTATAGCGTTTCAGCAACGCTTTCTTCGGGTGGGTATGTCCAAGCCCGTACCTCAAGCCCGAGGTATTCAACTCGATGCCCTTGTTTTTCCTGATGATGGTTTTCAGTATCGCATCGATCACCGGTTTGAAGCGGTCGAAATCATAATCCTTTACATCAAAGTCACCATAACGGATGATATAATCGAGATGACCGATGACATCATAGTTATCGGTGGTCTCGACCATGGTTTTGACAATTTCGAAGTAGCGCTGGTAGGCCTCTATTTGTGTTTTTCCCTTGAAGAAATCGCCGTTATAAAGATCAAGCCCATCGGCAACATGCACACTTAAAATGACGAAATCAAATGGATAGGCATCCAGTAGCCCATCGTGTCTATCTTTCAGGTGCGCCTGATAGCCCAGTTCGATTCCAAGGTTCAAGCTGACGTTCGTCTTTTTTTGCAGGGTCTTCAGTGCCTTGACATAACGCGGATAATCCGGCAGACATTCGGTTACGCCCGGCGGGGTATCAAGATCGACGTGATCGGTAAAGGTTAGTTGGGATACACCGCGTGCTTCAGCCTTTTTTATGTAGGCTGAAAACGTCGCTGTTTCGTGCGCGTCAAAAGAATAGCTTGTATGCATGTGCTGATCGGGAATTTTCACTGTCTTCTTGCCTCCAGTACTTCGGTGATTTCCTTTATTTCAATGTCCTCGTTGACCATTAGAACCAATAGGTGATAAGCCAGATCGGCAATTTCATTCACGGTGTTTTCCTTATCCTTGTTTTTAGCGCCGATGATCACCTCGGCGCTTTCCTCGCCGATTTTTTTTAGAATCTTATC
>SLJL01000028.1 GCA_007135105.1 Candidatus Izemoplasma sp.
ACCAACCCGAACACCATCGGCATGTTCGAAAAGGACATTCTCGAAGTCTCGCGTCTTGTCCATGAAGCGGGCGGGCTCCTTTATTATGACGGAGCCAACCTCAACCCGATTCTCGGTCAGGCCAGACCCGGTGACATGGGCTTTGACATCATGCACATCAACCTGCACAAGACTTTCTCCACCCCGCACGGCGGCGGTGGCCCCGGTAGCGGTCCCGTGGGCGTCACCAAGGCGCTCAAGAAGTATTTGCCGCAACCCGTCATCCGCAAGGCCGGCGATCTATACCTCATCGATTACAACCAACCCGAATCGATCGGCCAGGTATCGCATTTCTATGGTAATTTCGGTGTCTTGATCCGCGCTTATGCCTACATCCTCACCAACGGCAAGGAACGCCTACCTGAAATCGCCAAGATGAGTGTCTTGAACGCGAACTATATCAAGGAGAGCCTCAAGGATACCTACAAGCTGCCAGTAGAAGGTGTCTGTAAACACGAGTTCGTCTTTGACGGTCTTAAAGACCGCTCGATCGACGTGAGAACCCTTGACATCGCCAAACGTCTACTTGATTACGACATGCATCCGCCGACGGTCTATTTCCCGCTCATGTTCAAAGAGACCATGATGATCGAACCGACGGAAAACGAATCAAAACAGACCCTCGACCACTTCATCAAAGTGATGAAAGACATCGCCGCGGAAGCGAAAAAGGATGCCAGCATCCTCAAAAACGCCCCATACAACACCCCGGTCAGACGTCTTGATGAAGCACTTGCGGCAAGGAAACCCGTTGTCAAATACAAAGACTTGCTTGAATGAATTGACTAACACTTAAAACTTCCGGCAATATTGCTGGAAGTTTTTTTCCGAAAAAAGCCGGTAGTTTTTGTCAAACACGCATGATTATTGTATAATATGAATAACTGCACAGGGAAGGTGATGCGCATGTTTCGTAACCTCATGAACAGCAATATCGGATATTATCTCTATTCCGCCATCATTCTATTGTTCGGCGCCGGTGCCCTTATCTTTTTCTATTTCATGGTCACCGGTTTTAATATAGGGGTGTACTCCGAAAACACCATCATCGGCAACGTCTATGTCGGCGGCCTCACCGAGGAAGAAGCCGAAGAGAAAGTGCGCAACCACTTGATCAACTGGCTCGAGGATGACGATGTCGTCTTTGAAGTCGGCTATCAGGGCTACTATTACGAATTCGACCGCGAGCTGTTCACGTTCAACATCCCCGCCTCGATGCTGCTTGCGCGGGACGGAGCCCGCAACAATCTCGTTGTCAACTATTCCACCGGTGCCAGAAACACCGTGGATTTTCAATTGCTGAACGAACCGTTCATGGATGGTCTTCAAGACCAGTTCGACATGGACGAGATGATCGAGGATGTGTTAAGGGACGCATCCGAGCTCAGACGTTTCTCACGCATGGAACTGAACCACTACATCATCGATGAAGCGCAACTGTTCGAAACGATCCACGAAGTGACGCTGCCCGTGCCGCAAGGGGTCAGCCGCACGACATTGCTCAACAAGCTCAACGCCCATCTGCCGGAAGGAAACTACCCGATCGATTCCTACTCGATCAACAGTGTCCTTGATGATTTCGACGCAACGTTCACCTCGAGTGAACTGAATGTCATCGGCATGTTGCTTCAGGGTCTCATTAAACATTCGACGATGTACATCCAGGAAAGCCATTTCAATCCACAAATCGACTTCAACCTGTATACGCTGGAAAGCTATCCGTACTACGGTGTCAACGTCAGGATCAACCGTTCGTTGAACTTCGATTTCGTGTTCGAAAATCACCACATGATCGATTATCATGTCGAGTTTTTCGAAATCGGCCAGCACATCGGTGCCCGTCTCATCGGTCCGCCGTATCTATATACCATCGAAACCGAAACCGTCATGAACCGCATCGACCACCCGACCCAGACGACCACCAATGAAGGTGAAGCCCAGGAAGGCGTCGATGCCATGCATGTCGTTGTAACCAGACGCATCATCGATATTTTCGACAACCCCGTCATCTATGAAAACGATGAAACGGTGGAAATCATCTTCGAGTTCTACCCTTCGATCACGGAAATCATCTACGAAGGCCCCGATGATGAAAACGACGAGTAAAAAGAGGAAGTGAGACCATGGCTAAAAATGCCCCGAAACGGTTAGGCGAGGTTCTTGTCAGTGAGAACGTCGTCACCGAAGATGAAATTGAAGAGGCACTAAGAAAAAGGGAGCGCGGTGAAAAGATCGGGGAAGCGTTGATTCGCTTCGGCTACTGTACCGATACGCAGATCGTCGATGCCCTTTCAGATTCACTTGGGATTAAACGGGTCAACCTCGGGATGATCTTCGTCGATGACCAGGTTCTCAAACTACTCGATGAGGATTTTGTCTCCCGTTCGAAAATCATGCCGATCAACATCGCCGGTCGCCGGCTTGTCATCGCGACCAACGACCCATTGGACTTTCCCACCATTGAAAACGTCCGCCTAAAGACCGGGATGAATGTCGAAACGGTGCTCGCGACCAAAAACGACATCGAAACCGCCATCGCCCGTTACTACGGTTTCACCAAAACCTTGAAATCGCTCGGCATCGAAGTCGATAAGCAAAAGCAAAGCGATGAGAAATTCTATGACGAGATGATCAAGGAACCCGAACAGGACGCCTCGGAATCACCGATTGTCCAGCTGGTCAACCAGCTTTTGCTGACAGCGGTGAAAAGCGGTGCGTCCGATATTCATATCGACCCGACGGATATCGAATTCAAGATACGCTACCGCATCGATGGTGTCCTTGCAACCGAAAAAGCCTTGCCGAAAGTCATTCTACCGAAACTGATCAGCCGGATCAAGGTCATGAGCCATATGGACATCACCGATACGAGAAACCCGCAGGACGGCCGAATCAAGACTGTCATCGAAGGCCGACCCATCGACCTCAGGATCTCCACTTTGCCCACCGTACGCGGTGAAAAAGCGGTTATGCGTGTGCTCGACCTCTCCAGGGACTCACACGGCATCGACCGTCTCGGTCTGACCGAGCAGGAACAAAAAAGTTTCATGCGTCTGATCAGCCGTCCCAACGGCATCGTCCTGGTCAGTGGTCCCACCGGGTCGGGTAAAACGACGTCGCTATATGCGTGCCTGGACCAGCTGAACGATGAAGAAGTCAACATCATCACCGTTGAAGACCCGGTCGAGATCGAACTCGAAGGGGTCAACCAGGTCAACGTCAACCCCGATATCGAGTTCACTTTCGCCAACGCACTACGTTCCATTTTGCGTCAGGACCCGAACATCATCATGATCGGGGAGATCCGGGATACCGACACCGCCCAAATCAGCGTCAAGGCAGCCTTGACCGGCCACTTGGTGCTTTCAACCATCCATACGAACTCCTCGGTCAAAACCATCGGCCGGATGGTCGATATGGGCATCGATCCGTTCCTGGTCGCTTCATCCCTATCGGGCATCGTGGCACAACGGCTTGTCAGACGCATCTGCACGGTCTGCGGCAAGAACGAAGCACCGACCCAGAACGAAAAAGAGATCTTCGCCCGCAACGGCTTTCCCAACATCAAGAAAGTCAAACGTGCCGTCGGCTGTTCGAGCTGCAACAACAAAGGCTACAAAGGCCGTGTCGCCGTTTTTGAGATCCTTGACGTCAACGATAAGATCGTCCGGATGATATCCAACAACGACAAGGAATACGACATCGTCACCCAGGCCCGTGAAGACGGCATGCGCCTACTTGTGGAAGCCGGACTCGCCAAAGTGGAAGCCGGCATCACCACCGTAGAAGAAATCCTGAAACTCGGACTCGATTAGGAGGCCAAGGCATGATCATTTATGATTATAAGTACAAAGCCAAGCGGATGAAGGATTCCAAGATCGTCAAAGGCATCGCCGAGGGACCCTCCAAGGCGATCGTCGATCAGTTCCTGTTTGAAAACGGTCTAAGAGCGATCGAAATCGATCGCCACGACTCCATCATCGCCCGTTTGAACCGCATAACCCTGAACAAGGTCTTGAAAGAAACCGACCTTATCTTCTATCTGAAACAACTGTCGAGTTTGCTGCGTTCGGGCGTCAAACTGAACGAAGCCTGCGAAATTCTCGCCACCCAACAGACCAACAAAAATGTCAGACGTATTCTTTACGGTGTCTATTACTCCGTAAACAGCGGTCAGACCTTATCCGACGCCTTCAGTGAGTTTCCCCGCGAGTTTCCCCGGATCCTCATCGCCATGATCGCCGTCGGTGAAAAGGTCGGTGACCTGGATGAAGTCCTCGATGAAATCGTCGAATACTTCGAAAAACAATACCGGCTCAAATCATCGATCAAAAGCACGATGATGCTGCCGATCATCTACATGGGTGTGGCCCTCGGTGTGGCCGTGTTCCTCATGGTCGGCGTACTGCCACAATTCGAAGGGATGTATGATTCCCTCGGCGGCGAACTGCCGACGATGACACTCCTTTTCATGAACACAGGCAACTTTCTAAGGGCGAACATCCTCTATATCCTCGGAGGCTTGATCCTGTTCATCATCGCCATGCGGTATCTGATCAAGAAATTCTATAAAATCCAGTACGCCCTCAGTTATATCGCCATCCGCATGCCGATCTTCGGCGAAGTCGTCAAACTGAACAACCTATCACGCATCGCCTCGACCTTGGCGCAGATGATGAAAAACCATGTTCCCTTGCAGGATTCCTTGAAAACGACCTGGAACACCATCGACAACAAGGTCTATAAGGAAATTCTCATCGACGCGCAGAAGAAAGTCACCGGCGGGGAGTTCATGAGCACCGCCTTCGAACACCATTTCGCCTCGGAAATCGTCTTCAACCGGATGATGAGCGTCGGCGAAAGAAGTGGTGAGCTCGGCCAGATGATGGGCAACCTCGCCGATTTCTACGACGAAGACAGTGAAATCAAGGTCGAACGCATGAAAAAAGCCTTGGAGCCCTTGCTGCTCATTTTCATCTACGCGATGATCGTCGTCATGATCCTCGCGGTCATGCTGCCGTCCCTCGCTTTGTCCGACCAGATCGGGTAATCCCATCCATAACACAATCAAAAAAAGGCAGTTTCCACATCGTGGAAGCTGCCTTTGTATTGGTGTGAACTAAAAGTTACTCTTCTTCCTGGAAGGACCCTTGTGAGAAATCGTAGTCGCTACCGAGTTCCAAATCGAACTCATTCAGTATATAGGACCATGAGACCCCATCGAACTGTTCGATATCCCCAATGTAATGGATGTCACCGTAATCGTTGTTGATCAGATACTCCACATAACTCACGCCTTCTTCCTCGGCACCATTCAAGATACCATTGACATTGAAGGACATGATGGCCGAGTCGGTCATTGTAAGTCTTCTGCGACCAGCATTGCTGTGCGTGAAATCCATGTCGGTCTTACCTTGGACCAATATCAGGACATTATCGTAGATATCCATGTTTTCGAACTGTTCGAGATAGTAATTTCCCGAAACGACAATGATACCAGGGCCGATGATCTCAACGAAATCTCTCATCGTGAAGTTGCCATCGATGTACATAGCATAACCGTTCAGATCCAGGGTACCGGTTTGCTGTTGACCTTCAAAGACGATGTCGCCTTCGATCAGGATGTTGTTTTCGAGTTCGGCGCTGTGCGGTTGACCAGGTGCGTTGTGCCAGTTGACGGCGTCTTTGAACATATCGATGCATTCATCGCCTGTACAGCTGTATTCTTCGGTGTCCTCGTCACTGGAAATGCCGTCGATGATCGTCTGCAGATCGTCATCGGGATTGTCTTCTTCTTCACTGCGGGAAACGAAAAGGTCGCGGTAGATTACCGTACCGTCGAGTTTCGTGTAGCGGATACGGTATTGTCTGGCTGGTTTCATCGTCTCGGTGGTCCTATCTTCGATTTCAACGAAATAACGATCCTCGAGACTGGCTCTGCCGGTATCGGGGTCCGCTTCCTTAATGAATGAATAGATCAGGTAGTTGGTATCTTCATTATTGAATTCTTCTTCGGTCAAACCGGAGATGAACATCACCAGTTCGTGACGGGCCATGTTGATGCGGGTGCGGGCGATGATGTCATCGTCTTGTGTCTGGTTCAACGCCGTGGTACGTGTGGCCACCGAAACGGTATAGGAGGTGGTTGCACTGAGGGCAAAGGTAAGAATGACAATCACCATGAGTGCCACACTTAAAACAGAACCTTTTTCATTGTTGATCATTGCTTTCATACCTTTCACCACCTTTTTTTTCAATAGAACAGGGTTGAGACATAGCGTTTCGGACTTAAGGCGTTGCCGTTTGCTAAAGTATAACTGATTTCCAGGTCGAATTCAAGAAAAGCGTGTGCACAGTCGCTGTTCAAATCAATGACAGAGGCAATCGAGGGATTGTGATTCTCAAGACACGTAAGGGTGATGGTCGAACCCGCATAGAAATTCATGCGCGGTGATGAGATGATGTGGTTTTCCCGTGTATCCGTCTCGGGGTTATCAAGCATGCCTTCAAGGATGAACGCATCGCGGGGTCCGAGATAAAGGTTGTCGGCGGCAATGTCCAAAAGCAGAATATATTCTTCCTTGTATCCTTCCTGAGTCGGTTGGATCATGCCTTCATCATCGACAGCCATCTCGTATTCCCGTGTCAGTAGAAACACGTAGTCTCCGGCTGCGGCGGTTACCATCTCTTGTTCAACTAGATCGAGAATCGATTTATATCCCAAGCGCTCGAAGCGGTCGGCCATCGTCTGGTTGACCTCATACACCGCAAAGTCGAGACGGTTGGTGTAATCGACCTGGTTGCGGGTCAGAAGGACCGTCGTCAAAAGACTCATCAACGTCACGATGAGGATACTACCGACGGAAATGGCCACAAGCACTTCAAACAGCGTAAAACCTTTAGTATTCTTCATATTATTCCACCCAATCCTCTGTCAACGTACCGTTTCTAACGATCGCGCCATCGGTTTCGGTATCATACAAGATGAAGACGGTGATGTTCAACAGATCAAGCGG
>SLJL01000121.1 GCA_007135105.1 Candidatus Izemoplasma sp.
TCGCTGACAGACTCTACATCACACATATCGGCGGCACATATTCGGGTGATACCTATTTTCCGGATTACGATGAAACCAAATTCGCCAAGATAGCTTCAGAAACTTGTGGCAATCTCAGCTTTGCGGTCTATCAAAGAAAGGATACCACTTATGATTACAACCTTCTATAGCATGGTCACGCTGCTCATGACGCTGGTCTACCTTTGGCTTTTTGACGCTTATCGGTTGGATTTCCCCGCCCCTTTGTTCTGGTTGGCGTCCCTTCTTCTAGGATTACTGAGCGGCTTCGTCGCTCTATTTCTACTCATGGCCTGTTATGGACGTTTTCAAAAAGGGGACCAGACCAAGAACATGCGCAACCACCGGTTCGTGATGAGCCTGATGCATTTCGTCATGCGTGTACTGCGCGCTAAAATCATTGTCTCTGGCACGGAAAACATTCCCGATGAACCCTTTGTCATGGTTAGCAATCACCAGACAAATTTCGACATCATCGCCATCAAACCGCTGATAAAGAACCAACCGATGATCTTCATCGCCAAACATTCGCTATTCAAATGGCCTGTCATCGGACATCTGGTGAAACTGCTCGGGAACATCTCCATCTACCGACTCAGCGATCGCAGCGCGATCAAATCGATCCTCGCAGGCATCAAACAATATGAGAACGGGGTGCCCGTATCGATTTTCCCCGAAGGCACCCGTTCCCATGGCAACGAGATGATCGACTTCAAAGCCGGCGCTTTCAAGTTGGCGACGAAGCCGAAAGCCCCCATACTCGTGGTCAGCATCTACAATTTTTGCAGTCTGCTCAAGTACTGGCCCATCAAACGACACAATGTCTACATTCATATCCACCCCGTCATCTCCCCCGATGAATATGAGGATATGAACACGCAAGCCTTGAGCAAACATGTCAAGGCCATCATCCAATCGCAACTCGACCGGTTTGAAAAAATCGAACACGGACAAAGCTGAAATAATCACGGAATCATGATAAGATAAGAGTATGCTTCAATACGTGACAATACCTCAACGACACTAATAATAGGAGTGATGCATTATGAGAATGGTAGACATCATCGAAAAAAAACGCGACAACCATACTTTGAAGAAAGATGAGATAGATTTCTTCATTCAAGGCTACACCAAAGGCGACATTCCGGATTATCAGATTTCCAGTCTGATGATGGCCATCTATTTCAACGGCATGAACGACGCAGAAGCCACACATCTGACAGAAGCCATCCTCAATAGCGGCGATACGATAGACCTATCCTCAATAGACGGCATCAAGGTCGATAAACATTCCACCGGCGGCGTCGGTGATAAGACCACATTGGTACTCGGACCGCTTGTGGCCGCATGTGGCGCAAAATTCGCCAAATTGAGCGGCAGAGGTCTCGGCCATACCGGTGGAACCCTCGACAAGCTTGAGAGCATTGCCGGCTTCAACATCAGCCTGGACAACGAGAGCTTCATAAAACAGGTCAACGACCTCAACATCGCCGTGGCCGGTCAGACAAGTTCCCTGGCCCCGGCCGATAAACTGCTTTATGCGCTGAGGGATGTCACGGGTACCGTGCCATCGATCCCACTCATCGCTGCATCGATCATGTCCAAGAAGCTCGCCAGTGGCGCCGATGTGATCGTCCTCGATGTCAAAATCGGCGAAGGCGCCTTCATGAAGACTCTGGAAGATGCCCGCGAGCTATCACGCATCATGGTTAAAATCGGCAAGAACTTCAACAAGAAGATCATCGCTTTCATCACGGATATGAGTGAACCGCTCGGTTTCGCCGTCGGCAACAAGCTCGAAGTCGTGGAGGCGATTCAAACCCTGCAAGGCAACGGTCCGAAAGATCTCCACAAGCTTTGTAAGGAAATCGGGGCGTATCTGATCCACCATGCCGGTCTCACCGCAAACGTGGCAGACGCCAGAGACATGATAGAAGAAAAAATCAATAACTTAGAAGCCAGCGATAAATTCAAGGCCATGGTCGAATCCCAAGATGGTACATTCCCGGATTTGAACGACTACATCAAAACCAATGGTATCATCGCCGTCAAAAGCGAATCAAGCGGCTATGTCAAAGCACTGAATGCGCTCGATATCGGTCTTGCGGCCATGCGACTCGGCGCGGGACGCGCCACCAAGGATGATACGATCGATCCCGATGTCGGCATCGTCCTTAACAAAAAAGTCGGCGACAAAGTCGAAAAAGACGAGGTTCTCGCCTACATCTACAACAACAAAGATGACATCACCGCTGAAATAAAAACGGTACTGGAAGCTTTCCGGATCACCGAAGAGTTCCAGGAAGAAAAACCGTTGATCATCGAAATCATCGAATAAGGGGGTTCTTATATGATCGATGCCATCCATTTTTATAAAACCTATGACTTGGAAAACGTGAAGAAGTTCTACGGTGACGTGCTGAACTTGAAATTGTACAAAGACCAGGGCAAATGTCTTATCTACGATATGAACGGGCACGGAAAAATCGGTTTTTGTACCCATCATCCGAAAGTCGAACCGAATTCCACCTGCATCACCTTCGTGTATGAACGCAGGATCGATGTCGAGAAGATGTACAACCATGTGAAATCAAGGGCGCTGGATGTCACAAAACCGACACTCAACGACGTCTTTAAGATCTATCATTTCTATTGCAAGGATCTGGATGGTCACACGCTGGAGTTCCAGACGTTTTTGAACTAGTATTTTGCTTGTCATCACCAGGATTTATGTTATACTGAAATTGTCGATAAAATCAGGGGAGCTTAGAGAACTAGGCTGAGACATTCTTGATACTAGAATGAAACCTTACCTGATCTGGGTAATGCCAGCGTAGGATACCAAACTTTGTTTTTGAGTTTTGTCCTGGGCGGACAAAACTCTTTTTTTACATCTCAACTAGGAGTGATATACAGATGTCCACAGAAACGAAAATAACACATATGACAACCCGTCAAATGACGGAAATAGCCATCTTGATCGCTTTGGCGACCGGCCTTGAGTACCTATCCATGGTCATGCCGCGTCTACCGCAAGGTGGCTCCATCTCCATCTCGATTCTACCCATCATCGTCCTGGCTTATCGCCACGGGCTTAAAATCGGTGTGATATCGGGCCTGATCTTCGGTCTTATCAACTGGATGCTTGTCGGATTCGTGATCTATGTCCATTGGATCGAAGGCCCCGTGGATTACATTCTGGCCTATGGTGTGGTCGGTTTGGCGGCGCTTGTCTTCAAATACAAAAAACATACCGCAACGACCTTTGCGATTGCTGCTGCAATAGGTGGCCTTTTGCGTTTCATCGTCCACTTTCTATCCGGTATCACCATTTTCAGCGTTTTCACCCCCGAGGGACAATCCACTTGGCTCTATTCATTGACCTATAACGCAAGCTACATGGTCCCGACCATCATCTTGGTCGCCATCCTCGGTTTCATCATCTATACCATCATGGAAGAGCAGTTGAAACCGAGCGAATAACCCCCTCGTCCCCGATTTTATCCGGCAAGGAAACCTATAAACGTTATAGGTTTCCTTTTTTTGATGTGTATGGCGGGCGCTTATCATGTATAATAACAAGTGGAGGGATAGGTATGAAAATATTGTTTATCGGCAGTGAAGCAACACCCTTTGTGAAAACAGGTGGCCTCGCCGATGTGCTCGGCTCCTTGCCGAAAGCCATGGAAAAACGCGGCCACGAGATTACGCTCATCCTGCCGAAAAACAAGGCCATCAAAGAAAAATATCAGGAAAAACTCATTTTGGAACACACCACAAAAGTACCGATTGCAAAGAAGAAGGAATTCGTCGGCATCGAATCGATGCGTCATGAAGGCATGACCATCTATTTCATCGACAACGAATACTATTTCGGTTACCGGCCGAATCTTTACGGCGACTATGATGACGGCGAGCGCTACGGATATTTCTCCCATGCGGTCATCGCCTTGATCAAACATCTGAACTACGATGTGGACATCCTGCACTTGCACGACTGGCAAACAGGTCTCATCCCCTATATCATGAAAGTATCCAAAGAGAAAAGACTACGCCATATCCACACGGTTTTCACCATTCACAACATCGCCTACCAGGGCATATTCGACAAACAACTGATGCCCTATCTGAGCGTCCCGTTCAGTGAAGAAATTGAATACGACGGCATGATCAATTTTCTTAAAAGCGGCATTGTCACAGCCGATTATGTGACGACGGTCTCACCCGCTTACGCCGAAGAGATCCAATATGCCTACTTCGGTTACGGCATGGAAGGAATTCTAAAAGACAGGAAAGATACCCTGAAAGGCATCATGAACGGCATCAACTATGAGGATTTCAATTCAAAAACCGACCCGTTGATCCATAAGAACTACCATCTGCACAACTACCTAAAGGGTAAGGAAGCGAATAAACAAGCCCTATTGAAGATGTTTCATCTCGAGAATGAAACACTACCGGTCTTCGGTATCGTTTCTCGTTTGACAGAACAAAAAGGATTCACGTTATTAAAAGGCATCATCGAGCCGCTTCTGAAAGCCAAAAAACTACAGTTGATCGTTCTGGGTAGCGGCGATAAGGACCTGCAGCATTATTTCGAATCGCTCAGACGTGCTTACCCCGAACTGGTCGGTCTATATTTCGGCTATAGTGAAAAAATCGCCCGCAACATCTATGCCGGCGCTGATTTCTTCTTGATGCCCTCGCGGTTCGAACCCTGCGGATTGTCGCAACTGATCGCGCTCAAGTACGGCACGTTACCCGTTGTGCGGCAAACCGGTGGTCTTAAGGACTCGGTCGAACCCTACAACAAGTTCACCAATAGCGGCACCGGTCTTGGCTTTCTGAATTTCTCAAGCGAAGACTTGGCCAGAACCTTGGATGCGGCACTCGCCCTTTTCAATAACAAACGTAATTTCAATCAGGTAAGACGACGCGGCATGCAGGAAGATTTCTCCTGGGAAGCCAGCGCGAAAATCTATGAAGAACTCTATCAATCCTTAGGAGGCGAATAACATGGAAACCCTAGCACTCATCCTCGCCGGCGGCAGAGGCTCGCGACTTGATTTGCTGAGTGAAAAAAGAGTCAAACCGGCCGTCCCGTTCGCGGGAAAATACCGCATCATCGATTTCTCACTGAGCAACTGCTCGAACTCCGGCATCTATCATATCGGCATCCTGACACAGTACCTGCCTTTATCCCTGAACGAACATCTCGGGGTGGGCAAACCGTGGGACCTGGACAGGAGAGACACGAAACTGTCGTTGCTTCAGCCCTACAAGAAATGGTATGCAGGCACGGCCGACAGTGTGCTGCAGAACCTGCAGTATGTCATCCGCTCCGGTGCAAAATACGTCATCATCCTCTCGGGTGATCACGTCTACAAGATGGATTACAGCAAGATGATCGAGCAGCACAAACAGACCGGTGCCGAACTGACCATCGCCGTTCAGGAAGTGCCGATGGCAGAAACACACCGCTTCGGCATACTCAGGACCAACGCCGATGGAAAAATCATCGAGTTTCAGGAAAAACCGGAAAAAACCGATTCGAATCTCGCCTCGATGGGCATCTATGTCTTCAACACCGATACGCTGGTCGAAGCCCTGCAGACCGTAAAAGCCGATGGGCTCGATTTCGGAAAGCACATCGTGCCCCATCTGATCGGCGGCAAAGCATACAGTTACGTTTTTGAAGGCTACTGGAAGGATGTCGGTACCTATGACGCCTACCTGGAAGCCAATCTTGAACTGACCGCGACTGTTGACCGGGTGCCCCTCGACATGTATGACCGTGCATGGCGCATCTACACCAGAAGCGAGGAGTTGCCCGCAGTGAAGCTCGGCTCGAAAGCCAATATCTCCCAGGCGCTGATTTCCAACGGCTCGATTGTCGCCGGTGACGTGATTAGAAGTGTTTTATCACCCGGTGTGATCGTTCATCCGGGAGCGGTTGTAAAAAACTCGGTCATTCTGAACGACTGTGAGATCATGCCAGGAGCCATTGTGGAAAACGCGATTCTCGATAAAGAGGTCACCATCGGTTTCAATGCCAGGATCGGCCACGGAGATGACCATACACCCAATGCGGAAAAACCGGATGTTCTCTCAAGTGGTATCAACGTCATCGCCAAAGGCGTCAAAGTTCCAGAGGATACAATCATAGAACGTAATTGCCGGATTCAAAGCACTGCTAGATTCACAGGTAGTGGCACCACCATCAAAAGCGGCACAACACTATAAAAAAAACGGATGAAACGTTCATCCGTTTTTCATAGTCCCGAACCAGGCATCGACCGCTTTGAGGTAATCGATGCGCGGGCGGTAGCCTTCCTTGATTGCATATCCGGTTTCCATGATTTCATCAAGCGTCATCGATTTTCTGCCGGTTTTAGAACGTTTCAAAAATGGTCTGAGTTCGCTATAGGGCATAAGATAGGTCGTATCAACAGCAGCAAGGTGAATCAACAAAAATGCATAACCGCCGTGCGCCTCGATTCTTTGTAAATGCTCGATCTGGTGCTCGTGGATATTCTTCAGCGGAAAACTGGTCCGCGAGCGCGTTTCCTTGACGTCGAAATCAAGGTATCTCCCTTGGTAGACACCGTTATAGTCGGTGGTGGAAGGGGTCTTATAGTAGGCTTCCTTGATTTTCGCCTTGGATCTTGAGGGATAATCGACCTGCACGGTCTGAATCGGCGTCGGTTTCTTGTGGATGACCGCCTTGTCCATCGACAAATAAAAGGCATTCGCCTCGTCGATCAGTTTCTCGAACCGCATGCCGCGGTTTTTGACACTGACCTTTTTTTCCTTTTTGGACACCGTCTTCTTGGTCGGATAGTTGATCATGGTATCACCACCATCTATATTTTAACACAGCCAGAGAA
>SLJL01000030.1 GCA_007135105.1 Candidatus Izemoplasma sp.
CGAACTTTTTTACGAGCTCTAACTCCTCTTCCAAATAAGATATTTTTGTTCTTAAGTAGGCATTTTCTTCTTCTGGAGTTCTCTTCTTTTTACGTGGTCTACCGCTTTCTTGTTTCCTTGTATCTCTTAAGCGCCCAAAGCCTCCAGTATTGTATTGTTCTTTCCACCTTCGAACCGCTGATTGAATTCGTCGTTCTTTTAAAACAGATGTGTTAAACCCTGCTTCATGGAAAATCAGCTTGGCGCTTTTCCCAGCTTCAAGTTCTAATATAACGTGGACTTTAAACTCATCCGTGTAGGTAATCGCTTTACTTGACACTTGTTTAACGTATTTGTTTTTATTTAACTCTTGGACTTCTTTATCAGTGAAATAGTGTTTTCCCATAATATGACCTCTCTTTGATTTAAGTATACAAAAAACCTATAAAACTTTCACTCTTTTTTAGAGTGTCCATTTTATAGGTTCCATTTTAGAAAGAATCAATCGCTTTATCTTTAGAGTTTATAAGTTTGTGTCATCCACGCTGTCCAGATGATCCTTTACCTGTTTGATGACCGTGTCGAGAGTCCCGGGTGTGAACGGATTGCTGAGATCGGCCTCTTCGACAAGATTGATGAAAGGCTTGGAACCACCGATCTTCGCAAGTTTCACATACCGGTCGAAGGCATGGTCGTAATCTTTTTGTGATAAGGTCCAAAACTGTAAGGCTACGGCTTGTGCCAAGGTGTAGTCGATCATGTAAAACGGTACGGCGAAGATGTGCATGATGCGTTGCCAGGCATTGCCGCCTTCAAGATACCGGTCATCCTTATAGACACGATAGGGAGCATATTTTTGCTCGATGGATCGCCAAAGATCTTTTCTTTCTTGTTTGGAAAGCTCGGGTCTGGCGTAGATCTCATGCTGGAACTCATCGATGCTGACACCATAGGTGATGAGGAATAACGCCTGGGACAGATGTGAAAACTTGTATTTGTCGGTGTCTTCCTTGAAGAAACCCTCAACCCAGGGCCAGGCGAGAAATTCCATGCTCATGGAAAAGATCTCGGCTGCTTCAAACGAAGGCAGAATATATTCCGGTGTTTTCAGCGGCATGCTCATGTAGAACTGGAAGGCATGTCCCGCTTCATGCGTCAGGACATCGACATCGTGTTTGGTTCCATTGAAGTTGGCGAAAATGAAAGGGACGCCGTAATCAGCAATCATGGTGCAGTACCCGCCGCCCGCTTTACCTTTTTTACTTTCCAAGTCCATGAGATTGCGGTCGACCATCATGTTGAAAAACGTTCCGGTTTCCTCGCCCATGGCCTCATACATGGTTTTCGCATGGGCCACAAGAGCATCCTTATCCCCTTTTGGCGTCGGGTTTCCGGATTTGAACTCAAAGGAAAGATCATAATGATATAGCGGGTCGACATCGATACGTTTGCCTTTTCTTTTTTGAAGTTCATCGACCAGGGGCACAATCTTATCGGCGACCTGGTCGCGGTAGGCTTTGACTTCTTTCGGACCGTATCCCATACGACCAAGCCGGTCGTAAGCGAGCTCCGTAAAAGAAGGATACCCCAGTTTCTTTGCCATGGTGGTTCTCAGTTCGATCAACTTATCATAGATGTCATCGAAATCATCCTCGTGTTTCTGGAAAAAGTTCGATACGGCTTTTGAGGCCTTTTTTCTCGTTTCACGATCTTTGCTTTGGGCAAAGGGTGCCATCTGAGAAAGATTGTATTCCTTGCCTTCGAACTCGATTTGTGCGCTGGCAAGAATCTTCTGGTGTTTGGTGGTCAGCTCGTTTTCCTGCTTCATCTCGTCCATGATTGCAGGATCAAAAGTCTTGAGTGACATCCTGGCCTTTTCAAAAAGCAAGGCCCCTTTTCTGTTGATGAGTTCCTCTTTGAAGCTGGCATTGTCGAGGGCCCGATAAAAAGCGTTGTTCAACTGGGAATATGCGGGAGAGTTTTGATTGAAAAACGCTTTTTCCTTTTCGTAAAATTCATCATTGGTGTCAATCGAGTGGCGCACGTTGGCCAGTTGTGCCATGGTTTGAAAATTGAGTCTTAGCTTGTTGATCTGTTCCATTGCCTGTTCTTGCTCGTCTGCGGAGCTTGCGTTTTTGAAAGTCTCCAACGCATCCTGAAAAGCTTGCTTGACTTCATCCATATTCGGTCTTTCATATGTGAAATCTTCGAATCTTTGCATTTTTATCACCTCAAACTCTATTTTAACATAAAAATGATGTCGGTAACCGGTATTGGAGCATTTTGTGACCTCGGCATCGCAGAAGCCCTCCTTGTAACGATAAACGGATAAAGTTTTGACTTTATGGTCTTTTAGGATTAGACTGAAAGAAAGGAGCGATTTCATGGGAAAGATTGCTTTTTACTTATCATTGTTTGCCCTAGTGCTCTCTGCGATACCTTTTGTAGGCGTGTTTGCATTATTTCCCGCAGGCTTTGCACTGTTCATGGGCATCTTTGATCTGATGAATAAGGCGCATATGTATGATAAAAGCATCAAGAAGTATCCGAAGATGGCGATTCTGTTTTCCTTGTTGGCAATCGCCATGGTTTTTGTCTGGTTGCTTTTCGCCATGCAACAACAGTAGTACTACTGGATGCATTCAATTATGAAAAAAGACATTGATCATGTCTTTTTTTTGATGAAAATATTTTGATTCAACACCTTGGACTCCGGTGTATGCGGTGCTTCAGGATTGAAAGTTTCAAGATAGTCGATGACTTCTTTCGTGAGCTGACTCGGAGTAGAGGCTGCGGCGGTCACACCGACGGTGTTCATTGTTTCCAACATGGCGATATCCAAATCTTCAACACTATTGATCAAGGTGGCCGCAATGCCCTTCTGATTGGCGACTTTGACAAGCTGGGCCGCGTTGTTTGAACGGACATCGCCGACAACAAACAGATGGTCGGTAGTCTCAGGAAGCATTTTTACTGCGTTTTGTCTTTGTTTTGTCGCATCGCAGATCTCTTCGATGACCTCTAGAGATGGAAATTTCTTCTTAGCGGTTTCAACCAGTGAAAAAAGGTCATAGAAACTAAGCGTCGTCTGATTCGTCAAGGCGATTTTCTTCCGTGTTATGTGTAGGTTTTCAAGATCCGTTTCGGTTTCGATTACCGTTACGTGTGTGCTGATGCTGGTGGCGGTTTCACTCTCGGGATGTTCGTGTTTGCCGGCGAACAGCACATGATAACCCGCTTTGATGTATGCCTTGATGACATCCTGGCTGAGCGTAACGTCCCTACAAGTCGTATCGATGATGTCAAGGCCCTTTTCACGGGCTTTTGTGTAAACCTGGTCCGAAACACCATGAGCAGTGAAGACAATGGTCCCGCCTTCGATGTCATCGAGCAGATCGAGTCGACTTTTGTGCCGGCTATCGAGGGTCCTTATGCCGAGTTCGGAAAAGTCGTCCACGATCTTCTGGTTGTGGACGACCATGCCAAGCACATGGATCGGTCTTTTTACCGTTTCATCGGCCGCGATTTTTTTCAGGGTATTGATGGCACCGACAACCCCATGGCAATAGCCACGGGGATTCAAGGGGATTACCTTCAAGAAAATCATCCTCACATCGTGAATTGGTGGTAATGCTAACGGTTTTATTATATAATAAATTGGAAAGAAATGAGGGTCAACCATGAAAGAATTTAAAAAAGATTATATCCAACGGGCCATAAAAGCCTTGAATTTCGAGAAACTGACGGAAATACAGGAAAACATCATCCCCGAAGCGATAAAAGGTCGTGATGTTATCGGCGTGAGTGAAACCGGAAGCGGAAAAACACACGCATTTTTATTGCCGATCTTCGAACGTCTAGATGAAAGTGACGTACGTGTTCAAGCTGTCATCGTCGCACCGACACGCGAACTTGCCAAACAGATCGAGACAATGGCACGTATTATCGCTGAACACTCGGATCAACCCATCAAAATCAGGACCTACAGCGGTGGTGAGGACCGTAACCGGGAAATCGAACGGCTGCGTCGCGGGGCGCCACATATCGTGATCGGCACACCAGGCAAACTCTATGATCTGGCGATCAAGGAAAACCACTTGCCACTGCATCAAGCCAGGACCCTGATCATCGACGAAGCGGACATGGCTCTGGATGCCGGATTTTTATCGGAACTCGAAGCCATCATCAATACCGTCCCGAAAACAGCGCAATTCATGGTTTTTAGTGCAACCATGGTCAAACCGCTCAGGGATACGTTGAAAAAAGTGATGCGTCATCCCTTGGAAGTGGTGCTTGAAACACAACGTTTGAAACAACTACCGATCAAACACCATTTCATAAAAACCAATCCCGATAAAGTGATAGATACACTCGATGCGTTGCTATCGGCGATCAATCCTTATCTTGCGCTTGTTTTCGCCAACACCAAGGAAGAAGCGGAAACCGTGGCCGGACATCTTCATCAAAACGGACTGAAAGTCACGAGCCTTCACGGGGATTTGAGTTCCCGGACACGTAAGCAAGTCCTGAGGGACATCAACAATCTGAACGTGCAGTATATCGTCGCCTCCGACATGGCTTCGCGCGGCATCGACATCAAAGGCATCAGCCACATCATCAACCTTGCCTTTCCGCGCGATATGTCCTTCTACATCCACCGCAGCGGCCGTACCGGTAGAATGGGGCAAAGCGGCAAAGTATACACCATCTATACCGACCGTAACCACGACGCATTCAAATATCTGCTTAAGGAAAATGTCACCTTGCACTTCATTGATGTAAAGCATAAGGAAATCATCCCGAAAAAACAGGACGAAAAAATCTTGAACAAGGCAGTCGAACGCCCACCGAAACGAAAAAAAACCATCAAGGATACCGTCAAACCGGGGTATAAGAAGAAATATCACCACAAACAGAAGAAAGGACGATCCTGACATGTTGAAACTCGGTTCCCACGTCTCCATGAACGGAGATAAAATGCTGCTAGGCAGTGTGGAGGAAGCCTTATCGTATGAAGCCAACACCTTCATGATCTATACCGGTGCCCCACAAAACACGAAAAGAAAACCGGTCGACGCCATGCAGATTGACGCAGCGCACCGGTTGATGGAAGAAAAAGGCATCGACAAGAAAGATGTCGTCGTGCATGCACCCTATATCATGAATCTGGCGAATCCGGCTGAAACGAAACGAAATTTCGCCATCGATTTTCTTACAGAAGAAGTCAAGCGTGTCGCCGCTATGGGTTTCACCCAGATCGTGCTTCATCCTGGCGCCCACGTCAAAGAAGGACCTGAGACGGGCATTGCCCATATCGTTTCAAGTCTGGACGCGGTCCTTGCCAGAACCGCGGATCTCGATGTGCTGATTGCGCTTGAAACCATGGCCGGTAAAGGAACGGAAGTCGGTCGTACTTTTGAAGAAATCAAGGCCATCATCGACGGTGTCGAACACGATGAACGTCTCAGCGTATGTTTTGATACTTGCCACACCCACGATGCTGGTTATGATGTGGTGACGAATTTCGACAAGACACTGGAAACCTTCGATCACGTTGTCGGTTTGGAGAGAATCAGCGTCCTTCATATCAATGATTCGAAAAACGAACGTGGCGCCGGTAAGGACCGTCACGAAAATATCGGTTTCGGGCATATCGGTTTTGATGCCTTGAACCATATTGTGCATCATGAACGTTTCAAGGCGATCCCCAAGATTCTGGAAACACCCTATCTACCGGAAACTGAGATGGATAAAAAGCGAATATATCCGCCTTATAAAGAAGAAATCGCCATGTTGAAATCACAAAATTTCAAACCTGAGCTCAAGGAAATCATCCGTAAAAAACATGTTTGAATCTTTGCAAAACATCAACTTGATGATATAATACGGGTGAAAAAGATGCGCATGTTTTCTACACCGCATCCCGCAGCCGCCTGGCTGTCACGATAAAATTGGTGAGATGCTTCAGGCATCCACCAATTTTTTGTAAAAAGGTGAGATTATGATAAAAGAAATCCTGTCAAAACATGTGGATGACCAAAAAGCCATACCTGTCACAACTTATATCGAGATGCGTAAAAAGCATTTCCCTCACCTGAATGAAGATTTGGGTTTTTTGAATGACTATGAGACGATGATTGTCTTGGCCTTGTCTTTTCCAGCTACACAAGCCAAAAAGCTTGGTAAGGATTATGGTTATATCTCCCGTTATGCGCATGGTAAGGATTATCACCTGGTTTTTGAAGAGAAGCTCGATGGTATGGTTGCCGCGCTGGCAAAAAAAGGTGTCAGTGCTCGTGGCAGTTCCGATAAAAGTATCATCGACGAACGTTTTGCGGCCTATCTTGCGGGACTCGGATTTCTTGGGCACAATCGTTTTCTCATCCATCCGACCTATGGCACACACCTATATCTTGCAACATTGCTGGTGGACGTACCATTCGAGACGAACCCCCATCTGGAAGACAGTTGCGGCTCGTGTACAAAATGCATCGATGCCTGTCCCACCGATGCACTGGCAAAAGGCGTGTTTTATCGCCATCGATGCCTTTCACACCTATCTCAGGATAAAAAACCGATCGAACTCAACCATCTGAAGAAGATGAACTATGTCTATGGGTGTGATATCTGCCAGGATGTCTGTCCGAAAAATCAGGGGATAAAACCGGTTGACAGAGAAATCTTTCAAAGTGATGCGGCGAGTCAGCTCCATCTTGAATCCATCTTGAAACAATCCAACAAGACCCTGATGAAAGCTTACAAGGATTATGCGTTTTCCTGGCGGGGAATGACGGTAATCAAACGCAATGCCATGGCTCTGCTCATGAATCGTAACCGTCAAGAGCTACTACCCTTGATGGAAACGACCAAGAAAACCTATGAACAAGTGCCGTGGTTTGCACAAACCGCAGAA
>SLJL01000054.1 GCA_007135105.1 Candidatus Izemoplasma sp.
ACGTGCCAATCATTGCATCGCCTGCGGTGCGTGCACAAGGCATTGCCCGCAAAACATCGACATTCCCGCCAAAATGGCGGCGATCGAAGAAAAATATGAAGCGTTGAAAGCAGAACAGGACCGGTAGATGCACATACGTTTTTAAGCGCTTCTCAAAAAAACCAGCGCTTTTTGAGCGCTGGTTTTGCATTATCTTGTGATGAGAGCGTAAATCAGAATCGCGAGTATAATCAGAACCGGAACCGCGATCAAAAGGATTATCAACCAGGAATCGGTGTGATGGTGCGCTCTTTGGCCACGATCCAACATATCCTGATGGTTGTGCTTGTGTTTGTGAGAGTCCCGTTCAAAATCACGACCTGTGTAGGATTTCATAGGTTTGCCTCCGAACTATGACCTTATAGAAGCGAAATGGAAAACGGTGTTGTGATCCTGTTTCCTATAACACTTATATTGTACCATATAGCAAAAAATAGCGGCAATGATCGGTTTCATTGCAATAAAAAAACGCTTTCTTTCTCTTTTCGGGTCAAAACGCTTGTCTAATGATCTGCATAGTGCTATAGTTTTATTTAACAAAGGACGTGATTCTTATGTTCATCTCAAAAAAATTCGTACAAGTCCATCATCATAGATAACAGGTTTGCATTGTGATTTTCACGATACAAGCCTTCTTACTTATGCATCGATGGGCTTGTATCTATCAATAGACGTTCCCCGGATAGATACCTTCTATCCGGTTTTTTTATACCCTAATGAGGAGGCATCATTATGAAAACTTATGCTTATTACCACCACCATCATCGCTGAAACGGTTTGAATTGTTTAAAAATTCAGGCCTTTATTGACGTACCTAAGGTCTGACCAATGCTTAACGGTGAGACCGCTCACCGTTTTTTTTATTATAAGAAGAGGAGAAATCGACATGAAAAGCATTCGTGAAACATTCAAGAACCAGGCAGGGAAATTCGAAATCAAACAGACTTTGATCGATCTTGTGATCAAAGAGGGCTACGAACCGTTTGAACCTGAAGCATTTGAAGATTATATATCTTTTGCGAAGTTGAACACGCGGGTGAAACCCGCAAGCATGGTCAAACTCGTGGATAACCGGGGTGAAATACTTGTCTTAAGACCGGATGTGACCACCAGTATCATCAACGATGTGATTCCGCGTATGCAAAACGATGAGGCGCTGAAATTGTTCTATGACACCGATATCTACCGGATGCGTGCAGCATCTACCATTGAGAAAACCGCTCAGTTCGGTGTTGAATATCTTGGTCAGAACGGTGGAAACGCCGACCGGGAGATCATCGCTTTAATTCAGAGTATCTTTGCGTGTCTTAAACTTGATTACGTGCTTGAAATCGGTAACCAGACATTTCTGGATGCCTTGATCGGTGGACTGAGGAAGACCGATGCGGAAGTGAAACAGATGAAAGCGTGGATCATGCGGAAAAATAAAGACCGCTTCTTGAGGTATCTCGCTGAACGGTCTTTGCAGGAAGACAACGCACTGCATGCAGTTGCACTGCGGTTGTTCGACCTTGAGGGCAAGCAACAAAGACTCCGCGATATTCTGGAAACCTTGCCTTTGAATAAGACGATGCGCCGCGGTGCCGATACGCTTTTGACGCTCGGGGATCTGAGCGATAAGGATGAACGCATCACGTTCGATCTGGCGCTTCTCAGTGAATATGACTACTATCAGGGCATCGTTTTCCAGGGCTATCTGCCGGGCCAGAGTAAACCTGTTATCAAGGGCGGACGTTACAATCCGGTGAATAAGAAGACATCGAAGCGAGTGGCAGCCATCGGCTTCACCATCGATCTCGATGTGCTTATGGCGGGGGAGGGACAATGAATGCTGCATATCTTACAATTGCTCTGCCGAAGGGAAGAATCGGTAAGGATGCCATCGAGCGGTTGGCATCGCTCGGTATCAAATCCGTGGTGAAGACCGCTTCAAGAAAACTGGTCTTCTTCGATGAGATCCAACGGATTCGCTACATCTTCGTCAAGGCCTCGGACGTGGTGACCTATGTCAGCGAAGGGGTGAGCGATCTCGGTATTGTCGGGAAAGACAACATTTTAGAAGAGGATCGCCATGTCTATGAGATCAAGGATCTGGGTTTCGGAAAATGCGATTTCGCCATTGCCGGTTTCCCAGGAACAACACTTTACCAAAAAGATACGGTGTTGAAAGTGGCAACCAAATATCCAAATGTCGCCCGAGCGCATTTCCTGAAAAAAAGACAACCGATCCACATCATACCCTTGCAAGGCTCGGTCGAACTCGGTCCGATCATCGGCCTTAGTGATGTGATTGTCGATATCGTCGAGACAGGCAACACCTTGAAAGCCAACGGCCTTGAGATTCTAGAGCCGTTGATGGCACTATCGGCCCGATTGATCGTCAATCCTGCGAGTTATCGCTTCAAACATGAACGCATCAAAGCCGTGATGGCTTTGTTGGAAGAAAGGACGGAAAACAATGATTGATATCATCAAAGCCAGCAACACCGAAGCCATGCAGAAAGTATGGACCCGCTCCCAGCTCAACATAACGGCAATCAACGACACGGTTAGAAACATTATCGACCAGGTCATCAATGAAAAGGACACAGCGCTCTACCGTTTCACAGAACAGTTCGACGGCGTTCGGCCCGCGAACTTGAAACTGGATGGGAGCAGCCTCGAAGCGGCAACGGAAAAACTCGATGAAGCGTTGCTTGAAGCACTTAAACAGGCCGCTAAGAACATTCGTGCCTTTCATGGGGCTCAAAAGCCAAAGAACATCGATATGATGATAAACGGTGGGCGGGTCGAACAACGGTTCACCCCACTTGAAAGCGTCGGGCTTTATATCCCCGGAGGAACAGCAGCCTACCCTTCTACGGTGTTGATGAGTGCGTTGCCGGCGAAAATCGCCGGTGTTAAGAACATCGTGATGATCACGCCACCGCAAAAAAACGGCACGGTCAATCCCGCCATTCTGGCTGCGGCTCGGATTGCCGGCATCGACGCGGTCTATACAATCGGCGGCGCCCAGGGCATCGCAGCATTAGCTTATGGCACTGAATCCATCCCCCGGGTCGATAAGATTGTCGGTCCCGGCAATATCTATGTGGCTGTGGCCAAGCAGATGGTTTCAATCGATGTGGGTATCGACATGGTCGCCGGGCCTTCAGAAATTGCGATCATCGCCGATGAGACGGCCAATCCCGCCTTTGTGGCCGCCGATCTTCTAAGTCAGGCAGAACATGATCCGGATGCCGCGGCCGTCCTGTTCACCTCAAGTGAAAGTTTCGGTAGAAAAGTGAGACAGGCAGTGATACGCCAGACTGAAAAGCAACCCCGGCGGAAAATCATCGAAGCTGCCTTGAAGGATAATGGCGCCATCGTCATCACCGAATCCTTGAATGAAAGCATCCGTCTGGTCAATAAAATGGCACCCGAACATCTGGAAATCATTACCGAAGACCCGCGAGACGTCGCAGCGATGATCGTCCACGCCGGTGCGATTTTCCTAGGTCCCTGGTCTGCCGAACCTTTGGGGGATTATATGGCAGGACCGAACCATACTTTGCCTACAAGCGGTACAGCCCGTTTCAAAAGTGCGCTTTCGACCACCGATTTCTACAAGGCAACATCGATCATCGACTATGATGAACCTGCCTTCAATAACATCTCGGAAGCCATTAAGGCGATTGCGAACAGCGAAGCCTTGTATGCCCACGCGGCCGCCATCACCATCAGACAAGAAAAGGAGGGGACCAATGAATAACAAGACCAGTAAAAAAGCCTATACGTTCGATCATCAGAAGGCCGATATCTATCTGGATGCCAATGAAAGCGAGAACTACTTGTTCAAAGACGGATTCAAGCTGGAGGCTGGTTCCATCAACCGATATCCGGATCATCGGGCCAATGCCTTAAAAGACGCTTTGGCAAGTTATCACGACATGGCTTCTGCATCGTTGATGTTGGGTAGCGGTTCGAGTGAACTGCTCGAGTTGATCATCAAGACCTTTGTCAATCCCGGTGAGGTTGTACTCGGTATCGAACCGTCGTTCACGATGTATGAAGTGTATGCGGATATGCATCACGCGACCTATAGAACTTTGGAAGTTGATGATAAACTTCAGGTGGATGAGAACCGCTTCATCGAAACAATGAAACGATTGAATCCGGTACTCACCATTCTTTGTACACCGAACAACCCGACCGGTCAGACCCTATCCGACGATTTCATCTTTCGTGTCATCAATGAAACCAAGGGACTGGTGTTGCTCGATGAGGCTTATGTCGATTTCGAGGATGCGCAAGCTTCCTGGCTTTCAAAAGCGCCCAGGTTCCAGAATGTGTTTGTCACAAGAACTTTCTCAAAAGCGTTTGGTCTTGCCGGAGCAAGACTGGGCTATCTATCCACGAACCCTGTGTTGATGGCGAAGCTCTGGCTTGTGAAAACGCCCTACAGCATCAGCCGGTTGTCACAAGCGATCGGCACCCGAGCGTTACAGGAAAAACAGAAAGTGCTTGCGCATATAAGCGGTGTGAAAGAAAGACGCGAGACCCTGGCAGAAGCATTAAGAGGCATGAACTTCACCGTCTATCCATCCAAAGCGAATTTCCTCTTCGTCAGAAGTCCCATCCCCGGTCTGGGGGATGCCTTGATTGAAAAAGGCATAAAGATTCGAAACTTCGCATCCTATCGACCGGATTTCTACCGGATCAGTGTTGGCAACGCATATGAAATCAAGCGTTTGCTTGAAGCCTTGAAGGAGGTCATGTCATGAAAAGACAAACCATTGAACGCACCACCAAAGAGACCAGCATCCGCCTGAGCCTGGAAAAAAAGGATAAACAGACAAGTGAAATCAACACAGGCATCGGGTTTTTCGATCATATGCTTGAACTCTTGGCGTTTCACAGCGGTCTTAGCATCGATATAACGCTTGCAGGTGACTTGCAGGTGGATGATCACCACAGCGTCGAGGATATCGGCATTGTCCTCGGTCAAGCCTTGAAAGCGGCCTTGGGCGATAAGAAAGGCATCCGGCGTTACGCCGACATTCTTTTGCCGATGGATGAGAGCCTCATCAGAGGGGCGCTTGATATCTCGAACCGGCCTTATCTCTATCTGGACGCGTCTTTTAAACGTGACGTGATTGGTGGCTTCTCGCTGGAAAACGTCAACGAGTTCTTCCGGGCGCTTAGCTTGAATGCCGGGATAACCTTGCATCTCAGTGTGCTTTATGGCGATAACGACCATCATAAAGTCGAAGCGCTCTTCAAGGCCTTTGGGCGTATGCTCGCCCTTGCCACCGAAAAAACCGGTGCTGATGTGCCTTCAAGCAAAGGGGTCCTTTAGATGAATGTCATCATCGATTATGGCGTGGGCAACCTCTTCAGTCTCATCAACGGTTTTAAAAGAGCCGGTGTCGATGTGGTGGTGCGTGATGATATTGCAAGCATCGCAGCGGCGGATGTGCTGATTCTACCCGGTGTCGGTGCTTTCAAGAAAGCGATGCAGGCACTAAAGGCCACCGGTCTTGTTCCCTACATCAAAGCGCATGTGGCAAACGGAAAACCGTTGCTTGGTATCTGTCTCGGGATGCAGCTGTTATATGAAACCAGTGAAGAGTTCGGTTCGCATCAGGGTCTGGAGTTGTTGAAGGGGAAGGTTGAAAAGATGCGGACCGCTTTGCCGCTACCGCATATGGGTTGGAACGCTTTAACCTTCCACAAGCAAAGTGACATGTTGAAATATGTCAAACCCGGTGAATTCGTCTATTTCGTACATTCGTATTATGCTGTGGAGACAGAAGAGAGCTTGATCGCCACCGCTGAATATGACGAAGCAATACCTGCCATCGTCAATCAGGGTGTGGTCACAGGGATGCAGTTTCATCCTGAGAAAAGCGGCGCTGTCGGTCTTCGGTTACTAAAAGGGTATATGGAGATGGTTACATGTTGAGAATACCGGCCATGGATCTGATCGACGGCAAAGTCGTCAGATTGACAAAAGGCGACTATGCGATGAAAACAACATACGAAAAAGAACCGGTCAAATGGGCGAGGTCGCTTGAAAAAGCGGGCGCCCAACGGCTGCATGTTGTCGATCTGGATGGTGCGAAAGCGGGAAGACCGCTGCATCAGGGTCTGATCATGCAAATTAGAAAAGCGATCGATATCCCACTGCAGGTGGGTGGCGGCATCCGCGATATTGAAGCCGCTCGGCGGTATCTTGAGGCTGGCATCGATTATGTCATCATTGGTTCGATGGCGTTTAAGGATCCCGCATCCTTGAATTGGCTCATAAGCAAGTATGGAGAAAGAATCATCGTTTCATTGGACGTTAAGAACGGTTTCCTGGCGACCGGGGGCTGGCTTGAAAGCGAATCATCAAATATCAACGGTGTCCTCAAGGACATGGAAAAACAAGGTGTCCGGACAATCATCTATACGGATATCGGTGCCGATGGCACCCTGGGTGGTATCGATGAAAAGCTCTACAAAAACATAGCGCCGATGACGACCATGAATCTGATCGCTGCCGGCGGGGTATCGCAACTGGCTGATATTCACACGTTGGAGAAAATCGGACTGTATGGTGCAATCATCGGCAAGGCGCTTTATGAAGGACGCATCGCGTTAAAGGAGCTGTTCATATGATTACAACCAGAATCATTCCTTGCCTGGACGTCAGAGACGGACGGGTTGTCAAAGGCAAGCAATTCGAAAACATCATCGATGTCGATGATCCGGCGGTTCTGGCGAAAAAATACGCCTTATCCGGTGCAGATGAACTGGTGTTCTACGACATTACCGCT
>SLJL01000024.1 GCA_007135105.1 Candidatus Izemoplasma sp.
CCATGCATGAAGTGTTTCTCGACGTAATGTCCGATATCCAGAGTGGACAGGCCGACTTGAAGCATGTCGTGCGCCTGATGGTAACTGACATCTCCGGTGATATACAGATCAACGCCTTTCTTCTTGGCTTCAAACATGTGTGAAGCGCCACTGCCGCCGCTGATGGCGATTGTTTTGATGATCGTATCCGGCGTTTTTTGCGTGATGAGACGGGCGTGGGTCATGTCCAGCCGCTGCTTGATGGTCTTGATCGCTTCATGCATCGGCGTTGGGTCGATGGTGCCGATTTTACCGATGCCGTGGGTCTCGGTCTCGTATTCGAGGATTTCGGGGTTTTCAAGCCCGAGTCGCTCGGCAAGCAGGGTGTTCATGCCTTCATGCCCGAGATCGAAGTTGGTATGGGAGACGTAGACCGCGATGTCGTTCTTGATCAACGTCTCGATGAGACCACCCTTGTATGAATCGGTCAGGACGTTGCTTAAGGGTTTGAATACCAGAGGGTGGTGGGCGATGATGAGGTTCGCCTGTCTATTCATAGCTTCATCGACGACTTCCCTGGTCACATCAAGCGTAAGCAGAATGCCGGTGATCGGTTTGTTGAGGGTACCGATCTGAAGACCGACGTTATCCCACTCGTACGCAAGATCGCGGGGATATTTCTCGTCGAAGAAACGTTTGATATCAATGCCATTCATCGAGAATCCTCCTTAAACTTGCCAGTTCCTCTGAGAAAACTGGTTTTTGTGTGGTATCGGGAATCTTTTCAAGTAGGCCATTAAGGTGCCGATAACGCTTTTGCACGTACTCGTGATATAATGTGTCTTTTTTATTTAACAGGCTGAACGATATGAACGGATCCGACGGCGAGGTGTTTTCAGAAGCCCGGTCCAGCACGAGGATGAAATAGTATTCGTTTTTCTGTTTGACGATGACTTCATCGCCGATGCGGTAGGGCGCAGTGTTCACATACCGGCGAATGGCTGCGGTGTTGTTGTTCGGCTGCAGGATGAGCCGTTTGACGTTCAAATGGTCATGCGATAAAAGAATGTCGGTGATGGTCGCGCCGCCCATGCCGGCGATCATCACGACGTCGATCGATGGCGTCAAGGCCGCAAGGCCATCCGCCTGCAAGGTTTTTATCTGCGCGTCCAAGCCGGCTTTTTCGATGTGGTTGCGGGCCGCAAGCAAAGGGCCGCGCTTGTTGTCGATGGCCAGAGCTTGCTTGATTCGGCCTTGTTTGATCGCTTCAATGGGGAAATAGGCGTGATCGGTGCCGACGTCATAAAGCGCCTTATGACCATTTAGGAAAGGCAAGGCGGCTTCGAGACGTTTGTCCATCAGCGCGAACTCATGAAGTCTTTCAACTTCTTGCTGCGGGATGGGTGACGCAGTTTTCTTAAGGCTTTGGCTTCGATTTGACGGATACGTTCACGGGTGACGCCGAATTCACGGCCGACTTCCTCTAAGGTACGCGTCCTGCCGTCAAGCAAGCCAAAACGCATGCGCAGGACCTTTTCCTCACGGTCGGTGAGGGTCTCAAGGACTTCGTCGAGTTCGCGTTTCAGCATCTCTTTCGACGTGAACTCCATCGGGGTGAGGGTGTCCTGATCGGGGATGAAATCTCCGAGTGAGGAATCTTCCTCTTCGCCGACGGGGCTTTCAAGGGAGATGGGTTCCTGAGCAACTTTCTGGATGATTTGGACTTTCTCGACACTGATATCCATCCGTTTGGCCACTTCTTCGGGGGTCGGTTCGCGTTTGAGTTCCTGGATGAGTTGTCTTTGGGTTCTGACGAGCTTGTTGATGGTTTCGACCATGTGCACCGGAATGCGGATGGTGCGTGCCTGGTCGGCGATCGCACGGGTGATGGCCTGACGGATCCACCAGGTCGCATACGTCGAGAACTTGAACCCTTTGGTGTGATCGAACTTGCTGACAGCCTTGATCAGGCCCATGTTGCCTTCCTGGATCAGATCGAGAAACTGCATGCCACGGCCGACATAGCGCTTGGCGATGGAGACGACCAGACGCAAGTTGGCTTCAACGAGTTTGTTTTTTGCCAGTTCACCCTTGTACATCAGCTCTTCGACTTCATGCTGGAAGGTCGGTGTGATGGTCTCGCCTTCTGCTTGCATGGTATCGAACTGGTCTTTGGCGAGTTGGGCGTAATAGATGTTCTTGGCGAGTTCGAGTTCGTAATCCGGTTCCAGCAGTTCCACACGGCCGATTTCCTTTAAGTACATGCGTACCGGATCGTCGACTTTGATCGAGTTGATGCTTTCGAATGATTTATCATGCAACAATTCCTCCTCGATATCCTTTGCGAAATCGAGGTTGAGCTTGATCTGTTCTGCCACTTCTTCATCGTCCTCATCTTCATCAAGAATGCTCTCGGGGACCTTGTAGGTTACCATGTCTTCCTGGCTAACCACATCGACATCGCGTTTTTCCAGTTCGGCGACGATTTCGTCAAAAAGATCGTCGTCACTGGACAGGTATTTTTCGATGTCCTTGATTTGTAGATAGCCTTTGGATTTGCTCAGGTCAATGAGTTCTTGTATGATTTTTTCTTTTTCCATCGTTATCCTCCTTGATCATCCTGTCGATCTGTTGCTTCAGGATGATTTTTTCCTCGATATCATCGGTTTTGTTGATTTGTTCGTGAATATGCTTGATGCGGTTGCGACGGTTGTATTCATGCATGACCTTGATGAAGTCCTCGAATTCCCTTTCGTTGTAGGGATAGTTATCGACATCGATGTGGTCTTCGAAATATTGGCGCTGTTTTTTGGTCAAACGGCCCTTTAGCAGTTCGGTGACAATGCAGCTTTGCGGCCGCAGGTCATAGTGTTCGAAGATCTCGAACTGGATGTCACGGGCCTCTTTGTCGATGTAGGTCACATCCTCGAATTCCTTGCGGAACCGGCGGGAATAATGCTCGTCTTTGATGAAGTAATGGATGAAACCGCGTTCGGCGCGCCGGAACTTATCGGTCATGATTGGTGCTTTCACGGGCTGATAGACCGGGGTCCTGACCGGTTGACGAATTTGCATCAGGTCTTGTTTCAGGGATGTGGTTGTAACGTTCAGATCCCGGGAAAGCCTTTCGATGTAGTGTTCGACCTGTACGCTCGAAAGCGGTTTGATGAGATTGAAAATCTGTTTTTTGAAACGTTCGACGTCCATGATTTTCTTGGGATTGACGTTTTTGATGTGATGGTCATATAGGAAATCAAGCAATGACAGTGCATCATCGATAACGTTTCTGAAAGCGGCCTTGCCGTTTTCACGGATGTAGTCATCCGGATCCTTGCCCGCTGGTAGTGGCGCGATCAATACATGAAGTGATGTCTTTTTCAAGGTCTCGATCATAGCGACCGTTGCGTCGATGCCGGCCTGATCGCCGTCAAAGCACAGGATAAGGGTATCCGTGTGTTCCTTGATGAGACGGATGTGGTGTTGGCTTAGGGCCGTCCCCATGACCGCGAGACCTTCTTCGATGCCGGCCTGGTGTGCCATGATGACATCCATGAACCCTTCGAACAAGACGGCGCGTTTTTTCTCTTTGATCGTTTTTTTCGCGCGGTTGAGATTATAAAGAACCTTGCTCTTTTCGAAAGTGACGGTACCGGGTGAGTTCATGTATTTGGCGGTCTGGTTGTCATCAGTGTAGATGCGGCCGCTGAAGCCTACCGGCCTACCGGCTGCGTCATGCAGCGGGAACATGATCCGGTTGCGAAACTGGTCGAAAGGTGGATCCTGTTGGCCGATCAAAGCGAGGTCACGCAGGTCCGAATCGAAGTGTTCGTCCTTTTTGAGCGCTTTATAAAGCGCATCCTTTTGATTTGGTGCCAGACCGATATCAAAGGTCTCGATGGTGGCACTGTCGATCTGACGGTTTTCAAGATAGCGCAAAGCCGTCTTGCCGTGATTCGTATGGTTGAGATTCACTTTGAAAAAATCGATGGCTTTTTGATTGATGGCGTAGTATTTTTCTTTCGGATCCTGTTTGAAATCACCACGGATGTCGATGTTGGCACGTTCCGCCAGTAGTTTGATGGCTTCACGCCGTTCCAGACCCTTGGTGTCTTCGACGAAGGTGATGGCATTTCCGGATTTCTTGCAGGAAAAGCAGTGATAGAGCTGTTTGTCTTCGCTCACGGAAAAAGACGGGGTCTTTTCCTCGTGAAAAGGGCAAAGTCCCATGTGGTTCTTCCCCTTTTTCTCCAAGGTTGTGACCTCATTGATCAGTTCGACAATGTCGGTGTTTTTCAGAATTTTATCAATGAGTCCGCTTGATTGGTTCACTGTATCACCCGCTTAGAACTTGATACGTTTTTCAATATGGTCGATCAGTTCCGTCTCGGTCAGACGGATCTGATCCATGGTATCCCGGTCTCTGATCGTGTAGGTCCCGTCTTCGAGCGAATCGAAGTCGATCGTCACGCAAAACGGGGTGCCGATGGCGTCTTGACGCCGGTATCTTCTGCCGATCTTCCCGGCTTCATCATAGATGCACATGAAATGTTTCGACAACGTGCGGTAAAGCGTCTGTGCGGTTTCACGGTGGTGTTTCTTGATCAGCGGCAACACCGCGACCTTATAGGGGGCGATGGCCGGATGCAGTTTCAAGTTGAGCCTGGTTTCACCGTCTTCAAGGGTTTCTTCGTTGTAGGCTTCGCTCAGGACGGTCAAAAAGAGCCGTTCCACCCCGAGTGACGGTTCGATGACGTAGGGCAAATAGCGTTCGTTGGTCTCGGGGTCGATGTATTCCAGGTTCTCCTCGGAATGATTCTGATGCTGGGTGAGGTCGTAGTCGGTTCGGGAGGCGATGCCCCACAGCTCGTCAAAACCGAAAGGATAGCGGTATTCGATGTCAGTGGTCATGTTGGAATAATGTGACAACTGACTTTCATCGTGGTCGTGGAAACGCAGATTGTCCTTGGCGATCAAAAGATCGTGCAAGTAGGTCATGCTTTCGTTTTTCCAGTAATCGAACCATTGTTTTTCCGTTCCGGGTTTACAGAAGAACTCCAGCTCCATCTGTTCGAACTCGCGGGTTCTGAAGATGAAGTTGCCCGGGGTGATTTCATTGCGGAAACTCTTGCCGATCTGCACGATGCCGAACGGCACTTTCAAGCGTGAGGTTCTTTGAACGTGTTTGAAATCGAGGAAGATGCCTTGCGCCGTCTCGGGCCGTAGATAAAGATCGACACCTTTATCGTCCAAAACGCCTTGTGAGGTCTTGAACATGAGGTTGAACTGACGGATCGGGGTGAAGGTATGTTCACCGCAGTTCGGGCAAGCGACCTTGTTTTCGTTGATGAAGGTCTCCATTTCCTGCGGTGTCATGCTGTCGGCTTGGATGCTTGCGTCGTAGGCTTCGATGAGATGGTCGGCGCGATGGCGCGTATGGCAGCCTTTGCAATCGATCAGGGGATCGTTGAAGCCGTCCACATGACCGCTGGCGACCCAGGCGGCGGGATTCAGCAGAATCGAGGAATCCAGACCGACATTATAAGGACTTTCCTGAACAAACCGTTTCCAGAAAGTGTTCTTGAGATTCTGTTTGAGCTCGACACCGAGAGGACCGTAATCCCAGGTGTTGGCAAGGCCGCCGTAGATTTCGCTGCCCTGGTAGACGAACCCGTAGTTTTTCGCGTAGTTGATCAGTGTTTCCATGGTTGTTTTTTTCATGCGTTTCCTCCTGTGATGAGTGTGCGTAGAATCTGTTTTGCCTTGGGCTTGACCCCCATGTGCATGCTTGTAAGACTGTCGATGGTGTCAAACAGCCTGATACGGGTTTCCATATCGAGCTTCTGTGGGATGAAGGCGGTGATGTCAAGGTAGTAGTAATACTGCATGTACCGGTAGCTTTCGGGGCCGATATGGCTGTGATGGCGCTGTTGGTGGTCCGTGCAGACCAGGGCGCCGATGTTGACATCGAAAGCGAGATTTGCCTGGGTTTGACAGACATGACAGTCTTTCAAGTTGAGGCCGTAGCCGAGAAAATGAAAGAATTTCAGTTCGAAAACCATGAGCAGCTCATCGGGATAACCGGTGGTCTCGATGGTGTGGAAAACCTTTTTCAGGAAGGCGAAGAGTTTTGCGTGGTTGTCCTCATCGGCGACGTTATAAGTGATGAGCTCGCTGATGGTGGCCACAACCGTTGTCTTGATGAGATCTTTTTTCGTTTCGGGATAATGGTTGATCAATCTGGCGTCCTTAAGGGTGGGCAATTTCCCCGTTGATAGTTCCAGCGTGATGAGATTGCCGCTTTGCGCCAGATGGCGTAGCGGGCTGTTCATTTTCTTGACACCGCGGGCAATCATGCTTTTGATGCCGCTTTCGGTGTAGACATAAAGCAGTTTCGCGTGTTCCTGATAATCGATGGTCCTGAGGACGAAGCCTTCCATTACGTCTCATCCTCATAGCCGAAGTTCCTCAGTTGCAGCTGTTTGTTGCGCCAGTCCTTGACGACTTTACAGTGCAGATCGAGGTAGATCTTCGTGTTGAGCAGCGTCAGGATGTCCTTGCGGGCCAAGGTCCCGATCCGTTTGAGCATCCGACCACCCTTGCCGATGATGATCCCTTTTTGACTATCGCGTTCCACCACGATGGTGGCGTGGATGTTCAAAAGGTCGGGATTCTCTTCGTCCCATTCCATCTGGTCGATCAGCACCGCAACGCTGTGCGGCACTTCCTCGTGGGTCGAGGTGAGCACTTTTTCCCTGATGCGTTCCGAGATGAGAAATTTTTCCGGTTGGTCGGTTTTCATGGTTGTCGGGTAATAGGCGGGTCCTTCACTGAGGTA
>SLJL01000098.1 GCA_007135105.1 Candidatus Izemoplasma sp.
ACTTTCCGAAGACTGATCAAGAAGAAGCATCTCGATATAACCCTGATAAACGCACGGTATCTTAAACCTCTGGATACGGCCATATTGGATGCGCTTCCGCTAGATAAACCGCTCGTTGTCCACGAGGAATCAATCAAAACCGGCGGTCTTGGCAGTGAAATCCTACGCTATCTACATGAGAAGAACCATGTGCCCAGACAAGTAAAACTGCTCGGGTTCGATGACTGTTTCGTACCGCAAGGGGACCGCATGCAGATGCTGAAACGATATAGACTTGATCCGGAAAGCGTCATCGAAACCATCGAGGCACTCATCCATGCGTCTTGATATCTTTCTGGTTACCGAGGGTTATTTCGAATCCCGCCATCAAGCCAAGATCGCCATCAAGGACGGTATGGTATGTGTGAACGGCAAGACGACATCAAAACCATCACATGATGTTGTCCCAACAGATGAAATTACGCTCGGAGCCGATATCAACCCTTACGTTTCACAAGGCGGAAGAAAACTGGCTCACGCACTAAAACGGTTCGATCTGGACATGAACGGCCGGACGGTTATCGATATCGGGGCATCCACGGGCGGCTTTTCCGACTGCGCGCTACAAGCCGGTGCCCGAAAAATCTATGCGGTCGATGTCGGAACCCTGCAGATGCATCCGCGCTTGCGTAGCGATGCACGGGTCATTCTCAAGGAAAACACAAACTTCCTGGATACGCGTGCCGCCGATTTTCCTGACGCGGATCTTGCCTTGATGGACGTCAGTTTCACATCGGCCAGGCCATTGCTTGCGCATCTGTTCACCCTTTTTGAAGACATTCCGATAATCGTATTGATAAAACCGCAGTTTGAAAGTATCAAGACTCCGAAAAGCGGTGTCATCAGGGACAAGAAGTTGCACAAGCTCATACTTGAAACCATGTTGGATTTCATCGAAACGCAAAAACGACACGTCACCGGTTTGATTGCCTCACCAATCAAAGGACAAAGCGGAAACATCGAATTTCTACTTTATCTGGGAGAAACCAAAACCGAAATCAACATTGAAAAAACCGTAGAAGAAGCACATGAAGATTAGGAGGGAACTGGCATGCTGAAATACTTGAAAGTCTCACAATTTGCGATTATTGAAAACCTTGAAGTATATTTCGATAACGGCATGAACGTTCTGACAGGAGAGACCGGTGCCGGTAAAAGCCTCCTGATCGATGCCATCGGGTTATTGCTGGGCGACCGCGCTTCCAGCGACATCATCAGAAGCGGGTGTGCGTATGCTGAAATCAGCGCCTTGTTCGCACCGGTGAATGCAAATCTCCGAAGAACCTTGGAAGAACTCGATATTCCTGTTTTTGATGAAGAGGTATTAATCAAACGCCGCATCAAGGTCGGTAGCGGCAATGTCATCAAGGTGAACGGCGAAGTCGTGACACTACAAGACTTGAAAGTTTTGAGTCTGAAGCTTGCAGATATCCACACACAGCACGATACGAAACGCCTTTTCGACCCTGAACAGTATCTTTCCTTGTTGGACGGATATGATAAAACCATCGAGCCGATCAAGGAAACATACCAGAAGAAACGTTCGACCTGGCTTGGTGCGCTTGAGACTTACATAGAACTCAAGAAAGAGAAGAACGAAGTCCAGAAGAAGCTGGAACTGCTCAAATATGAGATCGAGGAACTTGACAAACACGATTTGAAACCCGATGAACTTGATACAATCGAAGCACGCTTGAGAGTGCTTCAGAATTTCGATGCCTTGTTTAAAAACATCAAACAGGCACACGAGGCTTTGGAAAGCTCCGGCTCGCTTGAAAACATCTATGAGGCGAAAGAAGCACTCGCCAGAGTCATCGACTATGATGAGGCGTTACCGGATGTACAAGCCAGAATCGAAAGCGCTTATCTTGAACTCGATGACATCAAGGCTACCCTCTACGACAAACTCGACGGGCTTGATTTCGATCCAGAAGAACTCGACGCCCTTGAAACCCGCAAACATACGCTCGATACACTGAGACGCAAATACGGTCTCGATTTAAGCGAGCTCATCGACTACCATGCACAAATCAAGGATAAAGTCAGTCAATACACGGATTACGACAACACCTTAGAACAGGCGTATCAAGAAGCCAGAGAAGCCTTTGAAATCGCCTATAAGACAGGACAGGAACTCAGTAGAAAAAGAAGACAGGTCGCAAAGACCATCGAACGCGATCTAAAACACGAACTAGAAAGCCTGGAACTACCGAATGTCAGTTTCACCATCACCTTTCTCAATCAGGAAACCCCGGTGTTCGATGTACGAAAAAGTTTGAAAACAACGGGCATCGACACGGTTGATTTCCTGATATCCCCCAACCCTGGTGAAAGCGAGAAACCATTGAAAAAGATCGCCAGCGGCGGCGAACTTTCTCGCATCATGCTGGGCTTGAAAACCCTGTTCGCCCAAAAAGAATCTTTGAATCTGATGATCTTCGATGAAATCGATAGTGGTGTCAGTGGTTATGTGGCTTCGCAGGTGGCCAAGAAGATGAAGCATATCGCCAAAAACATCCAGGTCATCGCCATCACCCACTTGCCGCAAGTTGCGGCCAAAGCGGACCATCATTATCACATCGCCAAGGAACAAAACGCGGGACGCACCATGACTTTTGTGACACCACTTTCCCGTGAAGACCGCATCAAAACCATCGCAGCGATGATTTCCAGCGATGCCGTTAGTGAACAGGCCTTGAAAAGCGCAGCGGAACTACTCAAATAAAAAAAGCGCATCTGCGCTTTTTCCTTTAACCCATCATCACACGGAACATTACAAAGATCGTCGTGGCTACCAAGCCCAGTAAAAAGGCAATGACTAAGATGAGAACGACGGTTTTACCCCAAGTCTTCTTCAAGGGATTGGTATACACTGTTTCCTTGACTTCCTGATTCTTCTTTTGTCGCTTACGACTTTCTGGCATTTTATCACCTCGGTTTATCGTATACGTATTGTGGTTTATCTTGACTCATTATACTAAATTTAACGAAAAAAGGAAAGTTCAAACATGAAAAAATACAAAGTCATCTTCCACATTGACCTGAATGCGTTTTTTGCAAGCTGTGAAATCGCGGAAAATCCGGAGCTTATGAATATCCCGATCGGTATCGGACCGAAACATGACCGGGGCATTTTGACGACCGCGAACTATGAAGCGCGCAAATACGGTGTCAAAAGTGCGATGAACCTAACGGAGGCCCGGCGTTTATGTCCGAGACTGAAGGTGCTGCCGACCAACTTTCCCTTGTATGAAAAATATTCCACTTATTTTTTTGATTACTTGAAAACCTGGACTGAAAACCTTGAACCCGCTTCCATCGACGAAGGCTATCTCGACATGACAGACGATCTGCAGGATAGACATCCCCTCGACATCGCCAAGGAGATGCAAAGAACACTTTATGAGCGATATCGTCTTCCCGTATCCATCGGCATCGCTCCGAACAGGTTCTTATCAAAAATGGCCTCCGACATGAAAAAACCCATGGGGATAACCGTTTTGAGAAAAAGGGACGTAAAAGAAAAACTGTGGCCTTTGGACATCGAAGCGTTACACGGCATCGGCAAGAAAACCGTTCCCAATCTTAAGCTGCTCGGCATAAAGACCATCGGTGATTTCGCTACGTTTCCGGACAAGAAGAAATTACGTAATTTCCTCGGCAACCAGACCGAAAGTTTTCTGGAAAAAGTACACGGCAACGATGATACCCCTATCGATCCGACCCGTCAGGGATCCCATCAAAGCATCGGAAACTCCAAAACATTCGAAGGCTTCCTCCACGAATACCAGGAAATGATCCAGGCGCTTGAGAAACTGACGCAGAAAGTGATAGAACGTCTGAAGGATCACGATCTGGCAACGAAAACCATTGCGGTACAGGTTCGTGACGCCGATTTCAACAACCATTCCAAACACCGCACGTTCGATTATCATACCGATCATTTCTATGAAATCTTCGAAGCAGTCGAACATCTTTTCGAAGAACTCTACGAGGAAAAAACAGTGCATCTATTGGGCGTGAGTGCCTCGAACCTGGTTCAAAAGGAACGGTTATTCAAACAACTCAATATTTTCAATTTGAACAAGGAAGCACCGAAAGATAAACAGATAAACGCCTTGTTGGATACGATAAACAAACAATATGACAAGCCGCTATTAAAGCGGGGTATGTCAAAAAACAAAAAGCAATGAGCATGATGCATTGCTTTTTTCAAGGGTTCAATCTGTCTTTTTTAACGTTGTCGTTTAGCCGTGATTATGGTAAAATTAATGTTAGTTTACCTTGAAAGGGTGTGTGACGATGAAACGTCTCACCATGCTGTTTATCTTTGCATTTGCCATGATCACGCTTGCTGCCTGCGGCGAGGATCCGGTCGATGACGTTATAGATCCCACATTTAATGGCATTGAAGTCAACGAACGCGATCCGATGGTCGATGAGGACTTTGCCGTTTATATGGCTGAGAAGAACGAACTTTTAACTTTGGAGATTTTCCTGGACAATCCCTCCAATTTGAATATCAACTCGATTAAAATCAACGGAACCACATACCGTCAAACCCGTTTCGAAGCTGATTCAACCCCGCAACACATCATCTTCAATTTTGATGTTCTGAGAGTTCCGGGTGAAACGACCTATGTTTTGGAGGAAATCGAGTATACACACCCCGTGACCGGTGTCGAAACACTGAATATCACCAGAGACAACCGTTACCTGGTCTATGTGCTGGAAAGTGCGCCCACAGCGGATTTCACACAAATCACACCTTCCCAGGAATCCATCAACGTAGCTTTTGAGCTACGTGATGCGGACGACACCTTGACAGATGGCCGTTTGGAACTGGTCCTTGCCGATGAAGTCATCGAGACACTTGATTTGACTGCCGGTATTTTTTCACATACCTTCGATGCGCTATTATCAGATGTGACCTACGAACTGCGTGTGCTCGCCTCATACGAACGTGGTGACGGGCAAATGGTAAATGAGGATGTTGTCTTGAACCTACGCGATGATGTGACAACACTGGAAAAAACGACACCGAACCTGGAAATCCACGGTATTCTTTCTGATGTCACCGAAGTCAGTTTCGACATCGACATAACCGACCCGGATGCCGTCGGCTCGCTCAATAAAATCGAATTATTGCTTGATGACACCGTGATGGCGACGTTGACGGATATGGATGAATTGACGTTCACCGATTTGTTGAGCGATACGACTTATGACATCCGTGTCGAATATCTGTTCGATCTGAACGACAACCAAGGTGAAAGAAGTCTGCTTATCACGGAATCTTTCACAACCACAGCCAAAGCTGCGCCTGTGGTTGATACCGAGAATGAAACCAGTACCCACGATTCGGTCACATTCGATTTGATGTTTTTCGATGCCGACAATGTTCTGGTTGATGAGACGCTTACTGTTACGATTTATTTGGATGAAACGCTGATAGACACGCAGCAAGTCGATATCGCTACCCTTGAAAACATCACCTTCACGGGCCTTTTCAATAACAACCTTTATACCGTTGAGGTATACGGTTCCTATGATTTGAACGACGGTGATGGTATTCAAGATGACATCATGCTAAAGACATTCGAAATCGCCACACCGGAACGCGAGATTCCTGATATCAGCGTCGAGACGACGACCATCAGTGAATCGCATCTGATTTTCAACATCGATGCCACACCTTTCGAACCATTCCTGACAGAACCTTATCTCAGAATCTATATCTACGATGAAAACACAAATACCCTGTTAAAAGAAGCAACACTCATTCACGACAATCTGACTTTTGAAATCCTGGATCTGCTTGCCAACCAAACAATCAGGCTGGAAGTTGAAGCGACCTTCGATCTCGATGACGGCGAAGGGTCACACACCGGCATCATTTTTGTCGATTACTTCATGACTGCGGCGAACACCCCACCGAGCGCGACCATCGACAGTGTTTCGCTGACCCAGGAATCCATCCGTTTCACCTATAACCTATCCGATCCGCAAGCCACCCTGGTACCAGATACATTCATCGCCGAGATTTATGAAGACGATGGCGAGTCCTTGATTCTTCTCGACACCGTCATCCTCGACCCTGCATCCGGCGAGTTCACCTACGATTACCAACCGAAAAGCTCCTATACCTACAGCATCAAACTCTACGCCGATTACAATCTGCGTGATGGGGAAGAAGATACCACCAAGTATCATCTGGATGCGGTTTATGAGGTTACCAACCTTGAAGCCAAGGCCCCAGTCGCCTATTTCGACGCCATCACAAGCACAAATAGCGAGATTCACATCGATTACCGCATCCTTGATATCGATGAAACCATTATTGATATGACCATTACAATTAATGGCCAAACCATTGACCTTAGTGAAATCGTCGACACCATCGTTGTCGCTGACTTATTGTCGAATACCGAATATACCATCAGCTTAAATATCACATATGTCCGTAAAGACGAAACCCGTACGATGTCGATTGAAGACACCGTGACCACCGCAGCACAAACAGAACCGGGCCTGACGTACGACACCCTCAC
>SLJL01000025.1 GCA_007135105.1 Candidatus Izemoplasma sp.
ATCATGCCGATGGTGCCGTAGACATCGATGTGCAGGATCGGTTCATACGTATCGCGCAACCGTTTTTCCATGATGCGGGTTCTGAGCCATTTGACGTAAGCCATGAGTTTTTCGCCATGGATGCCGAGTTTGGTCTTGACACTGTTGATCAAAGCATGGGGCAGGACCTCGACTTCCTTCAATATCATCTTGTCGACCCCGAGGTAGCGGTCGTCCCCTGTCTGGGCGAAGATGGGAATCGGTTTGTATTCGCTTTCTTCGATGTTGTATTCTTTTCTGACGATTTCGCTGATGGTGACCTGATTCGCTTTGGCCGTGGCATCCAAAAGCGCCTGGGTAATGCCGTAGCGCAAGGCGGTATGGATGACCTTTTCTTCGATTTGCAGCGTGTCGAACCGGCGGGCGTTCGCCCTGAATTCACTGACATCAAGACCCAGCAGAAGCGGTTTGATGTGCTTGAGGAAAAAAGTTTTCGCCTTGTGGGCCTCAAACAGGGAATCCCGGCCGCCGGCACCGCTATACTGAACCGTGACGCAATCGCCGTAGGCGATGTGTCCGTTTTCAAGCACGAGCATGATCGAAAGCGATTCGCCTGCTTGGCGGATCGCCTTGAAGTTCGGTGTGAGCGGATCGCCGATATAGGTGAACTGGTCGTTGAGGGCTCCGGCCTTGATGGCGGCCTGATCGTCGTAATAGAATCCGGTCAATCCCGCAGAAGCGTGGACATCTTGTATCTTCATGGGGTCATGACCTCCTTCGGTTTACCGACGAGATTGCCACGGGAGACGGCATAGACATCGTCGATG
The DNA here is from genome assembly GCA_007135105.1 of Candidatus Izemoplasma sp. GTDB lineage: Bacteria > Bacillota_I > Bacilli_A > Izemoplasmatales > Izemoplasmataceae > B1SED10-225. The sequence continues at coordinate 807 of SLJL01000025.1, forward strand.
GTCATCTGGAAGGATACCTCGCGGTCTTCTTGCGTCGCGCGCTCTTTGAGACAGTTCTTGTGGAACTCCTTGATGTCGGCTTCAAACGGCAGGTTGCCGAATTCGAGAATGCGGATATTACCGTGCGCATCACGGGCAGGCAGAATCTTGCCGAGATTTTTTTCACTCGGTGCGAAGGGAATATCCAAAAGACCCGCTTCGAAGGCTTTTATCACACCTTGGGCCAAATCGCCCTTGCCGATGTTGAGCGTCGCATAAAGCAGGGTCTTCACTTCTTTTTTTATCATTTCGATTTCTTTGTTCACGGTTTCATTTTCGGGATAGCGTTGTTCCTTCAGTAGACTCGTGATGACTTTCGAGGCACGCAAACCTTCGGCATTGGCCTCTTTGGTCGGAACTCCTTGCGATTCGTGCGGGCTTTTGGTGATGATTTTCGTCGCACCGCCGAGGGTAGCCACCATCGCGCCTAGGGAGATGATGCCCATCGCTTCGGCTTCGTCTTTCGGGAAACCGCCCATCCATTGGTGCAGGACGGTGGTCACATACACATCCTCATACCCGAACAGTTTCAGATAGTAGTTGGTCAACTGATCCAGTGTCAGAAGCGCGGCGATGTCCTGGTTGATGTTACCGCATTGTCCATAACCGACCGTGATGTTCTTGACCCCTTGTTCAGCAGCCAGAAGCGCTTCGATGATCGCTACGGTATGTGAGATGGAAGGTGGTACGAGCGTCCCGGTGAGCGGTCCGAACGGCTCGCGGTTCAACTCGATGCCGTGATCGGCGTAGTAGCCGACCAGACGGTCGCAGTATTGCCAGTATCGGATGGTATCCTCCAGGGAAATGTTTTTCGCATAGGGAATGTTATAGGAAATGGCGCCACCTTCATTCGAGGTCCAACCGCTGGCGTGAATGATTTCGCTGAGCAAGCGGGCATCGGGTGTTCCGTGACGGGCCTGCAGGGGGGCTTCAACCGATTCAAGCACGCGGCGACAACCTTCAACACCGTAGTTGACGGCAGGAAAACCGTTCAACAACGACCGGCCTTCTTTTTCCGATTGCTTGATGGCATCTTCGGCGTTGGCATAGCGGTTGTGTCGCGTATAGGAATCGATTGTGGACGGCAAAAAATCCGCGCCGCCTTGCTTGTTCAGGAAGTTGAGCAGTTCGATATGAGCATCAATCAAGGCCACGCCGGCACGGGGTTGAATCATGGTGATGTTGTTTTCTTTGGCGTAGCGTAACTTTTTGGCGAAATGCTTGTGCTCTGGAACCTGTTTCAAATAGGCTACAGCCGTATCCAGATCCAACAGTTCGCTGGTTCCGGTGGGCCAGTGCATGAGTATGTCTTTGCGTTTTTCCAGAAATTCGTCTAAAGGAATCTTCTTGTTCTTAACCATCGTCTTCTCCTATTTCAAGTGTCTTTTCATCAGCTTGAGTGCTAGCTTGGGATGTTTTTGACTCAAGATGCCCATGGCGGCGAGAATGTACATCTCGTCGATCAGAAATGTCGGGGCTTGTGGTCGCAACTCCAGTTTCTTGTTGCTTTTCTTATTGACCTCTTCAAGGATTTTCTTGGCATCCTTGTGGTTGATGAGTACCCCACCGGTACCGATGACGTACTTGATTTCCGTCAAATCCTTACCGGTTTGATAATACATGTTTCCAAGCGGGGTATAAACGACCTCTACCGTGCCGACGTGACGGGACATGGAAAAATCGCAGCAGATGCGCGCAAGCGCTTCGTCAAACGCTTCTTCTTCTTCACTATCCGGCAGGTATTCAACGTGATCGCTTCGTTTTTTCACCGATGCCTGGATCTTATCCTCATCGGCATCCTTGTAGTATTGCTTGAACTCGTAAGGCGAGACAAGGCTGACAAGCGCGTTGGCGCTATAGCGCATGCCGAGGTCGCCCTCGACTGTGCGTTTGGCAAACGGTTCCTGCAGGCCTTTTAGGATGACTTCGGCCCGTTTGGGATAACCTTCGCCGATGGTGTGTACATCGGTGGTCGCCCCACCGACATCGATAACCATCAGTTCACCGTAGCCTTCCTCATCCTCATAACCCTTGGCGAGTAGCTCTGCGGCCATCAGGACCGATTCGGGTGTCGGCATGATGATCTCGCCGGTTTTCTCTTCGGCTTTCTTGATGCCTTTGGCTTCGATGATCTTCGTGATGAAAATCTGGCGTATGACATCCTTGGCGGCTTTGACACTGAGTTTCTTCAGTTTCGGCATGACGTTGTCGACGATGTAATATTCGGTGCCACTGCCCGAAAGGATGTCTTCAATCTCATCAGCTGCGTCCTTGTTGCCGGCAACGATGATCGGAATACCCAAGTCGGCTTCACTCAGTTTCTTCGCATTGTGCAGAATGCATTCGGTATTCCCACCGTCGGTGCCGCCGGCAAGGAGAATGATGTCGATCTGGGCGTTTTTCAACGCTTTGATTTCCTTTTTTGACAAGTGATGGCTATAAACGTGGTTGACCAGGGCACCAGCCCCCAAGCAGGCTCGCTTGGCCGCTTCTGCGGTCAACTCCTCCACCAGCCCGATTGCGGCCATCTTCAAACCGCCTGCGGCACTGGAACATGCTGAAATAGCCGTGATGTCACCCATATCGGGATGGGCGTTCTCCAGCTTGGACAAGGCAACATTGAAACCTTCAAGCACATCGGTCTTGACAGTGGTCATGGCTCTGGCCGTACCGATGATGGTTTCGGCTTCTATGTCGACGGCGGTGAGTTTCGTGTAGGTCGAACCGAAATCCACAAGCAGGTGGACGCTCATGAAAGGTTCAGATCCGTTTTCAGATCCTCGATCGCATCTTCAATGTTGACACCGGGTGGATAGACACGGTCGAAGCCCATTTTCTTGAAACGTTCTTCTACGGCTGTGAAATCCTGTTTCCCTACGACGATATTGCCACCGACATAAAGTTTGACGTGGTTGAGACCTGCTTCGACGCAATTTTCCTTCATGAATTTGCAGTCCATCTCCCCATGCCCGTACAGGCTGGAAACAAGGATGGCTTTCGCATCGGTTTCGATGGCTGCGTTGATGAAATCCTCTTGTGAGGATAAAACACCTACGTTGACGACATTGAAGCCGTGTTCGTTCAGTACATGTTCGATGATTTTGTTGCCCACGGCGTGGACATCCGCGCCGATGACGCCGATTACAACTGTGGCCACGGTCTTCATCCTCTCTTTTTACACGAGAAAAAGGATCACCTTACCGGTTCGGTAAAATCATCCTCAGATTCATTTTTTTTGCGGTACACTAAAAAGCCGGCGGAGCAAATCGCTTGCTCGCAAGAGTTGAATGGATGTTCAACTTTTTTGATGACCATTGTCATAGTGTACGCCCTCTTTTTGCTTTTTCGTGTAAACGCTTTCCACATTTTTAATTATAGCCCATTTCCAGTTGAAATCAAGCGGATTTTAAAACTGTTGTTTCGTCTACTAACTATTGAGGTCGACTCAGAAAAAAAGGACGGAAGTCGTCCTTGTCAGCCGAAATATTCCTTGGGTTCGAAATGCATGTGTCTTGCGAGGAGACGCATGGGGAAACTTTGGATGAAGTCATTGTAATAGATGACTTTCGAGTTGAACCTGAGCCGACAGCCCTGAAGTTCGTCGAACTGGTTTTTCAAGGTCAACTGTGCAGGGTGCGATGTCTCGTCTATGCAAAGATAGAGGCTTTGTAGCGCTTTGAAAATCTCCTGTCTTTCCGAGAGGGCCAGTTCTTTCGGCATTTCGGTTTCATATTTGCGCAGAAGCTGATAGTGTTTGCCGTGATCGTGGTGTTCGAAGTATTTCTTATGTGTCAAAAACACTTGAACGGTCTCGAAAAGTTTCTTATGGAAGGTAAGCTCAAGGCGTGATACCTCGTTCCAGAGCGTGAGGGTCTTATTGCGCAAACGAACAATCGTGAAGACGATCATCACGAGAATGAGGATGAGAATGATGGCATCGAGAATATAGTTGATAATCATGGCGGTTCCTCCTCATCTCAGGCGGCTTTGGCCTGGAAGCGTTGATAATAATGTTCGAACTCGCTGCTGTACTTGATGAAACGGTCGAGAATGTATGATTCGAAATATTCCTTGAACTCGAGTTCAAGCAGTTCGATGGCACGTTTATGGGTGAGCGCTGTCTTGTAGTTGCGGCTTTGTCTTAAAATCTCGTAGATTTCAGCCAAGAGGATGATTTGTCCTTCCTGGGAGCGCTGGATGCGTTTCATGCGTTCGGTGAAGTCCTTGTCCGCCGTTTTCTCGAAATGCGCGCGGACGATATCTTCCGATTTTTGGGCAAGCTGCAGGCGTTTGATGATGACACTACCGAGGATGGTCTTTTCACGGATGACCTGATAGTCCTTTTCGTTGAGCACGTTTTTTTCTTCGTATTCGACGATGGACAAATCCTTGACCCGGTCGATATGGATTTTGGAATAGTCATAGATTTCCGTACAGACATTCGGCGAAAGACCGAGGATGTTGCCGAGTCGCGAAGCGATCTCGGCGGTACGATGGGCTGCGGCCCGTGCTTTTTCACCCGCATGGATGTTGAAGACGCTGATGACGTCGAAGACGTCGCCGACGACGGCTTTGAAGTCGCTTTCCATATCCCGGCGTTTGACCAGTTCCTCTTTGCGTTTGTTGTTCATCATCTGGCCGATGGCCACCGATGAATAAAGGGCGATATTGAAGATGATCAATACCAGGGTGCGCAGCACGATGTCGATCGTGACTTGAAAGTCGGTCACGAACAGATAGTCGTACAATGTCTGGATGGAATCGGCGTATTCATAAAGCGGATACATGATGGTGACGTGAATGACGGTCATCAGGACAAGCACCCATTTGAAAAGGATTCGCAGCAGGGTCGCATCCTGATAAAGGGCGATGACGACAAGGGCGAAATAGATCAGGACGTAGCCGGCCTGTGTGATGGAAAACCCGGCGATTGCTTCCCCTTCGACCCCGACACGCAACTTGATATAGACACCGAAGGAGGCCAAAAGGATATAGACGCTGGCGATGTACATCGCCATTTGTTGTTTCAAGAGCGTCCGGGGGCGTTCCCTGATGATTCTTTTCAGGGTGGTGTTGGTGGCGAACATGACAACCCCGAATCCGAAGATGACGATGTAGTTCGGATTTTGGTTGCCGATAAGCGTAAACAACAAAAAGACGATATTCGTGACGATGAGGATGTTCTTGATGACCCGGTTGCGTCGATAAAGCACGCTGGTATCATCCAAAATATCAACGCCGGCTTCGAAGTTGAATTTTTCACTTGCTCTTTTGGTGATGAGCTTATAGATCACACGCAGACGACGGCGAATTTTCGATGGTTTGTTCGGGTTGCGTTCGGATTCTCTTTTCGTGGAGTAGAGTTTGATGCGTTCGACCGTATTGCGGAAAAACATGGCAATTCTGTCTGTACGTGTGGTTTTATTCGGGTCGTCGCCTTTTTTGAGATTGTCGACGTATTGCTTCAGCTCTTCGGGATCCTTATCGGCCTTCTTGAAAAAATCTTCGAGTTCCTTCTCCCTTTTCGCCATGTCATCACATCCTATAAATCAAAGTCGAGCTTGATCTCCTTGTAGTTCGGATCCTTGCGGGCTTCCAGTTCGTTTTGGATCTGGGCCACACGGGTACTGGCGGCCGCAGCGATGGCTCCGACGATATCATCTAAAAACGTATGGCAGCTGACTTCGCTTTTCTTCCCTTTGGTGTTGAGTCTTTCGACCACAGCGGGTTTGTTGACATCGATGTCACCGAAATTTGTCTTGCCGATGGTACCGAACAATCCGGCGAGTTCGAGGCCGAACAGTTCATCGATGCCGAAAAGCCCCAAGTCGGAATGGAGGATCTCCCGCAACGGTTCTTTGATCTTGTTTTCTTCGGTCAACCGGTCGATTTCGGCACCCAGTTGAAGAATATGGAACGTATCGCGCAGCGAAAGAATCTTTTCGACCGACTCGATACAATCGGTTCGCGAGACCTCATCGGTCCACTTCGATTGTTGCGCATAAGCGACTTCCGCGATTTCTTCTACAGTAACGCCTCTTTCTTTCAACGTCTCCACATTCATCGTTAACATCTCATCCCTGGAAAACAGGGTTCTTTTTTTCATACGACGTACTCCTTTATGATTTCTTTGCTATCTAACTACTCATTATAGCATCATTTCAGATAAATTTATAGCGAAAATCCATTACTTGAGCTGTGTAGATAGGGTGATGCGTTTCTGTCCGGCGCCATGCATGAACTGTTTGGCGTCCATGGCTTTTTTTCCCGGTAGTTGCACCCGCGTTAGTAAAAGTCCATCTTTACCGGTTTTGACGACAGGACCATCCCCGGTGATCGCGATGATTCTCCCGGGTTCAGCATCTGTGTCCGTCTTGAAAACACTGGCTTCGATGATCTTGAACGGTTTTTCATCAAGCAGGACGTAGGTGTTCGGTTCGGGATGAAAGGCCCGGATCTTCCGTTCGAGAGTTATCGCGGCTGCGGTAAGATCGAGTTTTTCCTCTTCACGTTTCAAAACGGGTGCGTAGGTTGCCTTCGTATCGTCCTGTCTTTTCGGTTGCAGCTTGCCGGCGACAATTTTCGGCAATGCCTCCAATAAGAGTTCGGCGCCGACTTCAGAGAGTTTGGTGAAGAGTGACCCTGCGGTTTCACCGGGGGAGATCGGTATCGGTTTTTGCATGTAGATCGGACCGGCATCCATCTGCTTGACCATCTGCATGATGGTCACACCGGTGTTTCTGTGACCGTACTCGATGGCACGCTGGATCGGTGCGCCGCCTCTTAATGCCGGCAACAAGGATGCGTGGACATTGATGGCGGCTTTGGTGGGCGCGTTCAAGACGACATTGGGCAGAAACTGGCCGTAGGCGGCGGTGATGATCACATCGGGATTGAGTGCATGGATGAAATCGCTGATATCATTCACGCGTCCTGGCTGCAAGACGGGCATCTTCACGCTTTCGGCGTAGACTTTTGTCGGTGGCGAGACCGGGTGTCTTTTCCTGCCGGTGGGTTGGTCGGGCTGGGTGATGAGCAGATCCACGCCATAATGTTTGTGAACCGCTTTTAGAATGGGAACGGCAAAATCGGGGGTTCCCATGAAAATGATGGTCATGACAGTTACCTCCTAGAATACACGTGGTTTATGGGTGATGGTGATGATGGTGTTTTGTCTAAAGTAGGTTTCCTTGATGCGTTTGAGCATGGTATAGACCGTTGCATTGCCGTCATGCCTGATCAGAACCTGGATCTGATAAAGTCCGGCCAATTTCTTGAAACGGGCTTCTGTGGGCCCGATGACGGCGATGGTCTTGTTTTTCTTAAGGGCACTGGCGATTTTCATGGCGGTCTTCATGGCATGGGCGTGGTTTTCGTCCTTGACCATGATCAGGGAAAGTTGCTTGAAGGGTTCGACTTTCGTCATTTTCCTGAAAGCGATCTCCCTTTGGTAGAACCCTTCGTAATCCAGTTCCTTGACCGCTTGCAACACCGGATGTTCGGGTTGATAGGTCTGAATGAGGACGTCGCCTTTTTTCTCGCGCCTGCCGGCACGTCCGGCGATCTGTAGCAACAGGAAAAACGTTTCGCTTTGAGCGTAGTGATCGGGGACGAAGAGACCCATGTCGGCTGAGAGGACGCCGACGAGCGTCACATCCTTGAAATCAAGCCCTTTGGCGATCATCTGTGTGCCCACGAGGATATCGCCGTTGGTCTCGAAATCGAACAGATGTTGTTCATGGGCATGCTTGCGTCCGACCGTATCCTTATCCATGCGGATGACCCTGGCGTCGGGAAATTGCTTTTCGAGCTCTTTTTCGACACGTTCGGAACCAAGCCCCATGTGACGGATGTTTTTCGATCCACAGGCCGAGCACGTGTTGGTGAAGACTTGTTTATACCCACAATGGTGACATTTGAGTTCGTTATCATGTTGGTGGAAGGTCAGGGATATCTGGCATTCGGGGCAATAGGCACGTTTGCCGCAGTCTCGACACAGCACGAACCAGCTATGACCCCGTCGGTTGATCAGCAATAGGCTTTTTTCGTTTTTCTGGAGACGATTTGACAGCGCTTTTTTGAGTTTTTGGGAGAAAATACCGGGGTTGCCGCTGATGAACTCCTGTTTCATGTCGATCAGGTCGATCGCCGGCGGCGTAAGCACGAGCGGTCGTTTATTCAGGGTCAGTTTCGTGATTCTGCCTGCGCCGGCTTCGTGATAGCGTTCGATCGAAGGGGTGGCGCTGCCTAGCACCAGGGGACACTTGTGATGCTGCATCCTGTGTTCGGCCACAAACCGGGTGGTGTATTCGGGATGGTCGTTTTGGGTGTAGGAATCGCTTTGCTCTTCATCGATGATGATGATGCCGAGATCGTCTAGGGGCGCGAAAACGGCGCTTCTGGTCCCGATGGCGACATTGACCTCACCGCGGTGCATCTTGCGCCATTGGTCATATTGTTCACCGAGTGACAGTGCCGAATGGTAAACGGCGATGTTGTTGTCGAGTGCCGCTTTGAAACGGGCGAGAATCTTCGGGGTCAAGGCTATCTCCGGCAGAAGGACCAGCGCTTTTTTGCCTTCGGCCAAGACCGCTTTGATCAGTTTGATGTAGACTTCGGTCTTGCCGCTGGCGGTGACACCATGCAACAAGAAGGTATCGGGTTTACCGAAACGTTTTTTGATGGTTTCATAGGCAAGGGTCTGTTCATCATTCAAGGTGATTGGTTTGTCTTCTTCTTGAAACAGCGTTTCCAGTTCCCGGTAGATTTCTTCTTTTTCGGTGTGGATGGCGTTTTTTTTCAAAAGGGTGTTAAAAGGGCTGTTTGAAACGGCGGCTTTTTTCAGCAGGGTCTGTTTTTCCAGACGACCACCGCTTGCTTTGAGTGCTGCAATCAGCTTTTTCTGTGGCGCACCGGTTGCTTGGCTGGGATCATCAAGCACGACGATGGTCTGTTTTCTGGTGGTCGCTTTTTCCTTGATCAGTGGTATCAATGTTACAGCATTGGCCTTCAGAGCCTGGTTGAAAGCACGGCGGTCCTTGGTGGCGATAGCCTTGGTTTCAACGGTCGTATCCTGCTCGAAATAGCTTTTGAGGCTATCGGGCAGCTGTCGTGGGTCATTAAGTTTATAGGCCATGCCGTAGGCAAGGTTGAGGGCGCTTGGCAACATCGCGTTTAGGTAGCTGATACGCGGATAGAGGAATACTCTCGCGAGTTCGGCGCTCAAAGCGAGCCGCTCGGGATTGTGGATCGGTGTGGCATCGAATTGGCTGGTGATGGGTTTCAAGGTACCCTTGTAGTCGCTTTTCGCTTTGAGATCGATGATGACACCCGTAATGTGGCGCGCGCCGAAAGGGACTTTGACACGCATGCCCGTTGTGAGCGAATCGCTCAGAAAATCGGGTACACGGTAATCAAAGACCTGGTCCACCGCTTGATGTTGGATGTCTACGAGAACTTCTGCGATCATAGGGACCTCCTCAGTCGATCAGACCAATCCATTTCAGGGCGTGGGCAATACCGCCCTTGTCGTAGGATCTGGTCGTATAGGTGGCGACGGCTTTGATGCTGTCGCTGGCGTTTCCCATCGCAAAAGAATTCGGCAGGGCTTCCAGCATTTCCTTATCATTCTCGCCATCACCGAAGCAATAGGCATCTTCCAAAGCGATGCCAGTGAGTTCAAGGGCCTTGAGGACACCGTCTTTCTTCGATTTGTCGCCTTCGATGATATCGAAACCGTCGGACAGCCAGGGTACAAGCTGGATGTGCTCGAACTGTTTCCGGAGATTTTTCGTCCTGGTCTCATCGGCGAACGCCCACATCTGATAGACGTCGTGGTTCTTCTCGAAATCAGGGTCTTCAACCGGATAGGGTAGATTCTGGTCTTCAAACATCTTTTTCGCATAGGGGTCCAGTTTGCTGATGGCTTGCGCTTGTTTTCCGATGAAACCGTAGTGCAGATTATTGTCGATGAACAACTGTTTTGTCTGTTTGATGAACTCGGGTTGCATCGGGTCATCGTGGACGATGTTACCGTCACGGAGGATAATCTGCCCGTTGACGGTGACATACAGTGAAACATACGCTTCAATTTCCCTGATGATGCCAAGCATATAAGGCGCACGCCCTGTGGCGATGGCGATGATCGTATCGCCACGTGCATGGAGTTTTCTGATGGCGTCGATGCTTGATTCAGGGATACTGCGCGTGTTTGGGTCGTATAAGGTATGGTCGACATCGAAGAAGACGATTTTCTTACTTTTCATAGCATCACCTTTATGAAAATTATAACACATATGCGTTTATTTATCGCTTGTAATAAGCTATAATAGGGTGACACCATCTATCGATACAGTTTTAGGAGGACTCGATAATGCAAAACCAATTTTTAAAAAAACATGAAGTCGGTGTTTTTGCATTGGGCGGTCTTGGTGAAGTAGGAAAAAATATGTATTGCGTGGAATATCAAGATGAGATCATCATCATCGATGCCGGGGTCATGTTCCCCGACGAATCGCTTTTGGGCATCGATTACGTCATTCCCGATTATACATATTTAGTTGAAAACCAGGATAAGATAAAAGCGCTGGTAATCACCCATGGTCATGAAGACCACATCGGGGGGATTCCCTGGCTTTTACGTCATGTGAAAATACCAAAAATCTATGCCAACGGTCTGGCCGTTGGTCTGATCAAGAACAAGATGCAGGAACACCAAGGCATCAAGTACAACATGCTCGAATTTTTTGACAACGATATCATTCGTTTCAAACACTTGAGCGTCTCGTTTTTCCGTACCAATCACTCGATTCCCGATTCGTTCGGCGTCGTCGTCAAGACCCCGCAGGGCAAGATTGTCCATACGGGGGATTTCAAGTTCGACTTCACCCCGACCGGCAAGGACGCCGATTATGCAAAGATCGCCCGTCTTGGTCACGAGGGTGTGTTGTTGCTTTTAAGCGACTCCACAGGCGCCGAGGTGGATGCCTTCACCAAAAGCGAAACAACCGTCAGCGAAAGCATAAAGGATATCTTCGCCAATATTGAAGGCCGGGCGGTCGTCGCGACATTCGCTTCGAACATTCACCGCGTCCAGCAGATTGTGGAAGCCTCGATTGCGACCAACCGTAAGATTGCGGTCTTCGGCCGCAGCATGGAAAGAACCGTCGAGGTCGGCCAGGAACTCGGTTACATCAAAGCCCCGCACGGAACGTTTGTCGGTGCCAGGGCGCTACGCCACTTCAGCCCGAAAGAAATCACGATTCTTTGTACCGGTTCGCAAGGCGAGCCTTTCGCGGCCCTATCACGCATCGCAGCGGGTACCCACCGCCAGATCAAGGTGCAGTCGGGCGATACCGTCATCTTCTCATCATCGGCCATCCCCGGCAATCAGACCGGCATCAACAAGACCATCAACCAACTCTTCAAACGCGATGCCAATGTCATCACGCATTCACCGCTCAGCGACACGCATACGAGTGGTCATGGCGGTAATGAGGAACTCAAGTTGATGCTTAAACTGATCAAACCGAAGTTCTTCATGCCGATTCACGGTGAGCATCGCATGCTGAAGATCCATGCTCAGACCGCCATCGCTTGCGGATTGAAACCGGGTAACGACTTCGTCATGGATAACGGCGATCTTTTGGCGCTTTCCAGCAACAAGGCCGCGATCAAGGGTAAAATCCAGGCTGACAGCGTCTATATCGACGGCAAGGGCATCGGGGATATCGGTTCAGTGGTGCTCAAAGACAGGAAGATTCTAAGTGAAGATGGCCTGCTGAGTGCCATCATCACCATCGATGAAAACAAGAAGAAACTCATCGGCAACAGTGTCATCGTTTCCCGTGGTTTCGTCTATATGAAAGACCATACCGCTTTGACCAAGGAAATCAGCCAGACGGTGGATAAGCAGATCCAAGCGACATTGGACAAGTACAGCACCATCAACGTCGGTTTGATCAAACGCGACGTCATCCGCCTGTTGAACGATTTCATCGTTTCCAAGACCGAACGGAATCCGATGATCCTACCGGTCGTAAAAGTCGTATGACGCACTGATTGTTTAGAAAAATAACGCCCTGAAGTTTGACTTCAGGGCGTTTTCTTATTCCAGGACACTCAGGCCGTGGTCGGTTTTCACCGGTTGGATGTCGAGATCCTTTTTGTACTGCTTGTAGAAGGATTCCTTGAATTCGGCGAACGAATCGGGTCCTTCACCTTTTTCGAAGAAGGCGACGATGATCTGTTCATAGCCGATGTTACAGATTCTGGCGCCGATCGTACCATAGCGATACATCTGTGAAAGGATATCCTCATAGTACTGATTGGAGATTTCGTATAGGTGCTTAAGGGAGTTCTGGGATTGTTCAAGGGTATCGGCGAACATGATCATGTCCTTGTTTTCAAGGTATTCGACCGCTTGTTCGATCCTTTCCTGTTCGAACATGACGTGTTCGAGATATTGTCGTTGCGTCGGATTTTTGACATGGGTCTTCATCTTGTTGAACTCATCGAACCCCAGTTCACTCAAGGCGTTGATGGCCCGATAGTCCTTGATGATCTCTGTGCCTTTTTCGATTGCTTTCAAACGGTCGGCGATGTCGACGTTCAAAATGAATTTCGGACGGTTCAAAAATACCATGATCGCCGGGTTTTCCGTATGATTATAAGGCAGTGCCTTATGTTCGAGCGTTTTGGTATCGAGGTAGTTGATGTGGTTTTTGGATGCATACATGCAGGTGTGGTGCTGGGCGATGTTCGAATGCAATTCACCGAGGGATCTTTCGGCTAGAAAGGCGTAGCGTACCTGTTTTTCCTTGGACAGTTCAAAACCGTTTTGATGGTTGAAGATGAATAGCAGCAACATCTCGAAGGTGGCGTGGAAGCCGAGGTTGTTCGGCAGACTTTTGGAGCCGGTGATGCTGATGTTCAAGCCTTTTTGCACCCGGTATCCTTCATATTGGAGTTTTTTGATGATGGCGTTGGCGAGCCGTTCGTATATCGTATCGGCACCGGGGGTGAGATTGGAAAGATCGATGGTGAGTTGCTTGGGCTCGTCATGGAAATCAAGCATGATCGAAAGGGTATGGTCATCCCGGGTATGAACACCGGCGTAAAGACCCTTGTTCAATGCAAGGGTAAGCACCTTTCCTTTCAATGTATGTGACCCTTCGCCGAGAATTTGCAGGGTTGCCGGCGAAAAATAGTAAGCCGTCGGGTCGGTCGCAAAAAATTTCTTGTGGCGCTTATGTACGGTATCTTTCATAGGAGACCCCTCCTGTTGTTGATGCTTATATTATAGCATGCGACCGATAAAGAATGAAATGAAGTCCAAAAAAAAAGTGCCTAGGCACTTTCTTTTTTGGGAATGAGGCCATATGTTTCCGGATCGTTCATATGGTTTTTGAATCCATGGAAGATTTTCCTGGTCATCTGGGCGTCTTCCAAGGCATCGTGACGCTGGTTTTCTTTCTCGTGGCCATACATTTCATAGGCACGTTTCAAACCAAGGTCGTTTTTGAAATTGAAGTAGTTCTTGTGCAGTTTCAACAAGTTGACGAAACGGGTATGGCCTGACAATGATGTGACTTTGTTGACCTGGTAGGATTCCTTGAGCGAAAGATAATCGTTACGGCCCCAGACGATGATCGCCGGTTCATGGGTCATGATCAGGGTCTTCAGATGATCGTAGAATGCTTGATAGGATACGCCCTGGTCGACATCCGCCTGGGTCAGATCGAGAAACTTGAGGGTTCTTTTGGTGAGTTTCTTGTGGCGGGACGGTTGAATGCAGGTCTTGTATGTCTTGAGGATTTTTCCGTTTTCATCTTCAAGTACATAGCCGACTTGGATGATTTCCTGGATGAAGCCTTTATCCACCTTGTATGGATGCATGCTCATCTCGAAATCGAGAAAGAGTTTCGTCTTTATACTGTTGATGAACGCCCTGGTCTGATCCTTTAAGGCCCGATCTGAATAAAGCGTCTTCGCACCGCGCCAGGATGGCTTGACGATTTTTTTCACGGTGAGGACTGTATCGCGCTTTTCACCGTTTTTACGTTCGAAAGTCTTATACTCGAGGACGATGAAAAAACCACGCATCAGAAATTTCTGGAATTTATTGAAAAGGGCGCGCTGAAAGTGGATGGTACGTAGTTTGTGTCTGTCCTTGATGACGATGGTGCGGTTTTCAGGACTGAAGTGTTCGATTTTGCCTTGAATGGTCATGTGATCACCCGGTTATGTTTTATTGAGATGGTTTTTGATGTTTTTGATTATTTTTTCGTTGATGCCAAGGGCTTTCAGTTCTTCTTCGGACGCTTTATTGATCGCGTTTACGGTCTTGAACTGTTTCAGAAGTTTGTCCTTGGTTTTTTTACCTACGCCCTCGATGTCATCGAGGACACTGGCGAAGAGGCCTTTGTGCCGCTTTTCCTGATGGAAGGTTATCGCGAAACGGTGCGCCTCTTCCTGAATGGTGGCCAAGAGGCGATAAAGGGCACTGCCGGCTTTGATATCATAGGTCGTGCCGGATTCATCGAGCAAGTGGGACGTCTTGTGTTTTTTATCCTTGACCAGTGCCGCTAGGGGCACGGGAAGGTCGAACGTGTCACGCAGGGTGCGGGCGACACTCATCTGTTGGATGCCCCCGTCCAGCAGAATCAAATCCGGTATGGGCAGTTTATCCATGATGATGCGCCGAAAACGCCGGTACAGCACTTCTTTCATCTGATCGGTGTCGCCGCTTTGTTTTTCGGTTGCGCTCAGTTTGTACTTGCGGTAATCGTTTTTCGCTGGTTTGGCGTTTTTGAATACCACAAGGGCGCTGACGGGGTATTCGCCGAAAAGATGGGAATTGTCGAACGCCTCGATGTGATAGGGCGTTTTGATGTCCAGAAGTTCACCCAGTTCGTCGAGGACGCCGAAGGTTTTTTCGTGTTCCTTTTGCAGCTTATCCTTTTCGATCTTCAAGGTGTCCTCAGCGTTTTGAATCGCCAGATTGAGCATCTTACGCTTAAGGCCGCGCTTGGGGACTTTGATCGGGACCTCAAGCATCGATGACAGCATGGCCACGTCACGACGGATATCGATCAATACTTCGCTCGGTGTGGGATACGTGGTGTAGAACTGCCCGAGGAAGTCACGCAGGGCCGCATCGAAAGCGCCGTGCAGTTTGAACAGTCTTTTGTCGCTGGCGGCGATCTTGCCGTTTCTGACGAAGAAGATGGTCAGGGCCACCGCTTCATCATCATGGGAATATCCGATGATGTCAAGCGGGCGGGTATCGTTGATGTTCACCGCCTGATCGGTTCTGGTCGTGGTGTGGATGGCATCGATCATCGTCTTGTATTCCTGGGCTCTTTCGTATTCCAGGTTCTCACTGGCGTCATACATCTTCTCTTTGAGTTCGCTGACCACGTGTGTCGTCTTGCCCTTGAGAAAGGTCCGGATTTCCTGTTCGATATTCCGGTAGGTATCCTGGGATACCTTGTTGATGCAGGGGGCGAGACATTGCCCCAGGTGATAGTAAAGACAGGGCTCATCGGGCAGGACCTGACATTGACGCAAGGGATAGAGCTTGTTGAGGACCTGGATGGTATCGCGCGCTGCTTTGACATTCGGAAAAGGACCGAAAAGGTTTTTATGTTTGCTTTTTACCTTGCGGGTCACAACCATTTTCGGATGTTTTTCCTGGGTGATTTCGATGTAGGGATAGCTTTTATCATCGGTCAGAAGGATGTTGTAGCGTGGCTGGTGTTTTTTGATGAGATCCAGCTCCAGAATGAGCGCTTCGAGTTCGCTACCTGTGATGATGTAGTCGAAATCGGTCACATTGGTCAGCATCTTGGTGGTCTTGTAGTCGTGTGAGCCGGTAAAATAGCTCGATAGGCGACTTTTAAGGTTTTTCGCCTTACCGACATAGATGATTTGACCGTTATTGTCCTTCAGTTGATAGGACCCGGGTTTTTGCGGCACACGGGCCAATTTATCTTTGATCATGGTATCATCCCCGGTTCAGGATGAAAAATAAAAGCGGGTTCCGCTTTTATTTTTCGTTGTCGTCCAGTACGTCCTTAAGACCGCGTTCGATGCGGTTACCGGTCTCCAAAGAGGTATCGTATTTGAATCTGAGTTGCGGCATCTTGCGCATGTTGACGCGTTTGGCAAGGGCCGTACGGATGAAGGCGCTGGATTTTTCGAGCGCTTGAGCGGTTTCATTGCGTTTCTTCTCGTCATCTTCAAGCAGGGTGTAGTGGATTGTGAGATAGGACAGGTCCTTGGTGAGATCCACAGCCGTGATGGTGACGAAGTTGATCATGGGATTTTTCACTTCGCGGCGGATGATGGTGGAGAGGGCACGTTTGATGTCGCTTTCCAATCGTTCGATTTTTGGCATTATCTTTCAATCTCCTTCATATGTGAAGCTTCGATGATATCGCCGACTTTGACGTCGTTGAAATTTTCGACGGTCATGCCGCACTCATAGCCTTGGCGGACTTCCTTGACGTCGTCCTTGAAGCGTTTGAGGGTGGACAGTTTGCCTTCATAGACCACCACGCCGTCACGAATGACCCTGACAAGCGCGTCGCGTTCGATGAAGCCGTCGGTGACATAGCAACCGGCGATGGTGCCGATACGGGATATCTTGAAGATGTCCCTGACTTCCGCCTGTCCGGTCACGACTTCTTCGAATTCCGGATCAAGCAGACCTTTCATGGCGTTTTCGATATCTTCGAGGGTTTTATAGATGATGTTGTAGAGTCTGATTTCGACACCTTTGGCTCTGGCTGTTTCTCTAACAGCGGCGTTGGGTCGGACGTTGAAACCGATGATGATCGCACCGCTGGCCAGCGCCAGGGTCACGTCGGTTTCGGTGATGGTGCCGACACTAAAACGGATGACTTCGACTTTCGCGCCTTCGACGTCGATGGATTCGAGGCTGCTTTTCAAGGCTTCGATCGAACCGTGGGTGTCGCCTTTGATGATGACGGGTAGCGTCTTGATGTTGCCCTTGTTCAGGTTTTCGAACAGTTCTTCTAAATTGATGGCCTTGCCCATGCCGCGTTCTTCTTTCCAGGTGCGGTGGGTTCTGGCCTCACTGACCTGACGGGCTTCCTTATCCTCGGTGAAGACCATGAAGGGATCGCCGGCTTGCGGAACATCGTTCAGGCCGATGACTTCCACGGCTTTCGATGGTTCTGCGGTTTTAAGGCTGTTGCCGAAATCATCGTGCATGGCACGGACGCGGCCGAAAGTATCGCCGACCACAAGGGTGTCGCCGATTTTGAGCGTCCCGTTTTGTACTAGCAGCGTGGCCACAGGGCCTCTACCTTTATCAAGTTCGCTTTCAATCACGGTGCCGACAGCAAGGCGGTTGGGATTGGCTTTGAATTCTTCGACTTCCGCTGTGAGCAGCAGCATCTCGATCAGATCCTCGACGCCTTCGCCTTTGAGTGCGGACATTTCGACGAAGATCGTTTTACCGCCCCATTCTTCAGGCAGGAGGTCGAACTCTGCGAGTTCCTGTTTGACCTTGTCCGGATTGGCACCGGGCATGTCCATCTTGTTCACCGCAACGATGATGGGAACCCCTGCGGCTTTCGCATGGTCGATGGCTTCACGTGTCTGGGGCATCACACCATCATCGGCCGCGACCACGAGCACGGCGATATCGGTGACTTTGGCACCGCGGGCGCGCATTTCGGTGAAGGCCGCATGGCCGGGCGTATCGATGAAGGTGATGGTGCGGTCTTTGGTCTTGTATTGATAAGCCCCGATGTGTTGGGTGATACCGCCGGCTTCACCTTCGGTCACCCGGGCATGGCGGATGGTGTCGAGCAAGGTTGTCTTGCCGTGGTCGACATGACCCATGATGGTTACAACAGGTGGTCTTTCGACCAAATCCTTCTCGTCGTCTTCAATCTTGATTTCGTCGAAACGGGTCTTGTCGGTGACGACTTCGTCTTCGACGCGCATGTCGTACTCCAAGGCCAAAAGCTCGACGGTTTCTTTGTCGAGTGACTGGTTTTGACCGGCCATGATACCGAGTGCCATCGCTTTTTTGATGATGTCGGTGACGTTGACGCCGATCGCTTTGGCGACTTCGCTCACTGTCATATCGGTCTTATAGGTGAGTACGGTGTTCTTCTTCGGTTTTTTCGTCGTTTTCTGGCTGGTGGGCTTGCGACGTGGTTTGTTGGATTTCTGGCTTCTGTTTGCCATGAAATCACCTCTTTCTTTTGATTACTGTCTGGGTATTTTCAAGTCCTGCTCGATCAAAGCGAGGACTTTTACCGATTCCTTGCCGATGGCGTGCGACAGCGTTTTACTCGAATACTCGGTGTTCAAGTACACGCCATGGGTCTTGGTTTTATCCATGATTTTCTTTCTGGTGTTCGCAGCGGTATCGCTGGCCATGAAGACCGCGAGGTCGCGCCTTTTCTTCAGTGCGTCCAAAACGAGCTTGCCGCCGATGATGACATCACCCTTGCGTCTGGCCAGACCGAGGATTTTGAGGACATCATCCATCGAGGAGGTCCTGTAGCGTCTCGTAGAGTCCGGGATCGACACTGACACCGAAATGCTTGGCGATGAGATTTCTCTTGGCGGCCTTGGCGATGACGGCTTTGTCCTTTTTGAGATAGGCGCCTCGACCGTGGGCTTTGCCGGTATCATCGACGAACACTTCGTCTTGTTTGTTTTTGACAACGCGGATCAGCTGCTCTTTTTCCAGCTGTTCTCCCGAGACAATGCATTTTCGTAGCGGAATCTTACGTGGTTTCTTCATCCGGATCATCTCCATAGGCCTCGTCGACCGGGCGGAAGTTGATGCCTTGCTCCTTGGCATCGCTCAAGGATTTGATATCGATCTTCCAACCACTGGACTGGGCTGCCAGACGGACGTTTTGTCCTTTGGAGCCAATCGCACCGGTGAAATCTTCATCTTTGACGATGACGATGGCCATTTTTTCTTTTTTATCAGGATTGATGGCAACGACCTGTGCCGGTGCCAAGGCGTCCTGGATCAGTTCGATCGGATCTTTCGACCAGCGGTAGAAACTGATGCGTTCACCTTGCAAGGCCTCTTCGACCTCTTTTTTACGGTTGGATTCCCTGCCGAGACAGGCGCCGACGGGATCGACGTTCTCATCATGGGAGTAAACGGCGATTTTGCTTCTTGAACCGGCGTCTCGGGCCAGACCCATGATTTCGACGGTGCCGTCCATGATTTCGGGTACGACCTGTTCGATCAAACGTTTGACGAGGTTACGGTCGGTTCTGGAGACGAAGACTTTCGGGCCTTTGGTGGTCATCTCCACTTTGGTGATGTAGACCTTCAGCTTGGCGCCGATACGGGCGTCATCACTTTTGAGCAGCTCTTTACGGGGCAGTGAGGTCTCCAAATCGTGCGAGAGATCAAGTGTGACGAAATCCTTGTTCAGACCGACAATCTCCGCGGTCATCATTTCGTTTTCCTTTTCCTTGAAGATTTCATAGATTTTTTCCCGTTCGAGTTGTTTCAACCCCTGGGTCAGAATCTGTTTCGCACTTACAGCGGCGATACGACCGAAATCCTTGGGGGTGATGTTTTCGGTGATGGTATCACCGATTTTGATGCGCTTGTTTTTTTCACGCGCATCCTTTAGTGACATCTGTGTGGCATCTTCCGGTTCGTCGACCACCAGATAGTCCGCGTAAAGGTTGATTTCATCTTTTTCTTCATTGAATTCAACTCTGGCGTTTTCGTTGCTTTGGTACTCCTTCTTATACGCATTCAGCATGCCGCGTTCTAAGATTTCAAGAATTTTCTCTTTGTCGAGCCCACGTTCATCGACGATGGTCTCGAGTGCTTTGTAAAAATCTTTGGCTTTCATGGTTATTCCTCCTAAAAATCAATCGCGAGCCGAATGGTTTCGATGTCGCTTTGAAAAATTGTCATGGTTTTTCTGTTTTTCTTGTCCAAGAGCTCTACCGCATTCTCGCTAACGGCCACAAGGGTCCCCTCGTAGGTTTGATCGAGCGTCTTGATGTGTACGAACTTGCCGATGGCTCTTTGCATTTCCTCAAGGTTTCGCAAGGGATGCTCGGCGCCGGCACTGATTACTTCCAGCATGTAGGCGTTGTCGAAGGGATCGGCCTCGTCAAGCAGGGTGGAAAGGGCTTCGCTCACTTTGACGCAGTCGTCGATGCCGATGGGTTCCTTTGCGTCTATCTCGACGCTTAAGACATAATCGCTGCCTTTTTTATTGTAGTTCAGGTTATAAAGATAGTAGCCGAGTTCCTCGACTTTCGCTTCAATGAGCGGTTTCAGTTTTTCCATGGTTTCCCTCCTTCACTTGGGCATAAAAAGAGTGGGTCTTGACCCACTCTTCTAACCCATATGCAAGTGAATTATATCATAGGGCGGGCCAAGATGCAAGATTTTATCCTTATTTATACGCGGGCGCGGTAAGGACATACATGAGGATGCTGCCGGCGACACCGACATTGAGCGAGTCGATGGTTCGCATGGGAATCATGACCGTATGATCGAGGTGGTTGAGCGTCTCCGTTTTCAGACCGGC
>SLJL01000017.1 GCA_007135105.1 Candidatus Izemoplasma sp.
CATGAAGCAGTTATCTCGACATTGGCCTATGCAGAACCGGTTGTGAGCATTGACGATGTTGTGACCACTGAACACGAAATCACATATACGGTGAATGAAACCGATCCGGACAACCGAAATACAATCACGGATATCGTGTTGTTTGAAGACGGGGTGGCAATTGAATCGGAAGACACACCGGGTACGGGTACTTTCACCTTCAGCAATCTCAAATCGGATACCGAATATAGAATTGTCGTCTCATACGAATATGATTTGGCGGACGGAGAAGGCCTTATCGAGACAACAACCGAAATCCATGTGACAACGGATGCTTATGATCCACCAACCGTTTCTATCATAGACGTCAGCACAACCGAAGAAACAATCAGTTTCAATACCTCTACAAACGATCCCGATGAACTGATCGAAGCGATTTTGATCATTGAACTTTATCTCGACGGTGTTCTGGTAGATAGCATTGATCCATCCACTGAACCTTCACCTTATACTTTCAGTGATCTGTATGCCAATACCGCCTACATCATAAAAGTTACCTACACCTACGATCTAAAAGACGGTGAAGGCGTTCAAACCGGTAGTTTCGACAGCAGTCTCATCACTACCGATGCCTACGCCAAACCGACCGGAGAACTAACCAACTTGACCATCACTGGTGATGATATTAACATCGATGTCATCAATTATTCCGATCCGGATGGTCGTTTGGATGATATGCGACTGGAGCTGTATCAAGATGGCGTTCTGGTGGATACGCTGACAGTGAACAGCGATGGCACCTATACATTTACGGATGCCTATGCCGCTGCGAGTAATTACGTCATTCGTCTTGTCGCGGACTATGATTTGAATGAACCTGGTGGCCCGATCGAAGAAGAAATTTTCGACAAAGTCACCTTTGCGACTGCAGCTTGATGACATCACATTAAAAAGGAGAACCACAGACGTGGTTCTCCTTTGTTTTAACTTGTATTATGCTGTTTGCTTCACTGAATTCGGGATTGCACTCAAGAAAAAGGTTGCTCGGGCACGAAACACATTTTTTTCAGGATCATTGCTGTTTTTCAGGCTTATTAATTGAAAGCGTAAGAAACATTGCTATGATCGTCATAGCCATCATGCCGTAGATGGCGGGGTTGAAGCTGCCTGTCAAGTCATAACTAAGCCCCATGGGGAAAGGCCCTATTGCGGTTGCGAGCACCATGAACACCGTGGCGGCACCACGGATGGAACCGAGATACTTTCTGCCGAAATATGTCGGCCATATGGTATTCAGTGTGACGACTTGTATCGCTACGGCTGTACCGTAGAAAATTATAAATCCGATGGCGCTCAGAAATCCGGTGACGAACCAGGAAAGAAAAATCATAGAAAGAAAGATCATGCTTTGTGTGGTTAGGAAAATGAATTTCGGTGGGTAGCGGTCGATCATGACTCTTGCGACAAAAGGCATGAAGAAAGACGGGAAGGCAATGAGACCGATGATGAATGCGGCTTGGTCACCTTCGACGTTTCGCAACGACATCATTTCAAAAAAGTGGAACGTCACGCCGGTTGAAAACATGGGGACAATGATGCTTATCAGCCCGATGAACCAAAATTCCTTTGTTTTCAAGGCACGTTCAAGGGTGAAACTCTCTGCTTCCAACTTTTCCAGAGCCAACTTGCTATCGACATCGTTTTGTTTGCCGTTGTTGTCAATGGATAATCCGATATCTTCAGGTCGGTTGATGACGGTGAAAAACGCTACCGGTACAAAGATGACGAGCAAGGCAACACCCCAGAATCTCCAGGCATTTTCCCAACCGATGGTGTTGATCAGCCAATAGTTCAAAGCGGGAACCGTCATCGCTGCGATCAATGCGCCAAGGGTTTCAAGACTGAGCGCAAAGGCCCGTTTTTTTTCAAACCATTGCGGTACGAGTGAATGGGGTATCAACGTCATCGATCCCTGACCGAAATACCTTAACAGGAAAAAACCGAAAAAGATCATGCCGATGTTCATGACATAGGAATTATAGAAAGCCGTAAGCGCCAACATGATACCCACAAAAACCATCATGGCACGTTGACCGAATTTGTCGACCATCTTACCCATAATCACAAGCAGCGACCCACTTGCGATCGTCGCAATCATGTATCCGAAAGAAATCAGGGAAGTCGAATAACCGAATTCAGCCCGGTATACGTTGATGAAAACACTGATGGAATAGGTTTGGCCCGGCGCAGAAAAAAAGAGGCTAATGGCGCTAATAAAGACCATCATCCATCCGTAATATAGTTTTTTGTTAATCTTCTTTGCAAATGTATGCATTCAATCACTTCCGATTTCCATAGGCATTATATCATAAAATGTCGAAAAACATAATCCGTTACATTAATCTCTTTAAAATCTTTTTGAAAGACCAGGAATCATGTATAATGAAAATATATGCGTGCGATTAGAAGGAGGCCTTTCATGTTAGATAAAAACAAAGAATACAAAGCGATAACCAATTTGCGCGAAACAATTGACGAAGCCCATCGTCTCCAGAAAAAAGTCGATGATGTCGAAAACAAGATCGCCAAACAAAAAGCGATTGATTTAAAAGTGAGTCAAAAAGCATTCCCTTACGGTAAAATGTTGGAAGAGAAGAAAATGAAGTTGAAGTATCCGACCCTCTTACAACGACTGACATTGTTCGTGATTGTCTTTACCGTTTATGCATTGTTTTTCGCCTTGCCAGCTTTGGTCGCATATGTCGCTGATATGCGTGGTCTTTATACCATGCGGTGGTTCTACACCGACCGAAACCACATCATCGTTGCGAGTGCCGTCTATATCGGCGTCATCATCATCACCGCCTTGACGGTGCGTAAAGTCATACGCTTTATTAACGGAAAACTGTTCGATCTACGTGATCATCATTACAACAAAAAACATAAAAAAGCATTCAATGAAGCCTACGTGGAATCCAAAGACATGATTGAGGATTACAAACGTATCATCGAAAGCGAAATCGATTCTCTTGAATCACAGCTGGTTAAATTGAACAGCGAGCTTGAACATGTTCAAAAAACCATTGAGAACAACGCACAGATCCCAAAAAAACACATTAAGGACGTCGATAAGATTCTGATGTATTTCGAGGATATGCGCGCTACGAAAACCCAAGAAGCGGTCAACCTTCTTGTCACCGAACAAAGAGAGGAACGGTTCCATCAGGAACTTCTTGAAACCCTGAATCGTCAGATTGAAGCCACGAAAGCTTTGGAGACCGATCTTCATACTTTGAGCGAAATCAAGGAAAGTCTCGAGAAAAGACCATTGGTCGAGACGGAAAAACCGGAAGATCCAATCGATGCGAAATTGAAAAAAAGACCGAAGAAACTATCAAAAAAAGAAAAAGCAAAACTGAAAAAGAAACAGAAGAAAGACAAACTGAGAGCGAAAAAAGAAGATAGACAACTGAAAAAAATCGAGAAGAAGAAACAGAAGGATCAACCAAAAGAAGACAAGAAGAACAAAGAAGAGAAACCGGAGAAAACCGATACGGAAACCACCACAAGCTAAACCCATCACACGAGGACCTTTGATTGTTTGTGCTTGATCTAAGCACATGTTTCAAAGGTCTTTTATTTTAACCAGAGGAAGGATGACAACATGAAACTGATCTCATGGAACGTCAATGGTCTAAGGGCAGCCAGAAAAAAAGGGTTCGATGCATTTCTTAAACGCATCGATGCGGATATTATCTGTCTGCAGGAGACCAAAATGCAAGAAACACAGAAGGATTTCACTTTCGATTCCTATCATGAATACTGGAACAGTGCCATTAAAAAGGGCTATTCGGGGACATTGTGTCTAACCAAGGAAAAACCGCTTACGGTTTCCTACGGCATTGATGGTGAAGGCTATAACGATGAAGGTAGAATCATCACGCTTGAATTTTCCACCTTTTATCTGGTGAATGTCTATGTACCGAATGCACAAAGTGAACTGAAGCGCCTGTCATATCGGATGCGGTTCGAAGATGATTTCCGAGGGTACTTAAAAGCGCTTGACCAGAAAAAACCGGTGATATTGTGCGGGGATTTGAATGTGGCACACAAACCGGTCGATCTGAAGAATCCCAAACCAAACGAACGCAACGCGGGATTCACCATCGAGGAAAGAGGTAAGTTTTCCGCCTTGCTCGAGGCGGGTTTTGTCGATACCTTCAGACATTTTAATCCTGATACAATAAAATATTCCTGGTGGAGCTACCGCTTCAACGCCCGGAAAAACAATGCCGGATGGCGCATCGATTATTTTGTCGTATCAAAACGCTTGTTACCGCGTATCCAAGATAGCGACATCCTTACCGATGTCCACGGCAGTGATCACTGTCCTGTCATCTTGCAGACCGAACCACTGGGAGGTGAAAAGCGATGAGATTGCGTGAAATAACCTTGAAAAGCGTGACTTTGCTGATCATTGCTTTGTTACTCATGATTACTGCTGTGACAGGCCTATCATTCATCGAGGTGGTTATGGAAGTTTCATTGTTGCTTTATTTCTATCAGACGGCTTTCATTCTTACTTTGAGTGTGTGCTTTATCGGTGCGGCACTATCTTTGTTCTCTTTGGTGAGAGGTAGACGGATCCTTCTAGGTTTTATCTACTATCTTGCCCTGTTGTTCATCGCCATGATTATCATGCACTTTATATGATTCTTTTTGTGATATCAAACGCCGAACTGACGTAAAATATGATTCATTGTATATGTCTTCATCATGGTACACAAGCAGCGTATTATCCCGTGCGTATTGTTTGGGTTTCAAACCGTTTTTCGATATAATATAAGACATCAGAAAACATATTGGAGGAGAAGTTTTATGAGAAAAATGTTAATCGCGTTCACTTTGCTTCTAAGCATTTCCATATTGGCGGCTTGTGGCCGTGATCAAGACGTATTACGGGTTGGAATGGATTTGAGCTATCCACCATTTGAAACCCAGGAAAACGGCGAACCGGTAGGCATCAGTGTCGATGTTGCCCATATGTTCGGCGAGTTCATCGGTAGGGAAGTCGAAATCGTCAATACCGGTTTCGGTGGCCTTATCAATTCACTCAACTCAGGCGAGATCGATATCATCATCGCCTCGATGAGCATCACCGAAGAGCGGGCCCAGTCCGTTGATTTTTCCGATCCCTACTTCTATTTTAAGATTATCAGTTTGGTAAATCAGGACTTTGCTGACGCGGAAGGCATCGATGAAGATACAACCAAAGATGAACTGCTGGCGCTTGATGATGCACAATTCGTGGGTATTGCCGCGCAGGTTTCAGCGCAAATTCCACGCGATTACGGCAAAGATGTCATCGAAGCCACGGAGTTGTCCACCGCAGTAGCCAATGTTGCGCAAGGTACTGCCGACATTTTGTTGATGAGCGCTTTTCCGGTAACCAATGGTCACCGGGCCAATCCCGATACGACCATGGTCGTCTGGGATCCGTTTGTCAGCTCTCCAATCGGCATGGCCGTTGCACAGGGCAATACAGAACTTCGAGAACAAGCAAATGATTTCATCGCCTCCATGGACGAACCGGGTGGCGCCTATGATCAACTTCAAGAAAAATGGGATGCTGAGGTGCAAGCTCTACTAGAACGGTACGGTCTGGAATTCTTCATAAATGAATAGGTCTTTATCTTACCTAACCTCGATCGCCATCTTCGTTGCGTTTGCTGTGTTTGTCGCTTTAAGGCAACGTAGCCCTTTTAATCCTGATGCGGTTCTGGGATATCAAAACCTCATACTCGAAGGGTTCATCAATACCATCATCGTTTCTGTCATCGCCTTGATTGGTAGCGTGATTCTCGGATTCGTGATGTTTTTGCTATCGGCCTCGAATGTACGTTTTTTCAAGGCTTTTGTCGATGTTTTCACAGAAATCATCTACGGGACACCATTGCTGGTCATGATCATCGTCATGGCCTTTCTGATTGGCCCCGCTTTCAACTCATTCAATCGTCCCGTCCTCGGCGTAATCGGTATCATCATCTACATTACACCATATATGACCAACGTATATAAGTCCGTCTTTAAAAGCATACCGGATGAACAATACATGGCGATGGATCTGTTCGGGTTCACCGGATATCAGAAGTACCGCTATATCATCATTCCGCAAGTACTGCGGATGTTGATGCCGCCTTTCATGAATAACTTTTCACTGATCATCAAGGGAAGCGCCCTTCTGAATGTCCTTTCCTTTCACGAACTGTTCTTTACCGTCAGCATATTCCAAACGAGAACCTTCGCCTATTCCGAAGGTTACATTCTCATGTGGATCTTATACATCATCATCACCATCCCGCTTTCACAAATGACAAAGTATGTCGAAAGGCGTTGGTCTTTAGAATGAAACTGAAAATCAAGAATTTGACACACGATTACGATGTCAATGTCTTTCGGGACTTGAACCTCGAACTTGATGGGTATCAGTCCATCGGGATTATCGGCGTTTCCGGCTCCGGAAAAAGTACGTTACTACGGATCATGTCTGGACTTGAACAGCCGAATGGCGGCACGGTCGAAATTAACGACCGTAGTGTCAAGGATCCTTTTTATAGAAAAACTGTCGGTTTTGTCTTTCAGACCCACACCTTGTTTCCACACCTTACCTTGAAAGAAAACATTACCTTGGTACTGGAGAAGACAAGAGACATCGAGCGACATGAAGCCAGTACAATCGCCGAGAAGAACCTCGAGCGCCTCCAATTGCTCGATCAAGCGCACAAGCTTCCTAAAAACGTCTCCGGCGGTCAAGCACAACGGGCTTCGATTGCCCGGGCGCTGTCTGTAAATCCGGATGTTGTGTTTCTAGATGAACCGACTTCTTCCCTGGATCCGATTTTAACCCACGAAGTCCTTTCTTCCATCGAGGATTTGAAGAATCTGGGCAAAGATTTCGTCTTTGTGACCCATGTGATCAGTTTCGTGCGCGATTTTGCGGACTACGTGTTGTTCATGCATGAAGGTAACATTGCCGAACACGGTGCTCCAAGCATATTGGACGACCCGCAGACGGATGCCTTGAAGAATTTTATGCATAAGGTTCGCTGATCACCAACGTCATATCCTACCGCACTCACATATACGGATTCAAGCATCCGGCGTTGTGACTGCGGTTTTTTTATTTGGAATGGTTTCTGATGATGACCCATCAATCACAATGAAGTTGTCACCTAGACAAAAACATTTAAATCTCGGGGAAGGTATTTATATTTTGATGGGGATACTGTATAATAGTACTGGATGACACATAGTAATTATTTAGGAGGACAGCATGATAATTGTTTATATCGGACATATCATTTTTGGCGTCATAGCCGGATTCATTGCCGGGGCAGAAAACGAAAGGGAAAACGAAACCGTAGCCATCCTGGTCTTCGTCGCGATGGCCACGTCGATGTTAGCCTTGATTTTTGGAAACTTCCCGCATATATTTGGTGTTTTTTTCGTGTGGCTCGTCGTAACATGGATTACCTCGGAAATCATAAAATACATGCAATCGCATTAAGTCGTTTTACACTGTTGTCATTGGAGATCCCATCATGAAGACTCTAATCGTTTATACATCGAAATCAGGCGTCACGAAGGATGTTGCTTCATTGATTGAGAACACGCTATCTGGCTCGATCAGCGTGGTGGCACTTGGAGGTCAAAGCAAAGACATTGACCTTCTTTCCTTTGATTTGATCATTCTCGGTTCACCGATGTATATGGGATATCTACGGAAAGCCATGCGCCGTTTCGTCTTTGAAAATCAGGAAGTTTTGCTGAGAAGGCCGTTGGCATTGTTCGTGGTTGGTGCGCACCACCAAGTGAACCTTGATAAATATTTGAGAATGTCTTATCCGAACACTGTTGTCGAGCACGCTTGTATCAAATCGCATCTCGGTGGTGAATTCCGTTTCGATGAAATGGGATTGTTCAAACGGATGCTTGTAAGAAAAATCGCCAAGGAAAAAGCCAATGCATGCCCCGGAGAAGTGAAGATAGAACAAGAAGCCATTGCTACGTTCTCCGAAGAAGCGAATAAACTGCTGGCGGGTGTTAACCTTGAATGAGAAAGTATGTACCATCATCTTGTGTCACAGAATAAGATTGGAATCTTACATTAACCAGTTTTTAACAACCGTTTTTTTCGTCAACCAAAAAGGATAACGCTGTTGCGATCCTTTTTTCATTTACATAGAAACCGACAGCCGGAGGGAACCAGATGATTAAAAATAGTCACTTCGATTTCAACAGTCAAACAATTACCGATGAACACACCATCACTATAAATACCAGGAGAAAGCGGGGAAAACAATGAAAACATTAGCCGTTATCGGCGCCCAATGGGGCGATGAGGGAAAAGGTAAAATTACGGATTATCTCGCTTCTCAAGCAGATATGGTTGTTCGGTTTCAAGGTGGGAACAACGCAGGTCACACGATTGTCTTCGGTGATCAGAAGTTCGCACTGCATCTCATTCCCTCAGGTATTTTCAGACACAATACCAGCAACATTCTCGCACAAGGCATGGTCATCGACCCTCTGGCCTTGAATGAAGAGATGGATATGCTAAATGATGCAGGGGTCCCGTTAACCAATCTATTCATCTCCGATCGGGCCCATATCATCATGCCGTTTCATAAAGACCTGGATAAGCTTTTGGAAGAAAGAAGGCCTCAGAAAGTCGGAACCACCGGTCGTGGTATTGGTCCGGCCTATATGGATAAGGCTGCAAGGACAGGGTTGAGAGTCTGTACATTCATCGATTCGGTCGGTTTCAAAAACTATCTTGAGACAATGCTGCCCTTCATCAATGACGCATTGAAAAAAGCAGCTAAAAACACTTACAAGGTCCAAGAATTGTTCGATCTTTTCAAACCGATTCGAAACAGACTTTCAAATCATCTGGCAGACACGTCTTCTGTTATCCACGATGCACTAAAGAAAAACGAGCGCATACTCTTCGAGGGGGCACAGGGCACGATGCTTTGTCTTGATCACGGCACCTATCCTTTTGTTACGAGTTCGTCACCCGCAGCCAGCTCCATTCCGCTCAATGTCGGTATGCCGGCGAGGAATCTGACTTCAGTGCTGGGCATTGTCAAAGCATATACGACCAGGGTCGGCAGCGGTGCCTTTCCCACGGAAATCACCGGAGAAACCGCTGATGCGATTGCTACAAAGGGTCATGAGTTCGGGACGACCACCGGTAGAAGAAGGCGCATCGGTTGGCTTGATATCGTCCAGTTGCGCTATGCCCACCGCATCAACGGTTTTACCGATCTTGCGGTGACGCTGCTTGATGTCCTTGGTGGTGTCGATGCGATCAAGCTTTGTGTCGCCTATGAAGTCGATGGTGAAAGATTCGAGCGTTTCCCTGCGGACCACGAGACCTTGAAACACTGTAAACCGGTCTATGAAACGTTGCCGGGCTTCACCGAGGATATCACCGATGTCCGCAACTTTGATGATTTGCCGGAAAACGCCCAAAACTACTTAAACACGATTGAACGCCTGATCGGTGTTCCGGTCTCCATTTTCTCAGTCGGTCCGGACCGACGGGCGACAATCATCAGAAAATCATTTTTCACTGAGGAGGAAATCTCATGATAAAACGGTATCAAAGCGATGTTATGGCAACCATTTTTTCGGAGGAAAACCGGTATAGGCACTTCCTCAAAGTGGAAATTGCGGCAGCAAAAGCCCACGCCTCTGTTGGTGTCATTCCTGCAGAGGACGCATGGGCCATCGAAGAAAATGCGACATTCACCTTGGAGGATATCACAAAGATAGAAGAACGCACGCGCCATGATGTGGTGGCGTTTTGCGAAGCGGTGAGCTTGCATCTTGGACCTGAGAAGAAGTGGTTTCATTATGGTTTGACAAGTACCGATGTTGTCGATACGGCACTCGGTCTTACAATAAAAGAAGCAAACAAGCACCTCATCGAAGGGTTGAAGACGTTCATTAATACATTGGAGAAACTTGCAATCAGGTATAAGCGCTTGCCTTGCATCGGCAGAACGCACGGCATTCATGCCGACATCACCGCCTTCGGTCTCAAATTTGCCCTTTATACCGATATTTTCAAAAGACATCTCATCCGTTTCCATCAGTTGCGTCCACGTATCGAACTCGGAAAAATCAGCGGGGCTGTCGGCAACTTCGCCAATGTCTCACCCGTGTTGCAGGATGCCATCTGTGAGACGCTGGGACTAGAGAGTGCAGCGATATCCACACAAGTGTTGCAGCGGGATCGCTTGGCTGAATATTTGGGATTATTGGCGTTGATCGCCGGCAGCATCGAACAACTCGCTACTGAAATTAGACATCTGTCCCGCACCGAAGTCAACGAAGTACAAGAAGCCTTCAAGCCAGGGCAAAAAGGTTCATCGGCCATGCCGCACAAGAAAAACCCCATCGCCAGCGAAAACATGTGCGGCTGTGCGCGCATGATGCGTGGATACATGCATATGGCACATGAAAACATCGCCTTATGGCACGAACGCGATATTTCGCATTCCAGCGTCGAGCGTGTCGCGGTGGCCGATGCGGTGAGTTTGCTCGATTACATGCTGCGACGCTACAATACCGTAATCGAAAATCTCGAAATCAACAAGGAGCAAATAACAGCCAACATCGATATGACAAAAGGGGTGGTGTTTTCCCAACAAGTCATGCATCGTTTGATTGATAAGGGCTTATCGAGAGAAGACGCCTATGCAATCATCCAACCGCTGTGTTTCAAAGCTTTCGAGGAAAAACGACATTTCAAAACACTTTTGTTTGAAAGCGATGCAGTAAGGCGTCATATGGATGATAACGACATTGAAGCCTGTTTTGAACTCACACCGTTTTTAAAAGAAGTGGATACCATATTCAAACGTATCGGCATAAATTAAAGAAAAATCCGGATATCCGGATTTTTTTATAAAATCACAATAAAAAACACGTTCCGATTGTTATATAATAAATGCAATGACGCTTGAAAGGAGGCCGCTGTGATGATTGGAAAACCATGGTTGAAAAAAGTGCTCTTAACTGCCGTTTTCATGACGTTAATGGTGTTTGTTGCGAACGCTCAGAATAATCGTCTGTCTTCAGCGGAACTTTCAAGCGAGCAGACAAGTGTTCTTATAGGCTTCAACGAACGGGTCAATACAAGCTTGATCGCACAAGCCGGTGGCGAAGTCGATCATGTGTTCACCCGTTTGGAAATCGTCGAGGCACGTGTGCCTGTACAGGCGATACAAGGCCTTCGAAACAATCCGCAGATCAGTTTCGTTGAATCGAATCAAGCGGTTAAGGCGCTCGAGACCATTCCCTGGGGGATCGAACGCATTTTTGCAAGTGAAAACCAGTTACGTGACACCTGGCAGGATACTTCGGGAGAAAACACCAAAGTAGCGGTTTTGGATACCGGTATCGATGGCGCACACAGCGATTTGAATGTTGTCGGCGGGGTCAATTTTGTCAACAGTGAGCCCTATGATGTCGACCTCAACACGCATGGTACCCATGTGGCCGGCATCATTGCCGCTCTGAATCAAGGATCGGGCATTGCCGGTGTCGCACCGGGTGTCTCGCTATATTCAGTCACCGTCCTCAACAGTGAGGGCTCCGGATTCATCAGCGATGTCATCAAAGGCATCGAGTGGGCAATGGATGAAGACATTGCCATCATCAATATGAGTCTGGGCGCAGAAGAACATTCCGAGGCATTGCTACAAATGGTCGATGCCGCATTTGCGGCCGGTCACCTTCTGATCGGGGCCGCCGGCAATGAAGGTACCTTCAACGGCAATGGTGACACGGTAGCCTATCCGGCTAGATACCAGGCCGTCATAGCGGTTGCTGCTTCCACACAAAACGATAACCGT
The DNA here is from genome assembly GCA_007135105.1 of Candidatus Izemoplasma sp. Classification (GTDB taxonomy): domain Bacteria; phylum Bacillota_I; class Bacilli_A; order Izemoplasmatales; family Izemoplasmataceae; genus B1SED10-225. Next base: position 11,907 of record SLJL01000017.1, read on the forward strand.
GCCACGTTTTCCTCACATGGACCGGATATTGAACTGATCGCTCCCGGCAGCAACATCCATTCGACGTTGCCCGGAGATACCTATGGTAATAAGAACGGAACTTCCATGGCTGCGCCGCATGTGGCAGGTGTTGCTGCTTTAATGTGGTCAATCAACCCAAACCTATCAAACGAGGAGATTCGCCAGATCTTGAGAAACACCGCCGAAGATATCGGTCTGAAAAGCGAACACCAGGGGTATGGTCTCGTGGATGGCTATGCAGCCTTCAATGAAGCTAAAACTCATTTTGAAGAGATCTATTACACCATTACTGTTAGTGATGGTGTAGACGGCAGTATTTCACCAAGTGGGACCTTCACCGTTGCCTCGGGTTCCGAGATCACCTTCGATATTACCCCGGATACCGGATATGAAATCACTGATATTTTCGTGAATAACGAAGCGGTTGCGATCGAAAATCCTTTGACACTTGATGCCGTTACCGACGACATCACGCTTGAAGTTCTCTTTTCGCCGATTGTCTACAGCATTCAGTTTGAAACTGCATCCGGTAGTGATGTTGCCACGCTTCATGTTCCTTATGGAGAGACAATCGAACAACCGGACGATCCGGAAAAAACAGGCTATAGCTTCATCGGCTGGTATCTTGATTTAAACGATGATGATCCTTATGTCTTCGATACGATGCCTGCGGAAAATCTGACACTATATGCCTTGTGGGAAATCAACACGTATGACATCTATTTTCGCGATGCGCAGGACGATTTGATAAAAACCATGCGGTTTACCTTCAATGATGATCTAAGCGAAGTCACGTTACCAAGCGCACCACACAAAATCGGTCACACCTTCATTGGCTATGATGCGGCTTTGCCCGCAACGATGCCGGCGTATGATCTTGTTCTGCGTGCACAGTATGAAGTGAACATCTATAAAATCAGCTTCGACACGCAAGGCGGTACTGAAATCGATCCGATCATGATCGCCTATAACGAAACCATCGAACTGCCTGATGACCCTCAAAAAGATGGCGTCACTTTTAAAGCGTGGCTCTGGGGAGACAATCTCTTCGAAAACGAGACCATGCCGGCAACTGACATTTCACTGACGGCCACATATACGAATAAAACCTACGAGATATTCTTCTATGATCTTGAGGATAGACTTATCGATTCAATCAGTGTTCCCCATGGCAGTGATCTGGAGGGGTTAACCCTTCCGAGTGCACCCGAGGAAACTGGCAAGACATTTACGGGCTGGAATCCGGTTTTACCAGAAAGCATGCCCGAAAACAATTTGACGGTAGTGGCCAGCTACGACCTCGTAATCTATACCATTCAGTTTGATACCGGCGGTGGCAGCTTCATCGGACCGCTCTACGCACACTATGGGGATGCGATCACCCTGGATAACACACCCGAGAAACAAGGGCATGTGTTTGTTGAGTGGCACAAAGACAAAGAACCCTTTAATCTAGAGACGATGCCAGCTGAAGATTTGGTCTTGACAGCAAGCTATGAAGAAGAACACCTTGTGATTACCGGTGTTGAAGACGGCGAACGCTTTACAGTTTATGACGAAATCTATCTGGATTTCAACGGCATTGCCGAATTGAACAACCAACGTATCGATCCTGGCAGATTGGAAGTTGAAGCGGGTCAGTACATCCTAGTCGTCGATAACGGCGTTTTCCAACAGGAAATATCCTTTACGGTTGATGAACATCCCTATCAATCACTTGATGTGATCATCTTTGCTTTGATACCACCGTTAACCGGGGGACTTGCGATTTTTTATGGTACCCGCTTCACCCTACGACTCATCGGTTTGATATAAGAAGTCACTCCGCGTTGAAGTGTACCCCATCCGTGGACACGCATAAAAAAATATAACTGAAACACCTCCTTGTATACTGAAAGCAAGGAGGTGTTTTTTATGTCAGATTTCTCTGGTTACAATAATGCGTCAATTCGGAATCGAAAAGCACTTGTACATCTCGCATGGCATCAATGGTGTTCACTCCGAGTAAAGTCATGATTGTTTTCAGTTCGTCAAAGAGATGTTCGGTATTTTCGATGACGGTTTTCAAAGGGTGTTGATCGAGTTGTCGTAAAAACCAGCCGGACATGCCGACGGCTTTCGCGCCGAGTGTCAGGGCTTTGGCGATGTCCATCGCATGCCGGATGCCCCCGCTTGCCAAAACTTCGATGTCTTGTATCTGATTGGCTTCCAGAAGACTCTCAACCGTGGAAAGCCCCCAGGTATTCAGCGTCGTATACGGCTTTTGTCTACGTTCGTTTTCAATCAGTGCGAAATTCGTGCCGCCGCTTCCCGAAACGTCCACGGTTTTGACACCGATCGCTTTAAGTTTGGCAACGGTAGACTTATTCATTCCGAAACCGACCTCCTTGACGATGACGGGGACCGGGACGTTCTTCACGATTGTTTCGATGTTGTCAAGCCACTTCGTGAAATCCCTTTCGCCTTCGGGCATGATCATCTCCTGCGGGGCATTCACGTGTATCTGCAAAAGATCCGCATTGATCATATGGATGGCTTCTTCTGCATCGGCTAGGATTTTGTCGGCACCGATATTGGCGAATGTCAATCCTGTATGGATCTTTGAAACCACCTGATAACTCTCAAGCCACTTATCTTCTTTTATTGCAGCGGACGCCGAACCCAAGGCCAAAGGCAAGTTGAAGTAGTCGGCGATGGTGGCCAAAGCCTTATTTATGGATTTTGCGGTCTCGCTACCACCGGTCATGGCGTTGATGTATAGCGGATAGGGAATGATAAAGCTGGAAAATCTGCTTTTTAAGTCAACTTTGTCCTTACTTGTTTGCGGAAGGGATCGATGGATGAATCGGATGCGATCGAAATCATTGTTTAATGGTTTTTGTTTTCGTGCACCGGAAATGTGATCATCTTTTCGGTTCATGATTTACCTCCATAAAACGGATGACATCGGTTTTGAACCCGGATGTTTTCAGTGCTGTTTCGACTGTGTTTCTTGTTTTGTCATCCGGATAAAACAAAAGAACGTTGTCGCCGCCCCCGGCGCCCGAAAATTTCATGGCGCCACCGTTTTCCTTGGCTAAGGCGTTTAATCTGTGCATCATTCGATTGAAGAGTGGTGTGTTTGTACACTGTTCAAGGTTGATGAAATTCGTATTGAGTGCATCAATGGTCTGAATGAAATCAATCGTGGCCTTCCCTTGAATGGCTTTCAGCAATGCCTCGACAAGTCGGGCGGATGTGGTCTTGAATGTTTGATAACATGTTTTGTGTTTGTGGGCGTTGACTTGGGAGACAAGTTTTGTGGATGCCGTTTTTTCCCTGGTGTTGATGATAGTATAGGGGGGAAGTTGAATATTCAAGCGTTCTATAACCAGATCCTTCCAACCATCAGGTTCTTTGGGGTTGCCATGGAAAGGCCGATACAGAATCGGATTTTTATAAGCACTTAATGCCAAATCACCAAACGAAGAGACCTCGGCAAGCTCGGCTTGGGTTTTTACAGCCAGAATATAGAGGGTCATCGGCGTTACGTGGATGTCGAGATGCCGCAACATCGCTTCGATGATGCCGGTGGTTAGTGTACCGCTTGAACCAAGTCCGAGCGCCTTGTGGTTATCATCCTCCAGAAAACTGGCAATGGTGATTTCAACGGGCCTTATTGATATGCCTTTGTTTTTCGTGTATTCGATAACTGTCGTGATGGCGTTTTTTACCAACGGGTATCTGGTAAGGTCTTTCAAACCGATTGTAAAAGGGATGCCCTCTTGCTTTTTGTCGGTGAACAATTTGAACGCATCAGCGTTCTTGACGGTGATTCTCATCTCACGGTTTACAGGTAGCACAACAGCAAAACCGCCGTCGGTGACGGCGTATTCTCCGCAAAGATAGAGTTTTCCCGGGATGGAAACGCTGGTTTCATTCAAGGATAGTGGCCCCTTTGGTTGCGACTTTGCTTATGATGATGTCATTATAGCCTGCTTTTTGCAACTGTTCAACGATGAATTTATCATCCTTGGTGTCTGTCAGTATTTTCACGTTCGGCCCCGCATCGAGTGTGACGTAGGCATTACAACCATGCTTTTTTCTGATCTGTTGGATCAGAGTGATGATTTTTCTGGTGTCTTCGGTAAAATAATCGATGGGCGGCGTGGCACTTTGCATGGTTTTATGCATTGAAAGCGCGTTTCCTTCGGTGATATTGCCTATGGCAGGAAAATCATTCTTTTTTAACGCCCTGAGCATAGCGGCCAGATCCGTTTTGGTTTTAAGAACCCACTTATCGTACTCAGGAGCTGTATTCACCGTATGACGCATGGCTTCGGTGCTTTTGTGTTTCTTAACAGAGGCATCGACCAGAATAAAGAGCATGCGCCAATCGGCGGTGTGCGCGGCTACCTGGGAGATTTTTCCGGATTGATGCCAACGCACAATCCCGCCAAGCAGACTTCTACATGCAGAACCGGAACCCTTCCGTGTAATGGCTGCCAATGTCTGCAGATCGTAGTTCTTGTTGAAATAATGGTTGGCCGCCAAAGAAAGCGCGGCAAAACCGGAAGCGCTCGAAGCCAGTCCGGCGGCGGTAGGACCGGTGTTGTTTGAGATTATCTTGATATCGTTGATTTCGTTTTTATCGGCAAAAAAGCTGAGAAAGGATGTCACTTTAGTGGTGGTTTTTTCATCCGCCAACTTCCCGTTCAGCGTAAACGAAAACCCTTCCCCACAAGCGTCTTCGATGGTGGTCGTGGTGTGATAGGCATCGAGTGTAACCGATAAGGAATCATTATAGGGAATGACTTCTTTTTCGTCTGATTTACCCCAATACTTTATCAGGGCGATATTGATTGGCGCTTTGGCGGTTACATGCATGGTTTTAGCCTCGATTCAGATTGATCAGCCATGTTTCGGTGAATTTCTTCTGCCAGGCGGTCTTTATTGCCTTGGCGTCAGATTCGTTTTCAGCAAGCGCGATGACCGCACCGCCTCTCCCGCCTCCAGAGAGTTTGGCGCCGAGAGCGCCTTTGCTTTTGGCAATTTGAACGGCATCGTCGATGGCATGATTGGAAAGTGTGAGCAACCTGAGCTCTGTTTGAGCCTGGTCCATAAAAACCCCGATCTGTTTCGGCTGGTTTTGTCTGTAAGCCTCGATGGTACGTTCGGTCAAGTCGCCAAGACTCTGGATGCTTTGTTGGGCTTTGCCCTGCTCCATCAAAGTCCTTACATCACCGACGGTATCCTTTGTGGCTACTTTCTCGCCACTATGGACGATGATAAGGTATGCGTTCAGTTGCCGGTTGATGAATGCCGTTTCCTTGTTTTTTCGAAAGATGATGCCTTGTGTGTTTCTTGTTGCCATGGCGTCGATGCCACTTGGAGAACCATGGGCGAATGTCTCACTGTATTGTGTCCAGTCGAAATGTGCTTTTTTTGATAGCGGTTCGTTTTCAAACTTGTACATGGCTTCGGTAATCGCGGCGGCTACAGCCGCGCTCGAACCGAAACCGGCGGCTATCGGGATATCGCTTTTGATTTCAATATGGACATTTGTGGTGTTCAAATGCAATTTCAGCGCTGAAACGAGTTCTTTGACAGGTTTAAGACTCTCGGGCGCTGTTTCAAGTTTTCCTGAGTATAATTTGGAGGTTATCGTCATCTCCTTGGCGTCCACCACCGTCGCGGTGATTGGATTCTCAATCAAGGGTAAAGCAATGGCGGGATGATGATAGACCACACTATGTTCTCCCATTAGAATGATTTTTCCATGTGCAACGCCAACGGCCATATTAGAAACCTCCTACAATCAGATTAAGCAGATGTGGTGCGGCATATAAAGACATGAACTGGACGCCGTAATTAACGCCCATCTTATTAAGTGCTCCGCAGAAGAGACCGATGAGCAAGACGCCGAAGATATTGATCAGACCAGCATCCATGAAAGCCAGAAGCAGTATGAAGGCGATGAAAAGTGCCAAAACGGATTCGTGCGGGATGTGGTCGAGAATGAAACGGGTGATGGTTTTCGCATGTCTGCTGATCAGGACATAGCTGATCGAAAGTGCAATCAAGGCACCTAGAACAACAGCCAAGGTGAACTCGCCGAAGCCGAGCATGTGATGCAAGTTGTTGTCGAGCGTAAGTACCGGCGGTGCGTTGAATAATGCCGCGCCTGGACCCAAAGCAACCGGTGAAAGTGGAATCCCGAGTGCCAGCAAGGGAATGATGATGCCTGAAAGATAGGTCGCCTGAATCACGCCACTCATGGTGATGACCGACATTCTGGCATTGTCATCCCGGTTTTTGAAACGCTTACCGATGGTTTCACCGATCAGAATAGTCAGGCCTACGGGTGATAGCACGAACAATGCGTTGACGATCAAAGCTCCGATAGAAAGATGTTTTCTTTCTTCTTTGTCAAGGATTTTAAAGGGGTTCAGTCTTTTTTCCTGAATATCCTTGGGGAGTGTGATGGTCTTATCCGAACTGATCAAGGCTGATTTCAAGGTGTCCTTGTTCAGCAGTCTGAACAAGGTGAAAAGCAGTGGCCCGATGGTGATACCGAGGAAAAACGAAACGGTGATGGTGGTGTTTTCGGGAACGACGTTCAAGCCCCAATAAAGATGTCTCAGACTCTGGAACAACATCGCCAGAGGTAAAATGGAAAATAAGGATAGAAGTTTTTGTCTACTGATGAGAGAAAGGAAAACCGCACCGATGATGAAAAGCCATGGTGCGAATGGTTGTATGGTTTCAGCAAACGGGGTGAGCAGATGGGCCAACGTCAAGGAGACGGGTACACTGATCAAGACACCGATGAACGACGCGGCTGCCATCTTTTTGATGGTTTCGGCGGCTTTACCGGTGGCTTTAATGTGGATGGAATGTTCGATCATCGCACTGCTCATCACCCCGCCGGGCAGACCGACTAGGGCTGTTGGCATGGTGTTGGTTAGGTTGAGGGTGACAATGGAAGCGATGAAAAACGTTAGAATGATGATCGGTTCGACACCGCTTAATACCAATGCGAGCGATATCGGCAGAAGCACACTGGTTTCATCCGTACCGGGAATGAAACCGATGAACGTATAGAGCATGACCGCCATCATAGCGGCAAGGACCATCCAGATTAGAATTGAGGCGTCCATATTACACCTCCTCCTCTTCTTGGATAATTCTTTTCGGCTTGAACAGTTTCACCGTGATCAAAAAACCGAGCACGGCACCACCCAGACCAAAAAACAAGCCCATCGTCCGGTTGTCCGCGGGTGCGATCAGATGGGCACTCATGGTTGTGGTACTTATGATTAGAATGGAGAGAACCAGTTCTTTGGGATTGACGGTATCTCCCCATATTTCGATGCGATTTTTGCTCATATGTGATAGCTCCTTATCTATGATTATGCTGCTCATATTATACAAGACAAGCCTGATGGTGTGAAATCATACACTTTGTTAATTATCCGTCATCAGCCCGAATTACCCTTGGAGCACTTTCAATCCCACAAAAACATGCTATAATGTTTTTTGGAGAAACACACTTGCTAAATTTTGGAGGCTCATATGTATAAAAAAGCCCATCTGGCCGGCGTTGCGTTTGCGAGTATCTTCGGTTTGACGTTCATGTTTTCAAAAACGGCACTGGCGTATATTTCACCTATCGGTCTGATTGCCTATCGGTTTCTTCTGGCTTTTTTGGTCTTTGAGATTCTCAGGCGTGTCGGTGTATTCAAAATACGCATGAGAAAGGATCTCATGCTGCCATTGATTTTGGTAGGTGTTTTTCAACCGTTTCTTTATTTTTTGTTTGAGACGTACGGCTTGGCAAGGACAACCAGTGCCGAGGCGGGGATGATGATTGCCTTGATTCCGATTTTTGTCAGTGTGTTTTCGTCGATCATATTAAAAGAAAGACCGACTTGGCTGCAAATGATGTTCATCTTGCTCAGTGTGAGTGGTGTGATCTATATTCAGCTCTCACAAGCGATAGGCACGCTTGAACCCGAGTTTCTCGGCTATGGGTTGCTATTTGGGGCCGTCTTGGCCGCGGCTGCCTTTAATATAGCCTCACGAAGTGCCTCTAGAAAAGCGAATACCTATGAAATAACCTATTTCATGATGCTTTTCGGAGCGGTGAGTTTCAACGCGCTATATCTCATTCGTTTGGCTATGGGGGATGGCGTAGAACAATATTTGGGCAACCTGGCGAATATCACGTTGTTATTACCTATCATATACCTCGGGGTTGTCGGTTCGATCGGCGGCTTCGCCCTATTGAATTATGCGCTTGGTGTCCTGGAGGCACATGTAATTAGCATCTATGCGAATCTTGCGACCATTGTGGCCTTGATCGCCGGCGCTGTCTTTTTGCAGGAGACTTTGTCGGTGCATCATTATATTGGTGCGGTGATGATTATCGTCGGGGTCTATGGTACGATTCGTAATAACCGGGCACACAAACAAAAACCTATTTGATTTTCAGCGCTTTAATTAGCGCTTAATTTATAAAAGTATCCAAAATAGTATAAACAGCTTTATAAATAGTTCAAGCACAAATAAAAAGTTATGGTATGTTATAAGCCTATAATTAAGCGATTTAAGCCTTATATATAATAAATAGGCCCGAAAAAATCTTTATATATGGCAAGCGACCATAATGGCGATTATGCTATAATTGTCTTATAAGTGTAAAATACATGATATGTTAATACGTTTTAGCAGAAAGGATGGGACCATGAAACAGACTGAAAATGGACCTTTAAGCACACGCAATCTCCTGATTTTCAACGGTATGGTATTGCTATTGCTCCTTGGTGCCGCTGTCAACTACGGCCCGAGGGTTTTTGCGATTGCAGCGATGAGCATCGCTGTCGGCGTACCCATTGAACTGATCTTCAAGAAAATTAGAGGTCATGAACTGGATGCCTCATTGTTTACCACTCCACTTGTATTCGCTTTGCTGGTACCTTCTATTGCACCGCTTTGGCTGGTCGGTATCGGTTCGGGCTTTGCTGTTTTCTTCGGAAAATGCATCTTCGGTGGCCTCGGAAAGACCGTGTTCAATCCGGCATTGGTCGGTGCCATCTTCGTTACGGTTTCTTTTCCGGTCTTCATGACCACCCAGTGGTTGGATCCCATAAGCGGTGATGTGACCGACTCGATTCCCGTCTTGCAGTTGCATCTTGGTCAGGATTTGACACATTCGATCCCACAATTGCTGCTTGGACAAGTGCCAGGTATGTTGGGAGAGACTTTCATTCTACTGGCTTTTGCCCTGGGGATGGTTCTGATAGCATTGAAAATAGCCGATTGGCGCATTCCTTTGGCCTATTTAGGCTCGTATTTCGTTTTGATGGCCATTGGCTTTTTGGTGTTTCCTGAGTACCAAGGGACGACGATGTTCGTCAATCCGTTTTACTCATTGATCACCGGTGGTATTGTCTTTGCGGCATTTTTCCTGGC
>SLJL01000042.1 GCA_007135105.1 Candidatus Izemoplasma sp.
AGTTTGGCCAAGCTCTATTTTTCTCAGATAGGCATGGGAAATGTCGATAAGTTTCGCCAATGAGCGCAAGGTATGATTTCTACGGTAACGCACAAGGCGAATAAAGCGACCGAAAAGTATCCGGTTTTCCTGACTTTCCAATCTATCAATGGACATTGGCTTTCCCTCCTTTACATCATATTATACATGAAAGACCTGTAATAAAAAACAAAGTTGACGCCGTCAACTTTGTTTGCTGGTTTTATAGACATGGTCCCGCAGGAACATGCGTAATCCTGAAACACTCAAAACACTTGCAAAAGCGATGGTTCCAAGCTTACCTCCGGCACCGCCGAAATATGGTGCACTGAAAATATATATCAGCCCGAACAACAGGCCTGCGAAGATGATCATTGATTCTTCTTTCATTTTATCGGTCGCACTCATACCGACAAACGAGGCGCCAAAGGTCGCAATCGCCAGTGTGATACCGATAGCGCCGAACAAGACCGGCAGAATCGCACCTGCAAATAAACCGACAAGACCACTGGCCAAAACGGGTCCTTGTTCGAAACGGATGTTCACTATATATGTCACAAGCGCACCCAGGATACTAAACACGATGATCAATACCATCTCCAAATCATTGAAGATCGGTGCAGCCAGATACGATTGGCCCAAAACGAAAGAAATCAGTAACGCACTTGATAAGGCAATGGTTCCAAGTTTTCCGCCGAAACCGTTGCACACATCTTTCGTCGCCACAAAAATCATCCCCGCCGCCACAGCGGCCATATGGAACATCCACGGTTCCATCAGCTCCCCTGAGGTCATACCGAGGAACGAACCACAAAAAATCGGTACGGCATAGGGTTTGATGAACAACGCCGCCAGCATGCCGATCAGGCCTGAGGCGATCACGCCACCCAAACCCAGATATATGCTGATGAAATAGGTAATCATGGCACCGAAGAACGTGGTGAGAAAATCAAGAGCCGCCTTTTCAGAAGGAATCCGGTAAGATGCTTTTTGCGTCTGGACCGTCTTGATGAAATGGTGATGCATCCGGTAAAGGGCAAAAAACACTACCAGCAAAAACAGAATGAAAATCGTGATACTGATCTGCCAGAGATTGATCAGCGTCGAGATGAAAAGCACCATGACGAAAAACAATAGAATACCAAATCCGATGTATTTACGCATAAAGAACCCCGGGTTAGATCACACCCAGTGATTCACCCACTTTCTTGAAGGCTAAAATAGCCTTATCAAGATCATCACGTGTATGACTGGCACTGATCATGACGCGACAACGACCGGTATTTTTGGGCACCGTGGGAAACACAATACCGGATACGAAGACCCCTTCATCAAGCAAAGTTTTCGAAAAAGCCATCGTTTTGGCTTCTTCACCGATCATGACCGGCGTAATCGGTGTTTCGCTTTTACCGATATCAAAGCCGAGGTTTTCTAGTTCGGCTTTGAAATAACGGGCGTTATCCCAAAGCTTTTTCGTATGGGTTTCACTTTCCATCAGCATCTTCACAGATTCGATGGTCGCCGCAGTGGCCGCAGGGGGTAGCGCGGTTGAGAAAAGCAACGGTCTTGCACGATGCAACAGCCATTCCTTGACATTTCGCTTTGTCGCGACATACCCGCCGACGACACCAATCGCTTTTGAGAGGGTTCCGATGATGAAATCGACGCTTCCATGCAAATTGAAATGATCGACCGTTCCTCTACCGCTGCGGCCAAGTACCCCACTACCGTGGGCGTCATCGACATAGGTAAGACAATCGAAGCGTTCCGCCAGTTCGACGATTTTCGGTAACAACGCCAAATCGCCGTCCATCGAAAATACGCCATCGGTGATGATGAGAACGGTATTGTATTGCTTCCTTTTTTCCAGTAAGATAGCCTCCAAATGCTCCATATCGCTATGCTTGTAAACCGCTTTATCCGCTTTTGAAAGCCGAACGCCGTCGATGATCGATGCATGATTGAGTTCATCTGAAATAATCAAATCACCTTTTTGGGTGATGGCCTGTATTGTGCCGATATTACAGTTCAGACCGGACTGAAATGCCATGACGGCTTCTTCTTCCTTGAATGTCGCCAACAGCTTCTCAAGCTCCTCCAGCAGATCCTGGTTGCCAACGATGGTACGTACAGCCCCGGCACCAACACCGTATTTGTCAATCGCCGCTTTGGATGCTTCCATAACGCGGGGATGATTGGCAAATCCGAGATAGTTGTTCGAAGACAGATTGATAACTTCACGACCGTTTAAGTTGATTACATGATCACAGGGACCATAATTGACCGGTAGTTCTCGATAGACACCGTCATCCTTGAGGGCTTGAATGTTGTCATCTATATATGATAGCTTATTGCGTTTCATCGTAATCATCCTCTTCTGGCAATAGTACGACCTTGCCGCTATTTCCCGTTTCCATGATGGCGGCGGCCTCCTCGATTTTTTTCAGTGGGAACTGATGGGTAATGATCTTGTCCAAATGTAGTTGGTTGTTATCGATCAGCGCTTTAACCTGATGCCAGGTATCATAGATCCTCCGGCCGACAACGCCATAAATCTGAATCCCTTTAAAGACGATGTCATTCGCGAGATCCAACGTGACCTCCTTGGAAGGAATGCCCAAAAGACTCATGCCACCACCCGGTTTGATATATTTGAAGGATTGTTCGATCGCGGTCTTGTTGCCGCTGAACTCCCCGACGACATCGACCCCACGGCCATCGGTTTCTTCCAGTACTCGGGAAATCACATCTTCCTCTTTGGGATTGATGATCACATCCGCACCGAGTTCCTTGGCCAGATTGCGCCTATATGCGTTGACTTCAATCGCGATGATTTTCTTGGCACCGTAAGCCCGCGATACATCAACCCCCATCAACCCTAAAGGCCCGCAGCCGACAATGGCCACATCCTTATGATTGATGTCGAAATGGGTCATCGTATGTACGGCGTTGCCTAGCGGTTCCTGTACCGAAAGATGCAACGGATTGGCGTCCTTGCTGTTTAAAAAACAGTTCGCAGCCGGTATCTTCACATATCCGGCAAAACAACCATCGGTATCCACTCCGATAATTTCCGTGTTTTCACAAATATGACCTTCGCCACGTAAACAGAATTCGCAAGAACCGCAGATGATGTGTGTCTCGGCGCTGACGATATCCCCCAACGCTAAAGCATCGACACTTTCACCCAGCTTTATGATCTCACCACTGAACTCATGTCCGACAGTAAGCGGTAGCTTCAATCGATTTTTCGCCCAGTCATCATAGGTGTAGATATGAAAATCCGTCCCACAAAAGGATGCGGTCTTGACCTTGATCAAAACCTCGTCATGTTTCAATGTCGTATCAATCTTTTTTTTGGTAACTGTAAACCCGCGTTCTGGTTTGTCTTTTAATATCGCTGTCATGTTCAACGTATCTTTAATCATAAAAAAAGCCCCTTTTATAATAAAATAGGATAATAACGCTTACATCAGTTGTATTATAACATAAATTGTCTATCTGTAACGATGAAAAATCCATAAAAAAATCGTCAGAGCCCCAAACTCTGACGACAAAAAAATAAAAAGGAGTATTTTTTTAGATGTAGCATTTGACAACGTCCCATTTCCTTAATCCACCGTTTGTTACATCTACATTATGCAACAAAACACTGCTTAAAACAAGTAAGCAGTGTTAGTTTACATCGTGTATATATGGATGTCTTAAGGGTCAGCCCTTCAGTTTCGTTACATACATGTCCCTTTTTTTGGAAATCATCAGCCATGTCTCGGTCAGATAGTAGGCTTCTTTCCACTTCTTGCGTTTCTTGTAGTAGGCGCTCATGAGATCATAGATGAAATAGTGTAAATGGATGTTGATATAAGCATAGGGTGATTTAGAAGCCACATCAACACTTTCTTCCAACATGGCCTCATCGACAGGTTCACCGAGATAATCCAAAAACAGGTAGGCTGCACATATGAACTGTGAATGCGGTAGATTGTCTCTTAGTTCTATTGTCTTGTTGAGGTAAATAACCGCTTTTTTCTTATCACCTATAACATAGGATAACATTGCCTTGTAGAACGTATAGATTGGTTTATCTACATCAATCGCACGAACGATTTGTACCGCTTTATCCATGTTGTTGCGCGAGAATTCCAGGAAAGACTTCATTAGGACCAACAATCTTTTCTTGGCCGGGCTATAATGATTGACGCGCAAGATATTCTCCAAATTCTTGATGATGTTTTCCGCTTGACGATAATCACCGGTATCAATGGTTTTTTTCACCCGAAGCATATCCATATCTATTTTTCGCAAAATGTTGTGATGTTGTGTAAAGAAGCGCGAGGCTTCTTCAGCGAACTCCAACGCTGTATGGTTGTTGAAAAGCGCATCGTGTACATAACTCGTATGCAACAACCCGAGTGCTGTGAATTTTTCTTGATTGTTCAAATCGCGCACGAGCCTCAACTCGGACAACGCTGTTTCATGGTTCTTTTGCTTCATGTGGTAAACACCGTTGATCAGATGGAATATCTGTTTTTGATCGGGTGAAAGAAATGCACTGTATTCCTTGATATTCAATACTTCTTCTCGCGGCTTTCTCCAGTTCGATTTTTCTAGATTATATAACGAACACGTCAAGAGATAATCCACTCTGAGTGGTGAATGAAGCAAGAGACTTTCGTTGCTTTTCAAGTTTGCTTCATAATTTTGCATCTTGCTTTCATCAAGGTAATAGATGGCATCCTGAAAGGCGACTAACTTCTGTTTCAGACTGTTCAATATTTCTTCATCGGTACAGAACTCGATCGACAAGGTATCATACATCGCACTCAATGTTTCAATGTTCGGTTGAACCTTGCCGTTTTCTATCTCCGAGACAACCGTATGCGCTAAACGGATGCTGCTTGCGACGCCACGCAACGAGTAACCCCGCTTTTCTCTTTGACGTTTGAAAACATAACCGAGAATCCTTAAATTGTCTTTGTAATAAAGACCTTCCTCCATGTTTTTCTCCCCTTCTAATGGTACATCAATGTTCTTTTATCCATTTTAGAACCGCATCATAGGCCACTTGGTAATCCACTTCGTTCAAAACTTCATGTCTTGCATCTTTAATCGGGATTACTGTCGCACGATGATAGGGTTGGACAAGCTTTTGTCTTTCCACAATTTTTTCGATACCTCTCATGTTATTGCTTAACGGATCTTCAGTCCCGGATATATAAAGGTGCGGCACATTCACAGTTTTTGCCATTTCTTTTTTTGTGTTTATCTTCTTGATGCATCTGAAAAATTCGGGATAGAAGTGTTTATTGTATGTAAAACAGGTTTTTTCGCCCTCTCGGAAATGTTTTACAACCTTCTCATCCGTGGAAATCCAGTCATAAGGGTCATCGTATACCGGCAATTTTTTTACCACGCTCCGGTTGATGGTCCGGGCAATGAAGCGGTTCGGTTCATCAAGATGTTTACCGAGTCCCGTGATTTTCGATAGGAACATCATGCCATGATATTCAATAAAAGCAGGAATGCTGGGACTGCCCATTATGACAGCTCTTTTGACCATCAAGGGGTCTTGTTGCAGATACCGGCGCAACACGACAGTACCCATACTGTGACCAAACAATGTCACATCATCCGTTTCTTCCTGGCCACGGATGAAAGCCTGTACCCGCCTGACATCTTCGCTCAGATCATCGAAGGTTTCATGTTTCAAAAAGACACCAAGATCTTTTTCAGAAAGCAAAGATTCCCCGTGATGCCGGTGATCATGCGCGTACACCGTAAAACCATTGTCCGCAAGGAAAAACGCAAAATGTTCATATCTCAAGGCGTGTTCTCCCATGCCATGCAATATATGAACAACCGGCGCCTGTTTTTTGCGGCTATCTTTGTAACGGACGACATGCAACTGCAAAATCTCATTCACATCAACTCTGAAATGCTGTTTTTCAACTGACAACACCACACCCCCTATCAACATCACTACTTCATTATCTTGCTCACTTCTAATTATAACATACCACGTAAAAACGAAATCCGAAAACTGAACCATGCTTCAGTTTCAAATAAAGAAGGATCATTTCCGAAGTTGGTATTGAAGAAATCAATCAATGGTGGGAAAGATAACTAAAGTGGCTCTCATTGACAGCATGTTCCGCTCATCTTCAATGATTTTAGCTAGGATGAGTGATCACAAAACTCTGTAGTCATAACCCTTGGTTTTCACTACATTCTTTAATCCATCAACCAAACCTATTTCAGTTCATGACATCGTTCAACGATTAAAACCTAAAGCTTGCATAAGAAAAGCACACACATCCCGAAGATGTGTGTGCTCAACCATTCAATCATACTTTCTCAAGACCGGGATTATTCCTTGTCACTGTACGGATAGATCAAATCCGCATGATCGGGGTAGTGGGCCTTGTAGGCATCGAGACTCG
>SLJL01000096.1 GCA_007135105.1 Candidatus Izemoplasma sp.
CTCTCATATGCGGCCACCGCGGCGGATTTGAATACTGTCTGGATTCCTTCTTACGGACCCGAAACACGCGGCGGTACCGCCAACTGTTCGGTCACGATTTCAAAAGAGCCGATCAACGCACCGGTCGTCACTGAACCCAATACGTTGATCGCCTTGAACGAACCATCCTACAAGAAGTTCGTCGACCGGGTCAAGTCCGGTGGCGAGATGATCATCAACAGCAGCCTGATCAAGGATGTCACCTACCGTGAGGATGTCAAGGTCCACGAGATCGACGCCGCGAAGATCGCGCTTGATCTTGGAAATCTGAAAGTCGTCAACATGGTCATTCTCGGTGCTTATATCGAAGTGACGAAGGTCTTTGACAAAACCGAGATTTTTGAAATTTTCGACAAGATCTTCACCGGAGACAAAGCAAAACTGCTCGATCTCAACAAACAGGCTTTAGAAGCCGGCATGCAAGCCGTAACCGAATAAGGAAGAGGTGGATTCTCTTGAGAATTCTCACAATCAACCCCGGTTCGACCAGTACGAAAATCGCCGTGTTTCATATTGCGAACAGACAAGCGAAAACCAAACGCATCGCGAAAGCGACCATCAAACACGACGATGCGGAAATGCTGAAACTTGATACTCTGGCAGAGCAGCTGCCCTATAGACAAAAGCTTATCGAAGAGTTTTTAAAAGAATATGACATCGACATAGATACCATCGATGGGTTCATCGGCCGCGGCGGCCTCCTGCGCCCGCTCACAAGCGGTCTTTATCGGGTCAACGACACGATGAAACAGGAATTGACCGACAACGTGCACGGGGAACACGCATCGAATTTGGGCGGTCTCATCGCGCACGCTTTGGCTGAAACCGTCGGGAAAGACGCCTATATCGCCGATCCGGTTGTGGTGGATGAGATGGATGAGACCGCGAAGTTCTCAGGTCTGAACGGCATCAGCCGTCGTTCGCTCTTCCATGCGCTCAATCAGAAGGCCGTGGCCCGAAAGTATTCCGAGGAAGTCAACATCCCCTATGAAGACATGCATCTGATTATCGCCCATCTTGGTGGTGGCATCTCCATCGGATACCACAGACTCGGAAAAGTGGTCGATGTGAACAACGCGCTTGACGGCGATGGCCCCATGAGCCCTGAAAGAACCGGCAGTCTGCCCGTGTCTGGCGTCATCGATCTATGTTTCGCCGGTCATACGAAAGAAGAAGTGCTGAAACTCGTACGAAAATACGGCGGCATGTTTTCCTATCTCAACACCAAGGATGCCGAAGAAGTCTCCGACATGCTCGCAAACGGCCAAGTGGAAGCGCGAAAAGTCGTGCAGGCGATGGTAACGCAGATCGCCAAGGAAATCGGCGCGCTATACGCTTTGACACGCGGCCAGCTCGACAGCATCATCCTGACCGGCGGTCTTGCCTATAACCAGGACATCATCATGCCGTTGATCGAAATGATCGACCACATGGGTGATGTGACCATCTATCCCGGTGAGAACGAGCTCGAAGCTTTGGCATACAACATGCGCGCTTATTTGGAAGAGCGCATCAAACCGAAAGAATATTGAGAAGTAACCGACACATCCTTTCTGTATCATTCAGGTAAGAAAGGATGTGTTTTTTCATGTCGAGATGTCTGCTTTGTTTCAAACCGTTCGTGCCGGAGGAGAATTTCCAGACGCTTTTCAAACCGCAGAAACTCTGTGCGGTCTGCCTGATTCTGCTCGAGACCCCCATGCAAACCTCGGTACTGCCGCTTGCAGGTAACGAGGCCCGGATTCACACCTTCGACCAGAAACCCCATCCAGCCTTGTTCCATCTCATCATGCGCCATGTGAAAACCATGAACGAACCAATGATTTTTTTGGAAAAAGACATGCGGATCGATCAGGAGACGACCAGGCTTCTATCCGCATTGTTTAAGCCTTTGAATATCTTCACCGCGACGCCGCTCACCCTGGATGAACTCGCGGTGTTTCTTGATTAAATTATCAGTCAATTGGGAAGACAAACAGAAAATGTATGATATAATATGTGTATAATTCTTAAAGGAGATGATGGGTATGATCTTGGAAGTACGTGGCAAAAACGGCTTCAAAGTCACCGATGCAATCGAAAACTACGCACATGACAAGCTGAGCAAACTCGAGCGCTACTTCAGGGAAGAACTGGACGCGGTGGTCGTCTGTAAAATCTATAAAGACCATCACAAAGTCGAAGTGACGATCCCGACGAAGTACTACACCATGCGTGCCGAGGTAGGCGAAGAGGACATGTATGCAGCCATCGACCTTGCCATCGACAAGCTTGAAAGTCAAATCCGCAAAAATAAAACGAAAATCAACCGCTCCTTACGAAAAAAAGAAGGCGTTTCCGATTTATTCAACGAAGACATCGATATCGAGGCATTGGAACGAGAGCTCGTCGGACCGCCGGTCAGAAAGAAAACCATCGAACTGGAAGACATGAGCAGTGAAGAGGCGATCACCGCCATGGAGATGCTCGGTCACGATTTCTATATCTATCGTGACAGCGAAACCCAAAGAGTCAATGTACTTTATTTGAGAAACGACGGTGACTACGCCGTGATCGAAACCAAATAACCTTATAAAATGCGCAGGAGACTGCGCATTTTTTTATGTTGCATTACAAGACGCTGATCATGTATTTAATATAAAAAAGCTGATCGATTTACAAATAAGATATGGCTTTTCAATCAAGAGTGTATTACAATTTGAATGGTACACATACGTTTTCAGGGAAGAGGGATGCTTGATGAAGAAAATTGGTGTGATGTTTTTGTGTCTGGGATTGATGATGATCGGCTTTACCCCGCGTCTGCATGCGGATCTGGGTCCGAAATCCAGTGCTGTGATCGAAATCATCGGCATGGAAGAACCCTATGAAGTCGATTTGTTGTTGAAATACAGCTTGGACACCGATCCGGTCGACCCCGATGAAGTCGAACCCTATTATCACTATCTCGATGAAATCATCCCCGAGTTGAACGGGTTTTCTTATATGGGGTATGCCTCGGCTACGATCTATTATAGCTTCGGGCCACCGCGCACCGTTCTACGCGATGGTGATACGTTTACGCTTGGGTATTTCGGGGCGCCGAGAACCTTTAGACTGGCCATTGTCACCGAAAGCGGCAACATCATCGTCACCGAGGAAATCACCAGACGTCAGTTCCATGCATCGATGACACTTGATCTTACCGGCGTGGACACTTCGACGGACCAGTTCGATGTCGGCGTGTTCGAAGAACACATCCCCTACGGGACGATGGTGCTCGATTTCTTCATCCGGACAGCGCTCACCATCGGCATTGAAATACTGGTTCTTTTCTTGTTCCTGTACCGGCTCAAGAAAAGCTACCTTTTGGTCGCGGGCGTCAATCTGATGACCCAGGTTACCTTGTCTGTTTTTGTGGTGCTGGCCTACTATTTCTGGGGTGATGCGTTTTCAGCCTTGATCGTCCTCTTTTTGGGAGAGGCACTCATTTTCCTGGTTGAAGCGGTCATCTATATGCTCTACTTGAAAGAACATTCGAAAATTCGGGCTTTGGCATATGCATTATCTGCCAATCTCATCAGTTTCATCACCGGTGTGGCCATTTTAATCGGCACCGTGCATCTATTGTAGAATCAATGCAAAGCGGCTATCAAAAGCCGCTTTTTTTCTGCAAGGAACAAGCCCTGCATCATCCCGCGAAAAAAGGGAACCGCTTACCATAATCAATTTCATGCTTTTTTTGTATCTAAAGGCGGTTTGGCTTTTGTGAATGGGTGCTTTGTGGTATTATATATATGAAAAAATGAGGTGAATTACATGCTGAAAAAACTATTCGATCCCAGCAGAAGAGCACAAAAGCCACTTGAGAAATTTGCCGATCAGGTGCTGGCCTTAGAAGATGACTATAAAACGTTGACGGATGAGGATTTCAAAAAACAAACCGAAGCATTCAAAGAACGCGTAAAACAAGGTGAAACCCTGGATGATTTGGAAGTCGAGGTCTACGCGTTGGTGCGTGAGGCTTCAACCCGGGTCACCGGTATGACACCTTTTAAAGTACAAGTCATGGGTGCCCGTGTCATCCACCAGGGCAACATCGCCGAGATGAAGACCGGTGAAGGGAAAACCTTGACCGCCGTCATGCCGGCGTATCTGAACGCCTTGAGCGGTGATGGTGTGCACATCGTTACGGTCAACGAATACCTGGCCGCTCGTGAGGCCGAGGGTGAAATCGGGGATATCTTCCGATTTCTCGGTTTGACCGTCGGACTCAACAAACGCGACATGACCAAAGAGGAAAAAAAGGAAGCCTATCAATGCGACATTCTTTATTCGACCAATAACGAACTCGGGTTTGACTACCTGCGCGACCACATGGTGATCTACAAGGAAGATATGGTGCAACGGCCTCTGAACTTCGCGATCATCGATGAGGTCGACTCGATTCTGGTCGATGAAGCGAGAACGCCGCTGATCATTTCCGGTGGCGCCAAACAGACACAGAATCTCTATGCGCAGGCCAATGCGTTCGTGCGGACACTGAGCGAAGAAGACTACGAAATCGATATCAAAACAAAAAGCGTGACCCTCACCGATTCCGGTGTTCAAAAAGGTGAACGCTATTTCGGTGTCGACAACCTGTATGACCTGGACCATGTGACGTTGTTGCATCATATCAACAACGCGGTCAAAGCGCAGTTCACCATGGAAAGGGATGTCGACTATGTCGTCCAGGACAATCAGGTCATCATCGTCGATGCCTTTACCGGTAGACTGATGCATGGTCGCCAGTTCTCTGAAGGTTTGCATCAGGCGCTTGAAGCAAAAGAGGGTGTCGAGATCAAAAAAGAGACTTCGACACTTGCGACCATCACTTTCCAGAACTTCTTCAGGATGTATGCGAAACTTTCGGGGATGACCGGTACGGCCAAAACCGAAGAAGAGGAATTCCAGAACATCTACAACATGCTTGTCATCTGCATCCCGACCAACGAACCCGTCATCCGGATTGACGCCAATGATGTGCTCTATCCGGATATGGAATCCAAATACAAGGCGTTGGCGGATGAAATCAAGGCCAGATACGACAAGGGTCAGCCGATGCTGATCGGTACGGTTGCGATTGAAAGTTCGGAAAAACTCTCGGCTTTATTGAAACGTCGTGGGGTCAAACATAGTGTCCTCAACGCCAAACAGCACGAACGTGAGGCGGAAATCGTCGAAAACGCCGGAAAAAAATACTCGGTCACCATCGCGACCAACATGGCCGGTCGCGGGACCGACATCAAACTCGGGCCCGGTGTGGTTGAACTCGGCGGGCTTGCGGTCATCGGTACCGAACGGCATGAATCCCGTCGGATCGACAACCAGTTGCGTGGGCGTTCCGGACGTCAGGGCGATCCCGGGTATTCGAAGTTCTTCCTGTCGGGCGACGACGATCTGATCCGCCGGTTCGCCGGTGATCGATTCAAGGCGCATCTCGAGAGAATCTCGCGGACAAAAAACGGAAAGAACGAACCGCTCGACTACGGCTTCTTCTCGAAGTTTGTCGAACGTGCCCAAAAACAGATCGAAGGCAACAACTACGACCGACGGAAAACCGTCTTGCAATATGATGAGGTATTACGCAAGCAAAGGGAAATCATCTACCAGCAACGCCGCGATGTCCTGACGAACGAAACCATCATCGACATGGTCAAGCCGATAACCTTGAGACATCTCGACCGCTTGGTCGGCGCGCATAGCCAAGAAGAGAAAAAAGGCGTCGTCGTCAACCGCAAGGAGCTCTACAAGGCGTTGGACGGCAATCTCTTCCCCAAAGACGAACTTGATATCGCTTTGATTAAGGATAACCCCGAAGCGACACTGGACACCCTGCAAGCGGCCATGGAGGAAAACTTCGAGGCCAAACGCAAAAAAACCGGCGACGAGAAATTCAACGAGTTTCTAAAAGCGGTCACGCTTCGCGTGGTTGATACATTCTGGGTCAAGCACATCGATCAGATGAGCGAACTACGCCAAAGCATCGGTCTAAGATCCTATGGCCAGCAAAACCCGCTCCGTGAATATCAGGAGATCGGCTATCAGATGTTCGAGGATATGATCGCCTCGATCGAAGAAAGCGTCACGCGCTACATCCTAAGAGCGCAGATCCAGGACAACCTGCGTCGGGTCCAGGTCGCCAAACCGACCAAGACCAGTTCCGGCAAGGAAGAGACGGAAAAGAAACAACCAATCCGCAAGAAGAAAGTCGGACGCAACGAACCCTGCCCTTGCGGCAGCGGTAAAAAATACAAGCATTGCCACGGCAGATAACAAAAGGGGACCGGTTGGTCCCCCTATTCACATAAAAAGGTGATCATTATGGAAATGTATGAAATCAAACAAAAGCAAACCGTATTCAAAGAACGTCGCGACGAACTCGAGCGCTTGATGGATATCAAGGGCTTGAAAAAGACGCTATCCGATCTCGAAGCCAGGACTTACGAGAACCAGTTCTGGGACGATCATGAAAATGCGCAGCGCACCATCAAAAAAATAAAGGCGCAGAAACAAAAACTGGCGCTTTTTGATGATTTCAAGGACAAGGTCGAAAACATCGATCTGGCGCTTGAACTCATCGAGATGGGTGAAAGCGGCGAGGATATCGAAAGCCTGATCAAGGATACCGAACAGGCTTATGAACATCTGGAGACAATGCTTTTCCTTTCTGAATCCTACGACAATCTGAATGCGATCATCGAACTGCATCCCGGTGCCGGCGGTACGGAAAGCCAGGACTGGGCCATCATGCTATATCGCATGTTCAAACGCTATTCGGAGAAAAAAGGCTTCAGCTTCGAAGTGAACGACTATCAACCCGGCAACGAGGCCGGGCTCAAAAGCGCGACCGCGACCATCAAGGGCGCGTTCGCCTATGGTCTTTTGAAAGCGGAAAACGGCGTGCACCGTCTGGTGCGGATTTCCCCGTTTGATTCCGGTGGTCGCCGGCATACCAGCTTCGCCAGCGTCAACATCATTCCCGAAATCGACGATTCCATTGAAATCGAAGTGAACGACGCCGATCTGAAAATCGATACCTACCGTTCTTCCGGTGCGGGTGGCCAAAGCGTCAATACCACCGATTCGGCGGTACGGATCACCCATAAGGAAACCGGCATCGTCGTCACCTGCCAGAACGAACGTTCACAGATCCAGAACCGGGAACAGGCCCTGAAGATCCTCAAAGGGAAACTCTACCAAAAGGAACTCGAGAAAAAGCATGAAGAAGTGGCCGAGTTCAAGGCCCAGGATCTGTCGAATGCCTTCGGCAGTCAGATCCGCTCTTATGTCATGCACCCTTACAACATGGTCAAAGACCATCGTACAAATGAGGAAACAGGCAACGTCGGTGCGGTTCTGGACGGCGAGCTCGATCCTTTCATCACCGCCTATTTGAAGTGGCGTGTCAAGGAGCAGAAATGATGCGGACAACACTAAGAAAAATGACCTATCCCCGCCGTTATTTCTTCATAACCCTCGGCATATTCCTTATGGTGGCGGGCTTCTATTATTTCATCATGCCGGCCGCACTTGTCATCGGCGGCGTATCGGGTGTCGGTGTGCTTTTTTCCGAACTGTTCGGCGTCCGTGTCTCCCTGGTCGTGTTCATCCTCAACATCCTTTTGCTTGGTCTGGGATGGGTTTTCCTGGGATTCAAGAGTTTCTACAGAAGCATCTATGGTTCGTTGATGTTCCCTTTGTTCCTGTTTCTACTCGAAACGTTCTCGCCTTTTTTGGAGATGCCGCATGATTTCTTGATCTATGTGACCTTCGGCGGGTTCCTGCTGGGCATCGGGTTCGGCCTGGTCATAAAATACGGTGGCACTTCCGGTGGCACCGACATACCGATCAAAATTCTGCACCGGCGATTGAAACTTCCATTAAGCGTTTCGCTTTATCTGGTGGATGGCGCGATCATCCTGGCCGGTGTGATCGCCTTCTACACCGATCGCGGTGTCTCAAGCGGGCTTTATGCCGTACTGGTCATGGTCATCAGCGGCAAGTTCGCCGACATCGTCGTGGTCGGTTCCAATACGCTTAAGGCGGTACACATCATCACCGATAAACCCGAAGCAATCAAGACACTCATCTACGATTCAATCCATCGCGGCGTCAGCCTCGTGCCTGCTGAAGGCGGCTATTCCGGTGCGAAGAAAACCTTGCTCATCAGCATCATCACCCGCGATGAATACTATCAGATTCGCAATATTCTTGCCGAGGCGGATCCCGAAGCGTTCGTATTCGCTTCACCCGCCACGGAAATTCAAGGTGATTTCACACACCATTGGGAGGATGAATGATCATGAAAAAACTGTTTGTTTTTATCATAACCCTTGCGTTCATTACCACACTTGCGGCGTGCACGCCGCTGGAAAGAGCCGGTATGAGCGATCAGGAACGCCGTTTTCACGACGTTTTCGACCACTTAAGAGACAACCATTACAAACAACTCGATGAGGATGATTTCTGGGATGGTGCCATCCGCGGCCTTTTCGATACGCTCGATGATCCTTATTCCCGTTATTTCTCTGAGGAGGAATATGAGCAATACCGTTCTTCGCTCGGCGAGAGTTTCGTCGGTATCGGCGTAACGGTGGAAAATGTCGATGACAACATCGTTGTCAGAAAAGTTTGGTCCGGTTCGCCCGCGGAAAGAGGCGGCATACGAACAGGTGACATCGTGACCCATGTCGACGGTGTCGATCACACGGACAAGAGTTTTCTTGAGACCATTCTAGCCGTCCAGGGTGAAGAGGGGACTGAAGTTGAAATCGGTGTCAAGCGACTTGGTGTTGCCGAGACGCTCTTTTTGACCATGACCCGTGAAGAAATCCCCAATCCGACGGTGGAACATCACACCATCGAAACCGACACCATCAAACTCGGCTATATCAAGGTCAACAGTTTCGGTACCGAGACCGCCGGTCGCTTCAAGCTGGCTTTGAGCGAGATGGAAGCCCAAGGGATCGAGGGTTTGATCATCGATCTGCGTGACAATAGCGGCGGTAGCCTCCAGACCGTGCTTGAACTGATGCGCGTGTTCCTTATCGACGACGGCAATCCGCTATTCACCACCGAATCCTATACCCGCGGTGTCCCGACGACTACGGAATACCAAGGTGGCGCCGCTGAACCAAAACCCTACGACATCATCACCCTCATCAACGAACATAGCGCCAGCGCCTCTGAAGTCTTCGCCTCAGCGATGAAACAACACGGCGGCTATGAAGTGATCGGCATGCCGAGCTTCGGTAAAGGTACCATGCAAACCCCGCATTCCACCACGGCGCTCGGCGGCGATGAGCTTCATGTCTCCACCGGGATCTGGCGCACGGCCAACGGCACTTGGGTCAACAAGGACGGCGGCGATCAAAAAAGCGTGATGCCGACCATCGAAGTCGAACAGAACCCCTATTTCGCCGCACATAACATCTTCGTCGATGCCGGCGAGGTTCTAGGTTTCGACCAGGTGGATCCGCAAATCGCGCATGCACAATCCATATTGAACGCACTTGGTTATGGCGACATCCGTACCGATTCCTATTTCGATCAGGATACGGAAGACGCGGTCATGGCCTTCCAGGCGGCCCACGATTTGGATGCGACCGGCGCCATCGACGCCACGACCGCCCAAGCCCTCACCGAAGCGTTTTTGAATTACCGCAACGATCGTGCCAACGATGACCAGTACCAAGCGGCGATCGGATATTTCGATGATTGAAATCAAAAGCGTAAAAACGGCGGGCAAATATTTTTTCAAACTGATGCTGGGGGATGATACCACCATGAAACTGCATCAGGACACGGTCTTCAAATACGGACTGCTCAACGCGAAGACACTTGATAAGCCGACATTCACGGCTATGAAAAAGGATGATGAAATCAACACGCTCACACAGAAGGCGCTCGATGAACTGGCGAAAAAACAGCTAGCCCGTCGCGGCTTGTATCGTGCCTTGAAACCGTACGGAGAACCTGCGTCCATCAACACGGTCCTGGACCAGCTTGAACAAAACGGCTATCTCGATGATGAAAAAGCCTTGAATAGAACCGTCGATGATGCCATCGAGTTCGGCAGTGACGGTCCTGTGAAACTGAAACACCAGTTGATTAAGGACGGTTTCGAAACGGCTGCGGTGCTTGAGGCCCTCTCCCGGTTCGATGAAACACTGCAACAGGAAAAGATCCGGGTACTCATCACCAGGGCGCTGCGTCTTGGTGCGAACATCACCCGACAGAAGCTCAAGGAACGTCTCATGCGCAATCTCTACAACAAGGGTTATGAACCCGACGTGTTCATGCCGGTGATCGAGCAGGAATTGCAGGCGACGGACCTCGATGAAACCGCCTTGCTGGAGAAACGTCTTACGGCTTTAAAAGGCAAATACGATTTGAAGGACCACAAGGATAAACAGAAACTGATACAGAAACTCATGCGTGAAGGTTTCACCTACGAGAGCATCAAGTCAAAACTATAACCCGAGGAGGGGTTGGCATGGCAACTTTTTCGGCCGATACGATGTATTATCTGAACAACGGAGAACTGATCGATGCCTACGAGCATTTCGGCGCGCACCTGATCAAAAAAGACAAAAACAGCGTCGCAACCCGTTTTACGGTCTTTGCGCCCAATGCGCAAAGCGTCAGCGTCATCGGCGCGTTCAACGACTACGACGAAGCCGCCCATCCGATGCGAAAGATCGATGCTGCCGGTGTCTTCATGGTGATGGTAGACGAAAATCTCACCCGAGAACCGTATAAATACGCCTTGAAGACCCATGCGGGCAAGAAACTATATAAAAGCGATCCCTACGCTTTTTATAGCGCCATGCGCCCGGATTCGGTAAGCATCGTCGCCCAACGGGATCTCTACCGTTGGCAGGACGGTCCCCATATGGAAAAAAGGGCCAAAGAAGCGCCCTATGATAAACCGATGAACATCTACGAAGTACATCTCGGGACCTGGATGACCCGTCCCGACGGCAGTTTCCATACCTACGCGGATCTCGTGGACCATCTGATCCCCTACCTGAAGGAAAACCACTACACCCATGTGGAACTCCTGCCCGTCATCGAACACCCCTTCGACGGCTCTTGGGGGTATCAGGGAACCGGGTATTACAGTGTGACCTCCCGTTACGGGACCGTCGATGATTTCAAGTACTTTGTCGACCAATGCCACCAAAACGAAATCAAGGTCATCCTCGATTGGGTGCCCGGACATTTCTGTAAGGACGAACACGGCCTTTACTTCTTCGATGGCACGCCACTTTATGAATACGAAACCGAACACCTCCGCGAGAACAGCGAATGGGGCACCGCGAACTTCGATCTTTCCAAGGGGCATACCCAGAGTTTTCTGATCTCGAGTGCGCTTTTTTTCCTCAAGGAATATCATGTAGACGGTTTCAGAGTTGACGCGGTGAGCTATATGCTATATTATCATGGCGACACCAACCAAGGGCAGAACCCCGGTGCCCTCGACTTTCTGAGAAAACTCGCCAAGGCTGTCTTCAACGTGCATCCACATGCGCTTTTGATCGCCGAAGATTCCAGCGCCTTTCCCAAAGTCACCCATCCGATCGACCAAGGGGGACTCGGTTTCAACTACAAATGGAACATGGGCTGGATGAACGACACCTTGAAATATTTCGAAAAAGACCCGATTCACCGCAAATACCACCACGATCTCATGACGTTTTCCCTGATGTATGCCTTCAGTGAAAACTATATCCTTCCGTTTTCCCATGACGAAGTGGTACACGGCAAGAAGACCCTGGTCGACAAGATGCCGGGGGACTACTGGCAGAAATTCGCCAACTACCGGGCCCTGATCGGCTATTTGCACGCCCATCCGGGCAAACAGTTGTTGTTCATGGGACAGGACTTCGCGCAGATGCACGAATGGAAGGACCACGAAGAACTCGACTGGCATCTGCTTACCTATCC
The DNA here is from genome assembly GCA_007135105.1 of Candidatus Izemoplasma sp. Lineage (GTDB taxonomy): Bacteria > Bacillota_I > Bacilli_A > Izemoplasmatales > Izemoplasmataceae > B1SED10-225. The sequence continues at coordinate 12,013 of SLJL01000096.1, forward strand.
GATGCACGAAAGCGCTCTGGCTTTCAACCGGGCCATCAACAAGCTTTCGATAGAAGAACGGGCCCTTTATGAAACCGACCACAACCCCGAAGGCTTCGAATGGATCGATGCGGACAACAAGGACAACAGCATCTTTTCGTTCATCCGCTATAGCCGTGATAAGCAAGAAGCGATCATCGTCATTTTGAACCTGACACCCGTGGTGCACCACGATTTCATCATCGGCGTGCCATATGCCGGGACCTACACCGAACTGATCAACAGCGACAAGAAGGCCTTCGGGGGTTCTGATCTTTATAACGGCGCCCCGCTTGAAAGCTTTAAGCAGGACTACAAGCATTTCAAGCACTGTCTTCAAGTCTTGCTGTCGCCCTTGTCGGTCACACTGCTGAAATGGACTGAGCATCATGAAAACTGATGTTCTGGCGATGTTGCTGGTCGGTGGCCGTGGTTCCCGCCTGCATCCGATCACCAAAAACACCGCCAAACCGGCAGTCACCTTCGGCGGCAAGTACAAGCTGATCGATTTTGTTCTCTCGAACCTCTCGAACGCCGGCATCACGACGGTGGGCATCATCACACAGTATGAACCGCATGCCTTGATGAAATATATCGAGCATGGTGCCAGCTGGGATCTCGACATCGCCGATGGCGGCGTGCAGTTTTTGACACCCTATACCTCCGCAGATGGCGACCACTGGCAAAAAGGCACCGCCCATGCCATCCGTCAACACCTGCACTTCGTTGAACAACACGACCCTGATTATGTGTTGATCCTTTCGGGCGACCACGTATACAAGATGGACTACAAACCTTTGATCAAGGCACACGCCGATAGCGGCTGCGACATGACCATCGCCGCGTTCAAGCCGCATGATGACTTATCGCGCTACGGCATCCTCATGACCGATAAGGATCGCGTGATCGGATTTGAGGAAAAGCCGGCCAGACCGAAAAGCGAGCTGGCATCGATGGGCATCTATGTGTTCAACCGCAACGTTCTGGACAAGATTCTGGCGGCTTCGTTATCGGAAGACTTCGATTTCGGCAAGGACATCATTCCCAAAGCCTTGAACGAAGACTACCTTCTCAACAGCTATACTTTCGATGGTTACTTCCGGGATGTCGGCACCATCGAAAGTCTTTATCAGGCCAACATGGATCTGATCAGGAACCCCGAATATCTGAAGTTGTCCGACTATAAAACCTTACCGCTCTACACGAAATCGACTGCCTTTCCACCGCATCATATCGAAAAGAGGCAGACGATCAACGATAGTCTCATCAGCGACGGATGCCTGATTCAGGGTCATGTCAAAAACAGTGTGCTTTCCCCGAATGTCACCGTCGGCTTCGAGGCTGACATCGAAGACAGCATCATCTTCGCGAATGTCACCATCGGCGACAGATGCCGCTTGAAAAACGTCATTGTACTGGAAAACACCGTCATCATGAAAGGGATGGAAATCGTCTACGACAAGGTGCATGTCATCGACAACGAGACCCTTTGGGCCTTGGGTGATAAACATGAGTGATCTTCTGGTTGTCATCGATGCGGCGAATCAGGGCCGTTTTGAAAAACTGACGCTACACCGCATGCCCGGGGCACTGCCGTTCGCCGGCCGTTATCGTCTGATTGATTTCGCGCTTTCGAATGTGCGCAACGCCGGCATCATCAATGTGGCGATCTTCCCCTTCGGCAACTACCGGTCGCTTCAGGACCACATCGGCAGCGGCAAACGCTGGAACCTCGACCGACGGCGTGACGGATTGTTCCTGTTGCCCCCGAAAAACATGATGCTTCCTTCCGATGACATGCTGACTTTGCAGCGGATGCATGAACATATTGAATACTTCAAAAGAAGTGCACAGTCCTACGTGCTTCTAACCCCCGCCAATATCGTCTGGAACATCGATTTGAACTGGGCGTTGCAACAGCATATCGAGTCCGGGGCCGACATCAGTGAAATCATGCAAGATAAGATCCGCCTGCAAACCTACATCATCGAAAGACAGGCCTTGCTCGAACTGATTCTCAACTATGACATGATCCCCTATAAAACTTTGAATGATGTCTTCTTGAAAAAAAACACCATCAAAACCAAAGCGATCAAATACCACGGCTACGCCAAACGGATCAACGATCCCGCAACCTATATCCGGGCGAATCTCGATATGCTCGATCTTTCCATTCGCCGCAAGGTCTTCCGGGAAAAATACCCGGTCTATTCCAAGGAAAAAACCGCACCACCGGCGCGATATATCGGCGAACCACTGCTGAAGAACAGCCTGGTTTCAAGTGGCTCGATGATTCAGGGTAACATCGAAAACAGCATCATCGGCCGTGATTGCGTCATCAAAAAAGGCGCGACGATAAAAAACAGTGTCGTGATGAGCAACTGCGTGATCGAAGCCGGCGCCAGCATCACCCACGCAATCCTCGATAAAGCGGTCATCGTCAAGAAGAACACGCAGATCGAAGGCAACCTGCATGCGCCTTTTGTCACCCAGAAGGAACAGATTCTGACCGACCAAAGCGACATCAGGATCCTCTTCGCCGCCTCCGAGGCCCATCCCTATATCAAGACCGGCGGCCTTGCCGATGTGATCGGCGGCTTATCGAAGGCTCTTTCCAACAAAGGTGTCGACATCAGCGTCATCGTGCCGATGTACAAACCCATCAAGGAAAAATACCATGAATCCTACCAATACATCACAAGCCGTACCGTTGTCTTCGACAATGATGAACACAAGATCCGCTTGTATGCGATCACCCGCAGGAAAGTGCGGTACTACTTCATCGAAAACTTCGAGTATTTCGAACGTGACAACATCTATGGGTATAAGGACGACTGTAAGCGGTTCGCGTTTTTCTCCCTTGCCATCACGGTTTTTCTGGATGCCTTGAGACCGTTCGACCTCATCCATATGCACGACTGGCATGTGGGGCTGTTGCCGGCGATCATGAAACACTACATGGCCAGGCCACCGAAAACCCTGCTTACCATCCACAACATCGACTATCAGGGCAAATGCGACAGCAATGTCCTGACGGCTTTGAACATGCCGAAAAACAAACAGACCAATATCAATTTTCTCGAAAGCGGTATCCTGAACGCCACGAAACTCTCCACGGTGTCGGCGACCTACCGCAACGAGCTCAAATACGACTATTACGGCAAGAATCTCACCGAGCCGCTTCAAAAGCGGGAACGGGATTTTCACGGGGTCCTGAACGGTCTACCGAAACATTTCACCCCGGCCAACGACCAGGTGATCCTCAGTAAATACGACAAGAACGACTATTTCGGCAAAACCGAAAACAAACTGTTTTTGCAAAAGAAGATGCAGCTGGAGATGGGCCTTTCCAAATTCGTAATCGGCATGGTGAGCCGCATCACCGAACAAAAAGGCTTTCCGCTGATCATCGACATGCTGCCGCAAGTCCTGAAACACCATGCTGATATCCAGTTTGTCTTGCTGGGAACCGGCGATAAGAAACTCATCGAGAAACTGAAAGCCATCGAAACCGAATACCCGACGCAAGTGAAGCTAAATCTCGGCTACGACGCCACCGAACCCGGCTACATCTACGCCGGTGCCGACTTGTTCTTGATGCCCTCAAGGGTAGAACCCTGCGGTCTGGCCCAGATGATCGCCCTCAAATACGGCGCCATTCCACTGGTAAGAAAAACAGGCGGACTAGCCGATACCATCACCGATTTCGATCCGATCACCAAAGAAGGCAACGGCTTTACCTTCTTCACCTACAACAAAGATACACTACTCGGCCGGTTTCTTGATGCGTATCACGTATTCAAGCATGAAAAGGACGATTGGCATAAACTCATAAAAAGCGCCATGAAAAGCGATTTTTCGCTGGAAACACAAGCACAGAAAATGCTGGAGATCTATCTAACCACCCTATAAATCCGTAAAACACAAAAGGAGTGCCACACTATGAAAGAACCCTTCAACAGCACAGAAACATTCATAAAGACCTTCAAGACGAAACTGAAACACAAGTTCGTCAAAACCCTGGAAGAAAGTTCAAACCGCGAACGGTACCTGGTTCTTGGTGAAATGGTACAAGACCACATTACCGAACACTGGCATACCCATCAGAAGGCAGTCAAGGAACAATCAGACCGCCGTCTCCATTATTTCTCCATGGAGTTTCTCATGGGCCGTCTGATCACCAATAACCTCCATAACCTCGGATTAAGGACCATCGTCGAGGAAAGCTTTGATGCGATGGGTCTTGATCTGCACGCGATCGAGCATAAGGAAGTCGACGCCGGGCTAGGAAACGGTGGCCTCGGCCGCCTCGCGGCTTGTTTCCTCGATTCCATCGCCTCGCTCAAACTGAACGGCCACGGCAATGGTATCCGTTATCGTTACGGCCTTTTCGAACAAGGCATCCGCAACGGCTATCAGATCGAGAAACCCGATGACTGGCTCAAAGACGAATACGTCTGGGAAATCCGCCGCGAAGAAGCAGCGGTCCGTGTCAAGTTCGGCGGCGATGTCATGTTCGAAAACGGCGATGCCGTCTATGAACCCGATGAAGAGATTCTCGCCGTTCCCTACGACGTCCCGATCGTCGGTTATAAAAACGGTGTCATCAACCACCTGCGTCTTTGGAACGCCGAGCCGACCGATATCTATCCGGCGGACATGCACGCCTTCGACTACGCCGATGAGATCCGTGAGATCAGCGGCTTCCTCTATCCGGACGACACGACGAAATCCGGAAAGATTCTCAGGATCAAACAACAGTATTTCTTCTCATCCGCCGGAGTGCAATCCATCATGAAAACCCACCACGACATGCACGGGAATTTCGATGATTTCCATAAGCGACACGTCTTTCAGATCAACGACACGCATCCGACCCTCATCATCCCCGAAATGATGCGCATCTTACTGGATGAACACGGCTATACCTGGGATCACGCCTGGGACATCACGCGCAACACCTGCGCCTACACCAACCACACGCTGCTTGCAGAAGCCTTGGAGAAATGGCCCACAAGCCTGATCCAGCCGACCTTGCCGCGCATCTACCAGATCATCGAGGAGATCAACAAACGTTTCTGCGAGGATCTGCTTGCCAAAGACGCCGATCACAAGAAAATGCGGAAAATGGCCATCATCGATGCCGGTGAAGTCCGCATGGCCCATCTTGCGATCGCCGGATCGTTCAGTGTCAACGGTGTAGCGAAACTGCATACCGACATCCTCACCAAATACGAGATGAACGATTTCTATCAGCTTTATCCCGAAAAATTCAACAGCAAGACCAACGGCATCACCCATCGCCGCTGGTGTGAACACATCAACCCCGAACTGACAACGCTGATCAAAAACCACGTCGGCGATTGGATCAGCGATCTCGATAAACTGCAGGCATTTGAAAAACAGCAAGGCAACAAAGAAGTCAGAAATACGTTGAAACAAATCAAACACGACAAGAAAAAGGCGCTTGCCAAGCGCATCAAGCAAGAACAAGGCATCGAGCTCGATCCAAACAGCATCTTCGATGTGCAGATCAAACGTCTGCACGAATACAAGCGGCAACTGATGAACGCCTTGCACATCATGATGGTCTACAACAAACTGAAGACAGACATCGTCTTCAAAAAGAACTATGTCCCCCATACGTTCATCTTCGGCGCCAAAGCGGCCTCGGCGTATCATTACGCCAAGAAGATCATCAAGCTCATCAACACCATCGCCGAAAAAGTGAACAACGACCCCGATACCAACACACATCTCAAGGTCGTGTTCGTCGAAAACTACAACGTCACCTACGCCGAACAGATCATCCCGGCTTCCGATATCAGTGAACAGATCTCGACTGCGACCAAGGAAGCCAGCGGTACGGGGAACATGAAGTTCATGATGAACGGTGCGCTTACCATCGGCACCCTTGATGGTGCGAACGTCGAGATCGCCGAACTTGTCGGCGATGACAACATCGAAATCTTCGGCATGGACGCCGAACAAGTAACCGAGTTGAACAAGAAGGGCGATTACGATCCGCAGGACATTCTCAAAAGCGACGCGGAAATCAACACCGCGGTCGAACAGTTGACCAACGGCTTTTTCGACAAAGTATCCAAGCATGAGTTCGAAGAGGTGCGCAACAAACTGACCAATGACGACCAGTACTACGTCCTCAAGGACCTAAGGGCCTACGCCCAGGCGCATGAAAATCTCAATACGGCCTATCAGGACGAGGCACGCTGGTTCGACATGACAATCATCAACATCGCCAAAAGCGGCTATTTCTCCTCGGATCGGACCATCAACGACTACGCCAGGGATATCTGGAAACTGAAACCTTTCGACCAGGACTAGATCTCTAAGCTGAAAAGGTCCTGAAGCTATCCGCACATTTGTTTGATCTCGCCGGGAAATATTTGAGTACTTTCTTTGTGTTTTTCACGGTTTCTCGTTAAGATATGCCTCGGGTTTAATAATTAGGAGGATGCATAATGAAAAAATTTGACAATGAATTCTACGTAACCGGCGCGAAAGTCGGCAAACAGGCGCCACGGTTTGAAATGGAAGCCGTTCTGCCCGAGGGCAACGGCACCGACCGGTTCGGTCGGGTCGACCTCGATAGCCTTCTGGACGACGGCAAATGGGTCGTGCTTTATTTCTATCCGCTCGATTTCACGTTTGTCTGTCCCACGGAGATCCAACGGTTCAACGAACTCAATGCCCGTTTTGAAGACATGGGCGCGACATTGATCGCCGCCTCGACCGATTCTCTCTTCAGTCACCTTGCCTGGCAGGAGACGGGCAATCTCGGCAAACTGAACCACATACACGCCAGCGACAACAATCACGTCGTCAGCGAGGCCTACGGCATTCTGGATGAGGAAAAAGGTGTGGCCTGGCGGGGTACGTTCATCATCGCCCCCAACGGCATATTGAAAGCGGCCCATGTGAATCACGGCGAGGGTGGGCGCAATGTCGATGAGATGTTGCGGACACTTGAGGTGTTCCAAAACGAAATCGCCGGCAAACTCGTCCCCTGTGGATGGAACCCCGGCAAAGGTTTTATCGAAGACGAGGAAGTCTAGAATTATTCTGCCTTTCAGTTCAGGATTTTAGTCCTGACTGAAGGGCTTTTTTTATGTTATTTGTTTCCTGGGTGCTTTGTGTGAGCTCTTTTGGGATTAATTAGAAAATCATATTTCATGTTGAAAAAGCTTTAAGCATAAGCTATAATACAACTGTTGCAAAAATTGTTTCTTTTTATAATATAGAAAGCCAGCCAAGGAGTGTGGGACGCTATGAGAACTGAGTATCAAAAATGGCTCGACGCCCCGAACATGGATGCTGATTTACTCGAAGAACTGAAAGCGATGTCCAACAGCGATATCGAAGAAGCATTTTATAAAGACCTCACCTTTGGTACCGGCGGCATGCGGGGTATCATCGGCGCCGGTACGAACAGGCTCAATCGTTTCACCATCGCCAAAGCTGTCTACAGCTTCGGGCGTTTTTTGCTTGAAAACGACAAGAAGGCAAAGAAAAAAGGTGTTGCCATCGCCCATGACAACCGGCACAAAAGTCCTGATTTCGCGGTCGTATGTGTGGAAGTCCTGGCGGCGATGGGCATCAGAAGCTACCTTTATGACGCATTGAGACCGACGCCGGTGCTTTCATACGCCGTCAGGGAGACCGGTGCCGCCGGCGGGATCATGATCACCGCTTCGCACAACCCGCCGAACTATAACGGCATCAAGATGTACGACGAGCAGGGCTGCCAACTTGTACCTTCCCTGGCCGATAAAGTGATCAAGCATTTCGAAAACGTCACGGATATCTTCGCGGTCGAACAGCTACCGTATGCGACATGTGAAAAGAAGAAACTCGTAAAACCACTGAATGTCACCCTCGATGATAAATATCTGGCGCAAGTGGCTTCGATACAGCTTGAACCTGACATTAAGAAGACGGTGAAGATCGTTTTCACCCCGTTGCACGGAACCTCAAGGGATATCGGTGTGCGTGCCCTCAGCGAAAACGGCTACGATGTCTATCCGGTCAAATCGCAGATGACCATCGATCCGGATTTCAAAACGGTCGACAGCCCCAATCCCGAAAACGAAGCTGCTTTCGAACAAGCGCTCAAGCTCGGGCGACAAGTCGATGCGGACCTTCTGATCGCGACCGATCCCGATGCGGACCGTCTCGGTCTCATGGTGAAGCACCAGGGGGAGTTCGTCTTTCTAAGCGGCAACCAGACCGGTGCCATTTTCATCGAATACCTTCTAAGTACCTTGAAAGCCCGTAACCGTCTACCGCAATCCGGTATCATCTATAACACCGTCGTTTCGAGCGAACTGGCGAAAACCATCGCTACGGCGTATGGGGTCAAGACCGGCCAGACGTTGACGGGCTTCAAGTTCATCGGGGAGCAGATGCAAACACTCAAAGATACCGATACCACGTTCCTGATGGGATATGAGGAAAGCTACGGTTATGTGTTTGCGGATTTCGTCCGGGATAAGGATGCGATCCAGTCGATGGTGATGGCGGCGGAAATCGTCAATGTGCTTAAAGCCAAAAACATGACGCTCATCGATTATCTTGAAAGCATCTATGATACCTACGGTCACTACCGTGACCATCTCATCAACAAGGTCCATGAAGGCAAGGCCGGACAGGATCTGATCAACGCGATAATGGAACACTTCCGCAATAGCGAGCCAAAGCGTGTCCTCGGGAACAAGCTTCTGGCGCAAGAAGATTATCTACGTCAGGTCCGCATCAAGGACGGTAAGGAAGTCCCACTCGATTTTCCGAAAAGCAATGTGCTCAAGTTCATCTTCGAAAACGATATGTGGTTCGTCTTAAGACCAAGCGGCACCGAACCGAAGTTGAAGATCTATCTCAATGTACTGGGAAAAACAAAAACGCAAGCAGCAGACATGCTTGAAAAACTGGAAGCGTTCATCGAAGCTGAACTCGAGACGCTTGAAA
>SLJL01000090.1 GCA_007135105.1 Candidatus Izemoplasma sp.
GAGTTCCTTCAGGTTGTGCCTACTTCTAAGCAGGTTGTAAAATGTCACCCGGACCATCAGACATCACCCTTCAGAAGAATATCATAGCTGTGATTCAAGACATCAACACTCAAAATCCGGTTCCTTAGAACCCCTTTTTGATCCGTCACGAACTTCACGAACTCGCTGACCATGAGATTGGCAACCACCGCCGGTGTGAAAGTCGGACATTTAAGCACTTTTTCCAGTCCGGCTTCCTGATCGCCATAAAGCATCTTCAAAAGATCCGCACCGGGCAATATCAGGCCCAACTGACCGTACCAGCCACCAATCGCACCATGCAGAAGCGGTTTTCCGTGCGCTTTCGCCATGGCTTCGATCAGACACTTCGTCTTGATATCATCCACACCATCCACAATGAGATCACTCCCGGCGATGACCGAGGACTCGATCTGTTCGATCCGTTTTCTGAAAACGAACAGTTCCGCATCCGGGTTCACCGACAACAAGGCCTGTTTCACCGCATCGACCTTGTAATGACCGATCGTATCATGCGTAGCAAAAAGCTGACGGTTCAGGTTCTTTTCCTCAAAAACGTCATCATCCACCAAAAACAGGCGCTTGACACCAAGACGCACAAGCCCATTCGCCACATGGCCGCCAAGACCACCAAGACCGACCAGCAACACGGTCGTAGCTTCAATCCTGGCAAACTGTTCCGGCGACAAAATTCCCAATATCGGTTCAAATTGCGTTTTCATATTAAGCCTCCAGCCGACACTCTATATCAGTAAGCATAAAAACATCATCAATCACGAGACTTGAAAAAAGCATAAAGCGCCACAGACCAGGAGATGAGACTCGCCAAAGCGAAAATGATCATGAAGCCGATTAGGAAGATCGCACCCCACCCCGCTTCACCGCTAAAGATCCAAAGAGCCATATAACCCGTATAGACCGAAAGACCGATCGGGAGGACAAACACGAAACTCCGGTGAATCTTTCGCATGATCCATGTGACAAAAACAGAGATGAAAAACGCGAGCACCGCCACAATCAACAAACTCATGATCGCTTGTGCATCCATAAAACCACCCCAGTCATCCTTGATGGTTTCAGTTTAACACAGAAAACGGCTAAAACCGGTGTGCAAGCATTCATCGGTGGCGGATCGATCCTTGACTCACCTTGATTTTATCATGAAACCGGTCGATAAAAAACCTTAATTCACCGCACCCCTTGTATATCCGCATCAACTATACTACAATATAAATCACCAACGACCCAAAGGGGGCATTCCGATGAAAGACCTGGAAACCAAACGTTTGTATCTCCGAGCGTTCAAACTCGACGATCTCGATGATTTCTACGAATACGCCAAAGTGAAGGGTGTCGGTGAAATGGCCGGCTGGCCGGCCCACAAGAACAAAAAGGAATCCTTATCGGTCCTGAAAGCCTTCATCGAAAACGGTGATGTCTTTGCGATCGTCCTCAAAGATTCCCTGAAAGTCATCGGCTCCATCGGTTTCCACAAGAAACCTTTCGATGAAGACGACCACAAATACAAACAGCTCGAAATCGGCTACGTCCTGTCAAAAGCCTACTGGAACCAGGGCCTGATGAGCGAAGCCGCCAGACGCGTCATCCGTTACTGTTTCGAGGATTTGGGTTGTGACAGACTCACCTGCGGCCACTTCGTATTCAACAAAGCCTCAAAACGCATCATCGAAAAGATGGGTTTCACCTATGTTCGTGAGGGCATCTATCATTCAAAGGCGTTGGACCGGAAGTTCGACGAGAAAAAATACGTACTCACCAGAGCGCAATGGGAAAAACAAAAAGAAGTGTTCACATGAACACTTTTTTCATGTAAAACAAACTTGCTGATGATAAACACACACTCTAAATTAACGTCTATTTCCGGTGATAAGCACCATGACATGATATATTATACACAAGGAGTGATGTCTAATGGCGTATGAAAATTTCATAGAATTCTTCGGTATCTTCGCATCGTTTGTGATTCTAATCTCACTACTGATGCGTTCGGTGAAAAGATTGAGACTCATCAACCTGATGGGTTCTGTTTTCATGTTCACCTACGGGTATATGATCGACGCCCTACCTGTCATGATCATGAATGTGGGCATCTTTTCGATCAACATGTACTATCTAAGACAGATGTTCCAGACAAAAGACTACTTTGACGTCATCCGCGTCGAAAAGGACGACGCATACCTTAAATCCTTTCTCGATTTCCACCGTAGCCATATTAAAACAGCTATGAGCCAGGAAGCATTCGAACAAAGCGACTACCGTTTTTTCATCTTAAGAAACATGGTGCCTGCGGGCTTGTTCATTGTACGAAAACAGGATGAGAAGACCCTGGAGATCATCCTCGATTTCGTGACCCCCCGCTACAAGGACTTCAAAACCGGAAAGTACGTATTCAGCGAGATGGCCGAAACTTTCCGCAACGAAGGATTTGAAAACTTCATCACCGACACGAAAAACGAAAACCACATGCGCTACCTTGAGAAAATGGCCTTCAACCCCGTCGAAAAGGAAAACGACCGTGTCACCTATACAAAAGACGTCTAATGAAAAACGGCTACCACCGATCCATATCGGGTAGCCGTTTTCTTATGGATAACTTATCAACGAAGACCGCCATTGACCCCGATGATCTGGCCACTGATGGCCCCGCTTCTCTCATCGGCGAAAAAAGCACAGGCATGCGCCACATCCTCAGCCTCGACCAAGCGCTTGATCGGCACCTTGTCGATATAGGCTTCTTTTTGCGCTTCTGGCACATCTGCGGTCATCGGCGTCATGATCAGACCGGGTGCGACCGCATTGGCGGTGATACCATAAGGTCCAAGTTCCCTTGCCAACGATTTGCTCAAATTCTCAAGCGCGGCTTTCGAGGCCGCGTAGTTGGTCTGGTTCGCCCGCCCTTCCTTGGCAACACCACTGGTGATGTTGATGATGCGTCCGAAACCTTTTTCCTTCATGGCCGGCACCAGTCGCTTGATCAAAAACCACGGCCCTTCAACATTCGTCCGCAATACGTCTGTGAACGTGGCATCCGCCATCTCATCGATCGGTCCGTCCGCCTTGATGCCGGCGTTGTTGATGAGCACATCCACATGAATGTGATGATCCTGAAGCGCCTCAAGCAGTCTGTCGACGGCCGCAGGGTCTTTCAGGTCCGCGCCGGACACAAAAACGTTCGCGCCAGTTTTTTCAAGCGTCTTTTTCAGCGTCATTGCGCCTTCACTGTTGGTGTTGTAATGCAGGACCACCTGGTAGCCTTCGGCCGCAAAGCGTTTGGCGATGGCCTGGCCGATGCCGCCGGCTGCGCCTGTAATCAGTACCGTCTTGTCCACGACAATCATCCTTTCTGAAATCACATTATCTACTTATATTCTACCACCGGCGTGCACCGTGACCAAAACATACACAAAAAAAGACCCGCAGGTCTTTATAATTGTTTGAGGTCCTCTTCTTCAAATGCTTTGATCGAGTCACGTTTTTCTAGGACTTTCATGATCGGTCTGATGTGCTTGGTTAGAATCAAAAGCGCAAGCAGAGTACCGAAAACCACGTACAAAGGCGATGAGTTCACCCGGTAGAACAAAAAGGGCAAGGAAAGCAGCGATAAGGCCGAAGCGATGTTCATGCTTCTGACGAAGCTGAAAAACACAAGATAGATCGCAAAAATATAAAAGGTGAGCAAAGGTGCTATCCACAGGAAAAGTCCCACAAGACACGCCAGGCCCTTGCCGCCTTTGAACTTCAGAAAGACACTGTAATTGTGGCCCAGCACAACAAAAAACGTCGTCATGAACATCATGAGATCGGTTCCGAACAATCTACGCGAAACATAGATCATCATCACCGCCTTGCCCACATCCGCAAACAAGGTGATGAATCCGGGAAGATAACCGACATAGACCATCGTGTTCATCGTCCCGACGTTGCCGGTCCCCACGTTTCTCACATCGACATTATTGAACAATTTCGCTGTAAGATAGCCACTAGGAATGGCGCCGATAAAGTAGGTTAGCGTTAAAAACAATACATATTCCATGATAAACGTCCCTTCAAAACCCAACGTGCTTCTTCACTCATTATATCACTTCAAGACACATTGGCCCATAATGTCATAAAGAAAATTATTAAAAAAGGCTTCGTCATGATGCCTGCCATAATTTTTAAAAAAAATGGTGCCGAAAACAGGACTCGAACCTGCGACCTGCCGATTACGAGACGGCTGCTCTACCAACTGAGCTATTTCGGCTTATAGGCTTGCTATTACGATCAGTGTTTCAATTTTGCCAGAATATCCTTGATTTTCGTGGCGACCAGATCGACGGCGATATCATGCTTGTGGTCATTGGGGATGATCACATCCGCATAGCGCTTGGTCGGTTTGATGTGTCGGTGGAACATCGGTTTCACCGTGGAGAGATACTGGTTGATGACCGTCTCCATCGTCCTGCCTCTTTCCTCGATGTCCCGGGTCAATCTTCTGATGAAGCGGGTATCGTCATCCAGTTCCACGAAAATGTTCATGTCGGATAAACTCCGGATATTACGGTTTTCAAGTACGAGAATACCCTCGACGATAATGATGGGTTTGGGCTCGATTGTTTCGACTTTCTCGCTTCTGGTATTCGTGATGAAATCATACACCGGTTTTTCAATGGTTTCACCGGCAAGCAGTTGTTTCAGATGCGAATACAGCAATTCGTTGTCCAAGGAACGCGGATGGTCATAATTGATCTGTCTACGTTCCTCAGGCGTCAAATGATCCTGATTGTGATAATAATCATCATGGTTGATGATGACCACATCCGTTTCACTGGTATGCTTGAGGATATTCTTGACGACGGTGGTCTTCCCGGAAGCCGAGCCTCCGGCAACCAAAAACAATTTCGACTTCATTTCTTCACCCCTTATCAGTGAGCATTATACACGATTACAACAATAAATGCACTCGATTTAAAAGAGTTTCAGTTGAATGTTTTTCTTGAAAAGCGCATCGATCTCTTCAGGTTTATAGAGGATACCCGCGTGCTTGCAAGCGGTTTCAAATACCATTGAAAGTTCCTTTTCTGATAAGGAAGCGCAGATATAGCGGTTACCGTAGGTTTTTTGATATTTCGATTTCAGATGCGGAAAAAGCGTATCAAGCTGCTGGTAGAAATACTCGCGACTGCCTTCACGCATCGTGGTACCGATGCCGAAATGGCGAATGAAGGTGACCCCGGCCGCTTGTGCGGCCTTGACGATGGCGATGATGTTTTCCTTTGTATCGGTCAAGAAAGGCAGTAGCGGTGTCATCCAGATCCCGGTGGTGATGCCTTGATCGCTGTAGGCTTTGAGCACCGCCAATCTTTCACTCGGTGGCGACACCCGCGGTTCAATCTGACTCGCGAGTGTATCCGAGGTTGTCGTGATGGTCATCTGCACAATCGCCTTATACCGTTCATCAATCTTCTTGTATAAATCGAGATCACGGGATACTAACGCGCTTTTGGTCAAAACACTGATCCCGAAACCGGCAGTGTGGATGACCTTTAGAACCGTTCTCATGGTACCCAGTTTCTCTTCCAGATGCACATAAGGATCGCTCATGCCACCTGTCCTTAAAAGCCGCTTCTCTTTTTTCCTTTCAAGTTCCCCCTGCAACAGCTTCGCCGCATCCGCCTTGACCTTGATGGTTTCAAAATCTCCGTTTCGATAACACGTACTACGGGAATCACAATAGATGCACCCGTGGGTGCACCCTCGGTAGAGATTGAAATTACCTGTTGCGTTCAAAAGACTTCTAGCCTCGATCCATTCAACCATTGATGGCCTCCTTCAAGTAAGCACCCACAGATATAATCGCGGTTGTTTCTTCCATGAAAAAACCGTCTTCATGTCATCTTCCAACCACAATATAAACCATGCGGTACGAAAAACCTCATCCTTCACAAATATTGCACCCAAAGTATCGATATCATTGCTTACTATCATTATAAGGCAAAACCACACATTTGCATCAATCAAATTGATTTGATATTCAAACAAATAATGCGTATCTGTTGAATGGCCAACTTTTCCCTTGATATAGTTAACATATAAATAATAATGAATTATGGGGGAATGAATCATGCGTTTAATTCTTGAAAGAATACGCGTTTTAATCATTATGGTTATCTCGGTATTCATCCTGGCAGCATGCGACACCGACCCAGATGAAACCATCGATGCCATCACCATCGTCTTCGAGGCCGAGGGTATCGACAGCATCGAAGTCACC
>SLJL01000057.1 GCA_007135105.1 Candidatus Izemoplasma sp.
AAGGGCCGCGTAACACCGCAAGTCGCGGAGTGGGTCTTGAAACAGGCTCAGGAAAGAACGCACGACTACGAACTGCTTGATATCAAGGACTATGAACTGCCGCTGCTTGGGGAAACGGATGCCAAAGAAAACGTGAAGCAATGGCAGGACGCGCTTGCAAAGCTGGACGGGTTCGTGTTCGTCACCGCTGAATACAACCATTCCTTGCCGGCGGCTTTGAAAAACGCCATCGATTCTCCTGCGCCCGATAAGGCCTGGTACAACAAGGCTGCGGCGATTGTCAGCCACGGATCGGCCGGCGGCACCAGAGCCACGGAACATCTTCGAGGCGTTCTTAACGAAATAATGATCGCGGATGTGCGCGCCCATGTCTTTTTCTCGATGTTCGATGATTTCGACGACGGGACGTTTTCACCACGTGAACCGCACAAGAAGAGTCTTAAGACCCTGTTTTCCCAGCTAGAGGCCTGGGCCGGGGCGTTAAAACCGTTGAGAAAGTGAGAAAAGGAGCTGAATCAGCTCCTTTTTTCTTTTTACCGGGCATCACTGTCCGAAACGGGATTGAGTTTATGCAAGGCGAAAATGATGATGCCGAAGAAGACAAGCATCAACCCTAATGTGATAAAGGTATGGATGGTGCCAAGCGGTGCGAAACCGACCAGCAACAAAATCGGAAAACCGAACAGAATCGCCATCGTCGAACCGACCACGAGGTCGCTCGCGGCGGGTGTTTTGAAATTGGGATCCACTTCTCTTAGAAGCACCACACCCGTACTGGCCGTGCCACTGAGCATGCCGAACATGCCCATCGTCGCCGCGTGTTCGTATTCGGGATAGATGCGTTTACACAGATGCTTGACATAGAAAATCGTCACAAGCCCGATTGTAAATACCATCAGCACGAACGGGATCCATAGTGCCGAGAGGTCTTCGATGCGGATTGCGCTGATCGCAGCGACAATCATGAAGTCGAAGACGAACCCGGCAATCCGGTTCAACATGTAATTGTTCGGGTATTGTCTTGTCATGAGGTTGACTTTGCGCAACCACAGAAAGAGTCGTTTGAACGCTAGGGCGAACAGCATCCCGATGATGAAGTTGAAACCGACGATGAGGGGCCCGACGGTTGTTTGACCGAAGTCCCCGAGCAAACCGGCGTTGAAAAGCACATTCGAACCATAGATGAAACCGAACGTCGCCAGATAGACCACAAGAATCAGCGATACCTGGATGGTGAACTTGTCGATGGCTTCCGCCAGAGGGATTTCATCGGGGGTCTCGATTTCCTGAGCGCTTGTCAATGCGGCTTTCTGTTCATCCGATTTTTCGATCTTGCCCTTGCGATAGAGGTAGTTGAGATAGATAACCCCGGCGCTTGAAGCCCAGATGAAACCGAATGAAGCGACCGCAAGTCCGAATGTCGTCCCGCCGATGAAGCCATGCGTTGTCTCATAAAGGTTCCCGATGTTCTGGGCCTGACCGGGTCCTTGTCCGAAACCAAGGGGTAAAAGCAGCCCCGAGGCCTTAAAAAGGTCCGGAAAGAACGTGTATGCCAGAAACAGGCTGAGCGTGATCCCGGCGATACCCTGAATCAAGTAAGTCGAGACAATCAGCAAACCGCTACTGACATTGCGGCCTTTACGGGTCTCGGTTTTCATGAAGGGGTTGATTTTAAGACCGAGCGCGATAAAGCCGATGGCGATGGCGTGATAGGTAATCATGCGCAAATAGATGACGGTCTCCATATAGGCCTCGAACCCTGCAAGCCGCAACATCACGGTTTCTTTGACCAGCAAGCCGATGAACCCGGCGATGACAGCCGTGGGCAGCAGCGATTTTCTCAAAAAGGGGATCTTTCTGCGTAACACGTTCGCAAATAATAAAAGGAGCGATAAGATGCCGAAATGGACGATGCCTGTCCAAAACTCGAATTGGGAAAAATCCATCAGTATACCTCTCTTTTGTTCAGGATGTCGGTGAAGGTGACGTACTTGAGTGCATTGGTCTTCTTCTTTCCGACAAGATAATAGATTGTCGGGGTGCCGCTTTGATAGATGATCAGCTTGTTTTTCTGTTGTACTGCGCAGGTCACGTCTTTGATATCGATGGTGAGAGTCTCATGGCTGTTTTCGATCTTCAGCGTCTCTCGGCGCAGAACGACTTTGCTGGGGCCTATCGGGCGTTTCTTTTGACTTTTCTCGATTTTGAAGGTTTTTGGGAAATGTTCCTCGAAGAAGATGGCATCCCGGGTGGTGTCGAGATACCGTTTTGAGGCATTGACCTGGAAATCATACCAATCGATGGTGTTCTCGATCTGTTGCGGCGTATCGATCAGTTCACCTGTCTTGGTGTAGAGGACCGACAAATCGCATTGTTGACAGTGTATCTTGTTCTTCAGCGAATAAAGACTGTGAAAACTGTTGCACGAAGGGCAGACATAGAAGCTGCTTTCAAAATCTTCTGCAAGGTTCTTTCCTTTATAAGGAATCTTACGGTGTTTTTGCAGTTCATGGTCGTTGACATAGAGTTCCTTTTCAATATGTGCTGCTATTTGTTCAATCGTCAGGTCCTTGTAGTCTTCTGGTTCCCAGATGCTGTGGATGACACCGCGTGTCCTGCCTTTTCTCAGGTGTCTTCCCCACCGGGGTTTTGTGAAGTATCCGCCTTCGATGTGATAGAAGATAACGGGCACCTTCAACAGTTTGACCAACTTCGGAGTCGCCTTGGTGATGGTCATGGTTTCACCGGTGAACGTCGAGTTGCCCTCAGGAAATATCCCGATGTTGTAGCCTTTTTTCACCCGGCGCATGATATCGCGGATGGTCTCCATGTCGGAGCGTGATTTGGTTTTGGGTATCGGTGAGACCAGAAACCGGATCAGCTTCGATAAAAGGCCCATTGTGAAGATGATATCGGAGGCCACATAATAGATCGGGCCTTTGAAGCTGGTCGCAACCAGCAAGGGATCGATTGAAAGGGCGTGGTTCGAAAGAATCAGATAGGGGCCTTTCTTCCGGTTCTTATAGGAAAACCTGTCTGGCTTGAAACGGTATCGCCACCGGAAGAACATCCGGAAAATGGGCGTCAGGACCAAAAAGACCATACGGTGTATAAAGCGATGCTTCATCGGACGATACCCCTTTCTTTTGTTCTCATATGTTTTTAATATATCACAGGTCATTTGATTTACAAAGCATAAGTATATTTTTGAAACATATCAGTTGACTTTTTCTTGAAAAAGCGGTGTTATATAGGTAGATTGGCAAAGGAGGCTTCAAGATGAAAACTGTAGAATACAATGTAAAAGGCATGCACTGCATCAGCTGTTCGACGGGCATCGCCAAACTCGTCAAACGCCTGGACAATGTCGATAAAGTCGAAGTGGAACTGGGCAAAAGCAAGATCCATGTCACCTTCAACACCGATGCGATCGACCATCAGGAAATCATCAATGCCGTGGATCGTCTCGGATACAAGGCGGAACCTGCCGAATAAAAAAAGCCGTTCACGGCTTTTTTTTATGTTCTGGTCGGGTATTTCTGGGTTTTGTATCTCGATTCATCAAACAACATCATTGTGTTTTTACCGCTTCTTTTAGCCATATACATGGCGAAATCGGCGAAATCGATCAGTTGGTTCAGATTGGTTGAATCCACCGGGTAGCGGGCGATGCCCATGGAAAGTTCGAGTTTATGGCTGATGCCTTCGAGGTCTATCGGTTTGACCACCGTCTCTTTGAACCGTTGCCAAAGCCTTTGCAAGAAGGCTGCATCGATGCTGTTCAGGTTATAGATGAAAATACCGAACTCATCACCGGCGATCCGCATTTTGATGCTGTGGCGGAAGATGATGTTTTTCAGTCTGTCGGCGAAAACCTTGAGATACCGGTCGCCGACATCATGGCCATAGGTGTCGTTGATGGTTTTGAAATCATCAAGGTCGATGAAACAGAACACGGCGTATCTGTCTGGATACTTCTTTAGTGCCCTTTCGATTTCATCCTGATATTGATACCGGCTAGTGAGGTTGGTAAGCGGGTCTTTGACCAAACGGTTGGTCAGTATTTTGTTGGCGCGATTGAGTTCGCGGTTCAGTTTCTCCACTTCTCTTGTCTTGTTGATGAGTTGATTGTTGAGTTTCTGGATTTCGTTGTAATACTCGCTTTCGCGATACGCCGGCGTCTCGGCGGGTTTTGACCGGTTGAAAGCCGTCATGCTTTTTTCTAGAACCGTTCTAATTTCCACCGCTAAGTTTTGATCGGAGATGCATAAAAAAGGGTTTGACGGTGGCGACCATAGATAATATGTCCTTTGTTCTATCTCAAGGGTGGCCGTTTGCTTTGTTTCATCGATGAGCAGCGCTTGAAGCGTTGGGTGATGCGTTTCATCAAAACAGGTATAGATGCTTCTACCAGGCTTCTTGACCAAAGAAAGTTCGTCGAGAAATTTTCTTGTGATCACCCCGGATTTGTCCAGCATTAGTATGGTAAGTTCCATCATAGCACCTCGAATGTTTTTTGGGTCCATGCCAATAAGTCTCTGGCATCTTTCGCATAATGGTCAATGGGCCATTTCTCGTATAGCTTGTCGGTGCGTGTAAAGGCCTGTCCCCCGACGACGATGCGTTTTTCGGGGTAGGCTTCCCGGATAGAAAGCACGATCCGGCGACAATCGTCGAGAAATTGCGGCATGGTCACCGAAAGCGCGATGAGATTGGCATCGGTTTTCCTTATGGCATCGAGAATGTATTTCTCGGGCATGCCCGCTCCAAGGAAATGACTCTGCCAGCCGCTGTTTTCAAACAGATCGGCGATCATGCGAATGCCGATTTCATGTAGTTCACTGCCGATGGCGCAGGCCAAAAGCGTTAAAGGTTCTTTCTCGCCATCGAAGATGACGTCGTAGAACTGCGACATCGCGACCTGGGTAATCGAGGACATGTAGTGTTCCTCATCGACGGTGAGCCGGTTTTGATGCCACAACTCGCCGATGTTGTAGAGAACCGGTTGCAGAACATCGACGAAGATTTCTTCCAGTTTCAGTGCTTCGTGATCATACAACTGTCTTATATAGGTTATTGCGGCTTTTGACTGTTTTTCCTTGATCAGACGAAAGTATGTTTCCTGAGCCAACGCGTATCTGCCACTGGCTTTGGCGTGCGGTTCTTGTTTTCCATCATGTGAACTTGTGATCTTTTTCGCCGCGCCCAAAAGCTTGCTGACCCGTTTCATCTCAGGTTGGTCGAGGTATTCCCGGAGGCCGGTTTCAAGCAGGTCATAATGCGTAAGCAGTTGTTCTTTTACACGCGCGACCGGCAGATCGGGCATATAGGCGATCATCAACCGGACCAGCCACTTGGCATAATCGGTGAAGATTGTCGCATCATCAGCCGCCAGGGCGGCTTGCAGGAAACTCAGGTTATGCAGGATGTCTTCATACATCCGTGCTTTACGTCTGTCGTCATATTCTTCATTCAGTTTTTCATCAACGACAAAATGCCGCGCATAGACCGCGTCGGCTATTTTTAAATACCGGTCGTTCAACTGGTGCATCAGAAGTCCCATCGCCACACCTCCATCCGTATTCATGTTTTATTATAGCACAGGCGATGCCGGTATGATATCATGGATGTATCATGTTGTATCAAAGGGGTGGTCGTATGTGTGGCCGGTTTTCATTGGCTGTTGCACCTTGGGCTTTAGAAGCCTATCTCGAGAACACCTACAATATCGAAGGCGCCATGTTTGATGAACTCCCTCGCTATAACATTGCTCCGAGTCAGCCTCTCATCGCTGTCATCTTCGATGGCAAACGTTACCGCGCGGGCCGTTTGAAATGGGGCCTTCTACCTTCGTTTATCACTAAGGAAACCTCTTCTTTCAGGCCGATCAACGCCCGGATCGAAACAGCACCAGAAAAGCCGTATTTTCGGCAAGCGTTCAAAAAGAGACGGTGTCTGATCTTGGCCGATGGGTTCTATGAATGGCAACGGGAAGACCACAAGAAAATGCCGATGCGCATCCAACACAAACGCGATCCCATTTTCGCGATGGCCGGTCTTTATGAGACCCACACCGATAACGACGGTGTCAAAACCCACACGGTAACGATTCTGACGACCGAAGCGAACACGCTTATAAAACCAATCCACGATAGAATGCCGGTCATCCTGGATCGCGCAAAGTCAAAGACATGGCTTGAAAACAATGCATTCGACGCCCAGCCGGAAACATACAAAATCCCCTATCAGGCTGAAGATTTGACGCTTTA
>SLJL01000007.1 GCA_007135105.1 Candidatus Izemoplasma sp.
GAAAGAAACGAAGAGAACCTGAAAAAGGAAACCGAACGTCTGAACAAAAATCTCCTTGAGGAAAAAGACAAGAAAAACAATCAACTCAAAAAGGAACACGCCTTTATCGACGAAAACGCGACCAAACTGAAAAAACACATCGCCGCAGACGCGCTTAAACATCTGAAGGCAGAAGCCTTGCCCACCATCGAAACCATCCTGACCGGGGCAGAGACCATCAACGCGGTAGGCTAAATCATGTAGAGAGGTTTGATGCACCTTGGAGAGAAACTTGCGTAAGAACCTCATGGTCGTCATCATCATCTCCATGGCGATCCTCTTTCGTTTCGCGCTTGAATATGTTTTCAACATCGTATGGAACTTCTACGACCTCACCAGCGTACAAGGGTTCTTGATCAGAACCCTTTTTGTCGTTATCTTCATCATCATCTGGTTCTCGATCACTTTAAGAAGTGAAAACCCCCATCAGAAACTGCCCTGGCTTCTGATCCTGACCTTCGAGCCCATCCTCGGCATCACGCTGTTTTTATCCTTCGGCCGGAACTTCAAACGTTCATTCCGTTATTTGAAACGGCCGCATATGTTCGGACGCAACTACATCACCTACGAAAAAGCGCCGGATGAAATCCCGGAATACGCGAAAGACACACCCTATATCGACCTGTTCAAGACCGCCCACCACCTTTCTCACCACCAACCCTTTTTCAACGAGGCGAACATTACGGTGCTCAAAAACGGTGAGGTCTTCTATCCCGAACTTATAAAGGCGATTCGGGATGCCAGGAAGTTCATTCTGCTCGAGTTCTTCATCTTCCGCCACGACCAAAGAAGCCAGGAGATCGCCGAAGCGCTCCTTGAAAGGGCCCAAGCGGGCGTCGAAGTCAAGATGATCATCGATGGACTCGGTAGCGCCCGTACCAAACGAGGCTTCCTCAAGAAACTCCGCAACGGCGGCATCGACCTCATCATCAACGACAAGGTGTACTTCCCGCTTTTCAACACCCGCATCAACTTCAGAAACCACCGCAAAATCGTCGTCATCGACGGCCAGACGGCCTTTACCGGCGGTATGAACATCGCCAACGAATACGACAACGACATCCCGCATCCCTACTATTTCCGTGATACCCAGCTCAAGATCGAAGGCAAGCCCATCCTGTCCCTGACCGCGCTTTTCTTCAAGGACTACTACTACAACACCGGCACCTTCATCACCGATCAGACATATTATCCGACGCCGAGGGTCAGCCCCCGTGAAACCACCGCACAGATCATCGAAAGCGGACCGGATTCCACCACGCCGCATATCCGCAACCTTTATCTCAAGATGATGCTGACGGCCAAAAAAAGCATCAAGATCATGACGCCCTACATGGCCTTGGACCAAGAAACCCTCACCGCGATTAAAACCGCCGCCAGAAGCGGCATCGTCGTTGACATCATCGTCCCGGGCGTTCCGGATAAATACATCGTCTATAAAGTCACCAAAGCCTACATCAGCAACCTGCTCGCCGATAACGTCAACATCTACCAGTACAACAAAGGCTTCTGTCACGGCAAAATCCTCATCATCGACGACGCAATCGCCTCGGTTGGCTCCTACAATCTCGACAACCGTAGCGCCTTGATCGACTTCGAGGTCAGCACCCTCATGCAGGGTCCCGTCGTCAAGGATCTGCTCGAGGATTTCTATCAGGACCTGAAGGTTTCAAAGCGCATTGATATCAAAGCCTGGCAAGCCAGACCTTTCTTCTCGAAATTTCTCGAAGGCATCATGAGCATCTTCACCCCAATCATATAGGAGGTTACCATGATCACCGTTGAAAACCTGCATAAGCACTACGACACCGTCCATGCGCTGAAAGGCATCTCCTTTTCAGTGAAACCGGGCGCATTCTTCGCCCTGCTCGGCCCGAACGGCGCCGGCAAAAGCACCACCATCGAAATCCTTTCCACACTCAGAAGACAAGATGAAGGCCTGGTGAAAATCAATGGGTTCACCTTGGATGAAGACGACGACAAGATCCGCAAAATCCTCGGGGTCGTTTTCCAGTACACGACCCTGGACCAAAGCCTGAGTGTCCGGGAGAATCTGATGCTTAGAGGCCGTCTATACTACAAAAATAAAACCAAGTTGCAAGAAAGAATCGACCATCTGGCTGATTTCATCGGTTTCAGGCATTACCTCGACCAGGAAGTCAAAACCCTATCGGGCGGTCAAAGACGGCGTATCGATGTCGCAAGAGCGCTGTTGCATCAACCACGCATTCTCCTTTTGGACGAGCCGACCACCGGTCTTGATCCCCAGTCGAGGGAAAACCTCTGGGATCTGATTTTGACGATCAAACGGGAGACGAACATGACCATCATCCTCACCACCCACTACATGGATGAAGTGCTCGATGCCGACCATGTCCTCATCATCGACCACGGCAAGATCGTCGCCGAGGATTCGGCGAGTGGTCTGCGCCAGTCATACGCAAGCGACACCTTGAAACTGAATCCGAAAGCATTGGACAAACTGACAGAAAAACTGAAAGACACCGAATACAAAATCAGCAACAACACCGTGCACATTCCCCTGAAGAACAGCTTTGAAGGTCTCAAACGCATGGAGACCCTCAAAGATGACGTCCACGCCTTCGAAATCGTCAAAGGCAACATGGATGATGTCTTTTTGAACATCACCGGCAGGAGGTTACGAGACTGATGCATACTTTGATAAAACGCCACGTGAAAGTGTATTTCCGTGATCGCTGGGCTGTGTTCTTTTCACTTCTATCGGTATTGATCATCCTGATGCTGTTTGCGCTGTTTTTGAGCAACATGATCGACAACGAAGTGCCCGAACCATTCAAAGGCACCAGCGAAGCGAACTACCTGGTTTACAGTTGGGTCTTTTCCGGGCTTTTGATGGTATCGAGCCTGACCGTGCCCCTCGGGTTTCTCAACATCATGGTCGAAGACCTCGAAAGCAAAAAGGCCAATGATTTCTACGCCAGTCCGACCAGAAGAACCGCGATTGTCCTATCCTACCTGATCGCGGCGGTGTTTGTGACCGTGCTTCTGAACGTGATCAACTTCGCTTTCGGACAGGTGATTCTCCTCATGCAGGCCGGTACGATGATCCCCTTCATGGCGATGCTCAAAGTATTCGGTCTCATGCTGCTTTCCACGTTGATGTTCTCGGCGATGATGTTCGCCGTTCTGACTTTCATCAAGACCCAGAACGCCCACGGTACCCTTTCAACACTTGTCGGTACCCTCATCGGTTTTCTCGGTGGTCTTTATGTCCCGCCGGTCGCCTTGTCGACCACCATCAATACCGTCTTGAACTTGCTTCCGCCGATGCAGGTCGCCGCTTTGTTCCGAAGGATCTACATGGCCGAAGCGATGGATCTGGTCTTTCCGACACAAACCCTCGCCGATACCTTCCGCTTGAATTTCGGTGTGGACATCACCGTCTTCAACACCATGCTTCCAACCTGGTCGCTACTACTGTTCATGGTCTTTTGGACCATGCTGTTCACCGTTTTCAGTATCGTGAGAATCAAACGGTTCAAACGCACTTAAAAATGCTATAATAATATAAAAAGGAGTGATCTTATGGGCATCAACAAAGTTGAAAACATCTCCACCAAACGAGGCGACGCCGGTGAAAGTTCCAATTATTCCAGTGAAAAATTCCCCAAAGACCACATTGTTTTCGAAACCCTCGGCACCATTGATGAGCTATCCGCTTTTCTGGGCTTGACATTCCACCACACACATTATGAACAAATAAAGATCATTCAAAAAACCTTGCAGGCGATCAACTCCCTGATCGCGACCAACCCCGAAAACAAGGCTTATGAAACCTTGAGGAAAATCAACGAGAAAGACATCGGTTTCATCGAAGAACAAGAGCAGAAGCTTCTGCAAAGAAAAGACATCGAAGCCAAATTCCACCTGCCCGGTTCGGAAACCAGCAAACAAAACGCCTATTTCGATTACGCCCGGACCATCGCCAGAAGAACCGAACGCACTGTTGTCAGATTCATCAACGCAACCCAACGTGAAGATCTGAACTTCGTCAGAGCCTATTTGAACCGTCTGAGCGATCTGTTGTTCATTCTCGCACGCAATTTCGATACAAACTAAGGAGGGGCCATCCATGCAAAAAATAGGGGTTGTAACCGACACCAACGCCTGTCTTGATTATTTCGACCACGACCATGACATTCCCGTTTTCCGCTCGATAATCCACCTTGGTGATCAGGAATATCTCGATCACATCGAACTCAAAGCCACCGACTTCTACAAAAAACTCAAAGCCGACGCGAGCCTTTTTCCCCGCACCTCACAACCACCGACAGCAAAAATGATCGAAACCTACGAGACCATGAAAGAAAAAGGCTACACCGATCTCATCGTCATCACCATCTCCTCACACATGAGCGGCATTTATTCCTCGGCTCAAATCGCGGCCAAGGCCGTCGAAAACATCAACGTCCACGTGTTCGATTCGCGCAGTGTCGCCTTTCCACAAGCGAAAATGACCCTGTTGGCCGCAGAGATGGCGCAAGCGGGCAAATCCGTTGCGGATATTCTCACCGCCTTAAAACACATCCGTGCCAACAATCATATCTTCTTCGCCGTGGATACCTTGCAGTATCTTGTGAAAAACGGCCGCCTATCCGGGGCGCAGGGTTTTATGGGCTCGATGCTCAGAATCAAACCCCTGCTTCATATCAGCACCGAAGGCAAAGTCGAGAACATCGAAAAGATCCGTACGTTCAAAAAAGCCATCCAGTCCGTTGTCGAGCGTTTCATAGCGGAAACAAAGGATCAAAAGAACATCGATGCTTTCATCTGCCATGCCCACAATGATGCCGCCAAGGATCAAATCATCGCCTTGTTGAGCGAACATGACGAGAAATACAAAGACATCTTCACCATGCCCCTGACCCCTGCAGTCGGCGCGCACGCCGGACCGGGAGCCATCGGTCTTGGTTATTACCTTAAAGACTAATACAGGAGGTTTTCATGCTCAAAGACTATCTTAGAACCGTCGATCGCACCTTGAATGCGTTCAAACTGCCGCACGAGAAAAAACAAGAAATCCGCCTGTCGATCGAAGAAGACATCAAAGCACAAAAAGACAACAACGGCGCCATTGACATCAAACAGTTGAAGTCACCACAGCAACTGGCTGTCGAACTCGCCGCAGAATATGACCGTAAACACAGAATCCCCTTTTCGAACACGATCATCCGGCTGTTGCTGCCGCTTGCGTTGATAACCTTCTTCGTCCTTGGTATCGCCCACAGCGCTTGGCATCCGGGTTGGCTTGTCTTTTTGCTGGTGCCGATTCTCATTGCGTTCATCGAAATCGTCAATGACCGCGAACGTCATTTTCTTGCCAGCATCTCACCTTTTTTATTTCCGGCGCTTTTCATCTATTTCGGTGTGTTTCATGGCGCCTGGCACCCTGCCTGGGTGTTGTTGCTGTTGATCTTCGTCTTCCCGATGCTGAACTCCTATAACAGTTTCAGCAACAAAAGAATCTTCACCGCCCTTTTTCTACCATTGCTCATCATTCCGATCATGGTGGTCATCGCTGATAGCCTCGGTGTCTGGCATCCGACCTGGGTGCTGTTGCTCCTATTACTCTTGCCGCTGCATCACGTGAAAACCGAAGCGACAGACGCCTATTTGACCAGTGGGACACTCACCCTGAGCATCATCGCCTACATCCTGCTTTCATGGTTTTTTGCACTGCCGGTACTGGGCTTGCTCGTATTCTCGCTTTATTTTCTTGCGTTGATTAAAACCCGCGCCTTTAAAGCGTATGGGCCGACCTTTTCCCACCGGTTTTTCTACATGTATTTACTTGCGATCTGGCTTGTATTCGTCATCCTGAGCCGGTTTGTTGTCGAACCCACCCTCGGTTGGGTCGTCTTTTTCACCATTCCAATCGCCTACCATGCCTTCAACGAAAACAGGAAACTGAAGATAGACCAGATAACCACCCCACTCATCCTCGCCACCTTTTTCATTCTGGCCCTGACCCTGAACGCCTGGCA
>SLJL01000001.1 GCA_007135105.1 Candidatus Izemoplasma sp.
GTTTTTCCATGTCGAACAGCTTTTCGTAGCGCTCGGCGTAGAAGACGCGCGGCGATACGGTGACTTGTCGGGGGACATAGACCGTGCAGCAGTCTGCGAAAGGTCTGATGGAAATGCTGTAGGTGTCGATATCGCGGGCGATTTTGACGATATCGTTCTTGTCCATCACATCCAGCGGTCTTAACATCGGCAGCTTGATCGCGTTATCGGTGACCTTGATGCTTTCCAGGGTCTGCGAGGCGACCTGTCCGATGGATTCACCGTTTATGAGCACCGGGATATGGGTTTTTTCGGCCTTCTGTTCGGCGATTCTAACCATCATACGGCGCATGATGGTGATGATGTATGGCTCGGGGACCAGTTTCAATAGGGTTTCGTGAAGCTTCGTGAACGGTACCAGATGGAGCTTGATCTGGTTGCCGATGCCGTATGCGGCCAGTTTCTTGGCAAGATCGACCGCTTTTTGGGCGCTTTCGATCGAGGTCAGCGGGGTCGATTCAAAATGCATGAGTTCGACTTCGATGCCTTTTGTCATGGCCAGATAAGCCGCCACGGGCGAATCGATGCCGCCGGATAACAGGCAGATACCTTTGCCCATGGTTCCAAGGGGAAAGCCACCCAGCCCTTCGATCTTGTCGATGTAAAGGTAACTGTTCTCACCCCGTACTTCGACATTGAGGATATGTTCGGGGTTGTGGACGTCCGCGGTTAGATGATCGGTGTTTTTCAAGACATGAGCGGCCACGAGCTGCGAG
This sequence comes from Candidatus Izemoplasma sp., assembly GCA_007135105.1. Classification (GTDB taxonomy): domain Bacteria; phylum Bacillota_I; class Bacilli_A; order Izemoplasmatales; family Izemoplasmataceae; genus B1SED10-225. The sequence goes on from SLJL01000001.1 coordinate 756, forward strand.
ATTTCCTGTGATGTTTTCGGATAGCTTTTATCAGCACGTTTCGTCTCGACTTTGAAACTGGTATTCTTTTCGATGCGCATTGCAAGTTCTAATGCGGCCTGGTTGATGGCGTCCTGGTTTTTCGTTGTGCGGGCGACTTTGGAAAAGCCAAGGAGTCCCGGCACTTTTTTCAGACGGTTTATCACCTCGTCGGGGTCGTTGCCGTTCAAGACGACATAGAGACGGGCGTGGTGTTTTTCAAGTTCGATATCGGGAAAATCGAGTTTTTCTTCGATTCTTTTGATGGCTGTTTTGATAAAGGTCTTCTTGTTTTTACCTTTAAGGATGAGATCGCCGTAGCGTACTAGGATTCTATCTATCATGGGAATACACCTCGAATTCGTATATATTGTATCATATGCATTGCTTTTTTACCTGTTTTTTAATATGATTTTAGGGAGGTGGTACAATGTTCATCCCCGTTAAGAAGAGTGAAGACAGAAAAGAGAACTATGGTTTGCTTCTCGAGCATCTACCCTATTACATCAACGCAGACGAACCGTTTTGGACGACGCTGGCGAACGCTGCGGCGGTCATCGATTATTTTCTTGATGATGTGAACTGGGTCGGCTTTTACCTATTGGAAAAGGATACACTATATCTTGGTCCGTTTCAAGGTTTGGCGGCCTGCACGAGAATCAAGATGGGACATGGGGTCTGCGGACAAGCGGCCTTGAAACAGGAAACGATGCTGATAGAGGACGTGGCGGCCTTTCCGGGTCACATCACCTGCGATGCCGCTTCAAAGAGCGAGATCGTCGTACCGCTTGTCAAAAACGGCAGGCTTTTCGGGGTGCTTGATGTCGATTCACCATCCTTGAACCGGTTTTCTTCGATGGACCGGGTCTACTTGGAAAAGGTTGCCGCAATATTGGTTGACATTCTTTAAGGCTTGTCATATAATACTTGCGCATGCGTAATAAAGGCAGCTACACAAATGCTTTTGGGCAAACTGAACAATCCTTGGTCTCAAGGGAACCTAGTAGTCTTAGCTGACAAGATGAACCGTCGCAAATTGTTCTGTCCTCAAGAGGTTGTGCACTTCTTTAACGCAAATATGAAATGAAGGAGGAATACGTATGGCTCGATATACCGGACCACAATGGAAGATTTCCCGTCGTTTGAAGTATTCGACGTTGGAATCGGGTAAAGAACTCGGCAAGCGTCCATATCCACCAGGCCAACATGGCCAACGCCGCACCAAATTGAGTGAGTACGCCGTACAGCTTCAAGAAAAACAGAAAGTGCGTTTCACCTATGGTTTGAACGAACGTCAGTTCAAGAAAACCTTTGATGCCGCAAAAACGTTGGAAGGCCGTCATGGTGAGAACTTCCTGTTCTTGCTGGAAAGCCGTCTTGACAATCTTGTTTTCCGCTCCGGCTTCGCTAGAACGCGTCGCCAGGCACGTCAACTGGTGTCCCATGGACATTTCACCGTCGACGGCAAGAAAGTCGACATCCCGTCCTACCGCGTCAAAGTAGGTTCCGTCGTCGCTTTACGCGAACGTTCAGAAAAACTTTCGATCATCCTGGACAACCTTGAAAGCAAGGTGGAACGTCTTGACTTTGTTGATTTCGACGCAGAGAAAAAACAATTCACCTACAAACGTTTCCCGGAGAGAAGCGAAATTCTTTCCGACATCAAGGAAACCTTGATCGTTGAATACTACAACCGTTAACAAGTCTTGAACGCTCACACGCCGTGTGGGCGTTTTTTATTTGCTCATCGCAAAAGAAAACGCATCCGTGGATGCGTTTTTCTCTATTTTCCGGGTAAGGCGGCTTCGACAAGCGTCAGGAAGTCCTTACTGCTTAATGAGGCGCCACCGACCAAAGCACCGTCGATATCGCTTTCTTGCATCAAAGCGTCGATGTTGGCCGGTTTGACGCTACCGCCGTAGAGAATCCGGGTTTGTTCGGCTATTTCGGCATTGTATAGCGCCGATATGACTTTACGGATATTCTTGATGGCGTCATTGGCTTGTTCGGGTGTGGCGGTCTTGCCGGTGCCGATCGCCCAGATGGGTTCATAAGCGACGATGAGACTGGCCACTTGTTCTTCATTCAGACCTTTGAGCGCCTGCTTGATCTGAGCGCTGACGTGCAGATTCGTATCGCCGGCTTCACGGACCGACAGGTCCTCACCGACACAGACGATCGGTGCGAGATCATAGCGGTAGGCCTGATGGATTTTCCTGTTGACGGTCTCATCGGTTTCATTATAGTATTCACGGCGTTCCGAATGCCCGATGATGACATAGCTAACGCCGATATTCTCAAGCAGCGCCGCCGAGGTTTCACCGGTATAGGCGCCTTCTGTCGCTTCATGCATGGTCTGTGCGCCGATTCGAAGATGATCGCCTTGTCGTTTGACGAGATCTCTCAAAACGGGTGCTTGTGCACAAATGACGGTTTCGACAAACTCCCTGTTCGGGACCTTGACGGTGACATTGAAAATGAATTGTAACGCTTCATCGCGTGTTTTATGCATTTTCCAGTTGCCTGCGATGACAGGTTTACGCATGGGTATACCACCTATTCTAATATTTTTTCTATTTCCTGAATCGCTTGTTCAGCATCGATGCCTTCAGCGACAAGGGTCACATTTTCACCACTGGGGACAGCAAGACTCATCAAGCCAAGGACGCTTTTCGCATCGACTGTCTGGTCGGCGTAATGCAGTTTGACCTCCGCTTGAAAAGCCGAAGCCACATCAACCAGCTTGGCCGCAAGTTGGGCGTGCAAACCGGCGGTACTGGCGATATATATCTCTTTTTTCATCGTCATCGTTCCTTTCTTAAACGTCCTAGTTTATCTCGTCGATAATCTTGATGCCGGGTAGTTCCTTGCCTTCCAGGTACTCAAGGGAGGCCCCGCCACCCGTGGAGATGTGCGTGATTTTATCTTCATAGCCAAGACTGATGGCTGCGGCTGCGGAATCGCCGCCGCCGAGAATCGTCGTGGTATCTTTCTGACTTGCTAGTGCTTCGAGGATGCCAAGGGTGCCTTGGGCGAAGTTTTCAAATTCGAAGACGCCGACAGGACCGTTCCAGACGACAGTCTTGGCCTCCTTGATGAGGTTTTGGAAAAGTTCAAGACTCTTCGGACCGATATCGAGACCCTCTTCATCCTTCTGGATGTCGTCACGGTCGGCGATTCGGATGGGTGTATCGTTTTTGAATTCTTTGGCGAGCTTGAAATCCTCTGCGAAAACGAGTTTGTCCTTGCCTTTTTCCATCAGGCTTTTCGCCAGGTCCAGCTTGTCGTCTTCCACGAGGCTCTTACCAATCTCATAGCCTTGCGCTTTTAAGAAAGTATAACTCATTCCGCCGCCGATGAGAACCTTATCGGCGATATCAAGAAGATTCGAGATCACACCGATTTTGTCAGAAACCTTTGCCCCGCCCAAAATGGCGTAGAAGGGCCGTTCGGGATTCGAAACGGCACCACCGATGAATTTGATTTCCTTTTCGACCAATAAACCGGCTGCGACTTCGTCCATATGCGTAGCGATGCCGACATTGGATGCGTGGGCGCGGTGTGCCGTACCGAAAGCATCATTGACGAACACATCACCGAGCGATGCCCAGTACTTGCCGAGTTCGGGATCGTTTTTCGATTCTTTCTTTCCGTCGATGTCTTCAAAGCGTGTGTTTTCAAACATAAGCACATCGCCGGCCTTCATGGAGGTGATGGCGGTTTCCAGTTCGATGCCACGGGTGTAACCGACGAATTTCACCGGTCTTACCAACTGTTCACTCAAAGCCTCGGCGACCGGTTTCAAAGATTTTCCGGCCTTGTCTTCTTCTGTCTTAACCCTTCCGAGATGGGAAAACAGAACGACTTTCGCGTTTTTCTCGATCAACGCGTTGATGGTGGGTAACGCTTGGCGAATCCGGTTGTCATCAGTGATTTCGCCGTTTTTCATCGGGACATTGAAGTCGACACGAACGAGTGCGGTCTTCCCTGTCACTTCCAAGTCGCGGATGGTTTTTTTTGCCATGGATACATTCTCCTTCAACATAATAGTCTCATATCAAACCCATTATACTAAAGTTTTACGCTTAATGCCATGAATCCTGTTTGTGAAAGCATTTTCTTTTGATTAAAACGTTTTCAGTTCCACTTTTCCCGCAGGAATCTGGCTTGCGATATTCTTTTTTCAATCACCGAGACGTTCCGCTTGACAATGAGTTCGCTGAGATCATCGAATATGAGCCTGGTGGTCCGCGGATCACAGGCTTCGACCTTCAATACGGTGTGGCTATTGATGAGGACGGTTTCACAATTTTTGAGGTTGTGCGTCGCGATCAGACAAAGCGAAGCATTGATGTATATGGGCGGATTCCGTTTGATGCCCGTCAAGGATTTAATGGCATCAAGACGGCCTTTCAACGTTGTCTTCTCCCTTAACAACAGCCTTCCAAGATAACGGTTGAGTGTCGTTGGAAGCGTCAGCTTCTTCTCCCTGGTCTTTACCATGATGCCTGTAGGTGCGTTCTTCAGATATTGCATGGTATCCCTCCTACCCATACCGTACCCGCGAAAGCGTATCCTTGTGTTTGAAGACGGACATGAAAAAACGTCCCGCAGGACGTTTTTTGTCAGATTGCTTTATAGAGGTCGGATACGGTCTTGACATCGAAACCGAGACTCTTAACGACTTCGCTGCCTTTGCCGGATTTACCGAAGCGTTCCAGCCCTTTGACATGGGTGGCGTATTTATACCAGATATGGGGGCTACCCAGTTCGATGGCGAGCCGCTTTTCACATGTTTTCGGTAGAATTGTTTCCTTGTATTTATCGGATTGCTGGTCGAAGAGTTCCATTGAAGGCATGGAGACGACGCGGACGTTGATGCCGTCTTTTTCAAGCGCCTTTTGGACATCGAGGGCCAGTTCGAGCTCCGAGCCGGTGGCGATGAGGATGCCTTCATAGTCCTTCTTGTCACGGACGACGTAGGCCCCTTTCTTGAAGTCCTCATAATCCACATGGTGGGTCTGTGTGACGTTTTGACGGGTACAGACGAGGATGGAGGGGGTTTTCTTCTGGCTCAAGGCAAAGCGCATCGCGTGACGGGCCTCATCCTGGTTGGCCGGACGTAGGGTGATGATGTTGGGCATGGTTCTGAACATGCTCAACTGTTCGACAGGTTCGTGGGTCGGTCCGTCTTCGCCCACCGCAACCGAATCATGGGTGAAGATGAACAAGGAAGGAATCTGCATCAACGCGGCCAGTCGGATGGCGGGTTTCATGTA
>SLJL01000111.1 GCA_007135105.1 Candidatus Izemoplasma sp.
TCACAGATGAGCGAGGTCGAGGAACATCGGTCGCTTCTTTATGTGGAACACATGCCGGATAGTGTCCTGCCGTATCTGGATGAACTGATGCGCTATCGCCTTTACGACGACACTTTAACGCACGATGAACTCGAGGAGAAGATTCGGGAAGGTTCTCTCGATCTGGTCGTATTATTCGATCCGGCCTTCGATGCGAAGGTTGCAAGCAACGATGAACCGCCTGCGATCCAGGTGATGTATAACCAAGGCGAACAACATTCCGCGCGGGCACACAGCCGGTTCATGGGGGTGCTTAATGTCTACCATGAGGCGGTGGTGATCGACCGCTTGAGCGATCCGAACGATTATCAGGTTTTTTCCATGACGAGCGACAATTTCGTGGATGACCGTCAGATTGCGGCTCAGGGTTTTGCGATGCTGTTACCGATGCTGATTGTCATATTCCTGTTCGCCGGTGCGATGAGCATCGGTCCGGATGCGATTGCCGGTGAAAAGGAAAGAGGCACGATCGCGACGTTGCTGGTGACACCGATCAAACGGAAGGATATCGCTTTGGGCAAAGTATCTTCTTTATCCGTTCTTGCCTTGCTCTCGGCGCTATCGAGTTTCATTGGCATCATTCTCAGTCTGCCGAGTCTGTTGCAGATGGATGACAACCTCCCTGATATCGCGATTTACGGTGCACAAGAATACCTGATCATTTTGGTGCTTCTGATGGTGACGGTACTTTTCATTGTCGCCTTGATTGCGATGCTGAGTGCTTATGCTAAGACCATCAAAGAAGCTTCAATGCTCATCATGCCTTTTTACTTCATTGCAATGATCGTTGGTGTGATGAATTCTTTCGGTAGTGAAGTCTCCGATAACATCTTCCTGCATCTCATACCGATATATGGTCCCATCAATTTATTGAGCGGTATTCTCATGTTTGAATACACAATGGTGAATTTTGTGGTGACGGTTGTATCGTCATTGACCTATACGGCGGTGCTGGTGGTTGTTCTCAACTACATGTTCAACAGTGAAAAAATCATGTTTCAGAAATAAGGATGTGTTTGTATGGCATATATCCCGATTGGTACCTTGACAAAACCCCACGGCATCAATGGTGCCGTGCACGTCAAGGCGGATACCGATTTCAAGGACGAAAGATTCAAGAAGGGTCAGACGCTTTATCTGAATCACAAGGGTAAAAGAACCCCCGTGCATGTTTCTGGTCATTTTCAAAAGAAAAATCTCGACGTGCTCACCTTTGAGGAAATCAGTGACATCGATCAGATCGAGGTTTTTCGTGGTGCGACACTCGAGGTTGCCAAAAAGGATAGAGCACCTCTGGATGAAGACGATTACTATTTCGACGATCTTATCGGTCTTGCGGTTTTTGTCGGGGATGCGCTCAAGGGTAAAGTCGTGGATGTTGTCGAATTACCGCAAGGTGCGGCCTTGAGAATAGATGACGATGACAAGAAGACAAAGCTCGTTCCTTTCATGAAGACGTTTGTTGAAACGGTCGATCTTGATAAAAAACAGATATTCATCAAAGAAATCGAGGGATTGTTGTGAGAATAGATATCCTGACTTTATTTCCTGATATGATCAAACCGATGTTTGAACATTCGATGTTGTGGCGTGCGACACACTATGACTTCCTCGATGTCAACATCATGGATTTTCGTGAATTCAGTGAGGACAAAAGAAATAGTGTCGATGACACCCCATATGGCGGTGGTGCCGGTATGGTTTTACGCATCGAACCTGTCATCAATGCCATTAGAAGCATCGAAAACCATGAAAATGCGCTAAAGATTCTTATGACCCCACAAGGCATCCCCTATCATCAAGAGCGCGCCCGGACGCTTTCAAAAAACAAGCACATCATCATACTTTGCGGTCATTATGAAGGGTACGACGAACGGATCAGGGATTATTTCGATGTGGAAATCTCAATTGGCGATTATGTCTTGACCGGTGGAGAAATCGCGGCGATGGTTGTCGTCGATTCCATCGTCAGGCTCATTCCCGGTGTTTTATCGAATGAAGACTCACCCAAAGATGATTCCTTTACCAACAATTTGCTTGAATACCCGCAATATACGCGGCCACGTTTGTTTGAAGGAAAAAGTGTCCCGGAGATTCTTTTGAGTGGCCACCATGAAAACATCCGTAAATGGCGGTTGGAAGAAAGTGAAAAGCGTACTAGGCAAAGACGGCCGGATTTATACGAGAAGTATCTAAAAAATCAGGAAAAATAGTTGTAATTATACAGTGGTTATGCTATAATCATTTGCGCTGTGAAATGAATTTGTTCCGCTGGAGAGCACTCCATGAACAAAGATTTATATAATAAGGAGTGATTCCATGTCGACCCAAAATCTCATCAGCGAAATCACGAATGAGTATTTGAAGACCGATCTACCCGAGTTCAGACCCGGAGACCGCGTCAAAGTATCGGTTCGCATCAAGGAAGGCAGCCGTGAACGGATTCAGGTATTCGAAGGTCTCGTCATCAAGAAACAAGGTGGCGGTGTCAGTGAAACCTTCACTGTCCGTAAAGTGTCCTTCGGTGTTGGTATCGAAAGAACTTTCCCGGTCCACACCCCGGCCATCGCTAAGATCGAAGTGGTTCGTAAAGGTAAAGTAAGACGTGCCAAACTGAACTATATTCGTGGTAGAAGTGCCAAGCAATCGCGTATCAAAGAACGCAGATAATGAGAAAAAAGCCTTGAAAAAGGCTTTTTTTTACTAAAGCGCAATATCTTGCCCTTTAGGGTTTGAAAACATTTTCATAAAGTGCTATAATAGCTTAAAGAAAGAAGGTGGTTTCATGAGTAAAGCAACCATATATGATGTCGCCGGAGCAGCCCGTGTTTCATTGGCTACCGTGTCCCGTGCTATCAACAATCCTGAAAAGGTCAAGCCGGAAACCCGCGAACGCGTCCTACGCGTCATCGAGGAACTCGGCTATAAACCGAATGCATTCGCCAAAGGTCTGGCATCACGCAAATCCACGACCGTTGCGGTCGTTGTACCGGATATGTCCCGGGCCTCCATTGCCGAGATGATGAATGGGATTGCGGATATCGCCAGGGTATACAAGTATTCTATTTTACTTTATATCCTCGATTCAGAAGATACCTCCGAGGAAGATATTCTCAAGGAAATCGTCGCCGCACAAGTTGATGGCGTCCTTTATTTGAACGACGAAATTACCGATACCCAGTATGACTTGCTCAAGACGATCAACAGTGAATATCAGATTCCCATCGTGTTGTCCAACACCATCTATCCGGATGCGGACGACATTCCGAGTGTATCCATCGATTATGAAGTCGCCGGCTATGAAATGACCAAGCAACTCATCAAAGAGGGGCGCAAAAACATCTTCATGGTATCCACCGTACGCAAATATATGGTGAACGACCAGAAGGAGCAAGGCTATCTACGTGCCATGAAAGAAGCGGATCTCGATCCGAAGATCATGCGCACCAGCGGCCGCATTTCCATCAACACCGAACATTTCAACGAATATTTCAAAAACCATAAAGTCGATGGCGTCGTCGCCGTCAGGGATTCAATCGCGGTATCTTTCATCAATGTCGCCCGTGCCAACCATGTGCGTATTCCCGAAGATATCAGTGTCGCCGGATTCCAAAATACCAAATACGCATCTTTGTCCCGTCCGAATTTGACGTGTGTCGATGTTCCGATTTATGATATCGGTGCCGTTTCCATGCGTGTATTGACAAAACTGATGAATCAGGAAGTCGTCGAGGAAAGAACCGTCAAACTCGACCATGATATCATCAGACGTGCTTCAACACTCAAAGACAGTGAATAAGAAAAGCTTCAGGCTCTGCGTCAAAGAGACCCGGTGGTGCTGCGAACCGGGACGCATCCGCAAGCGTACACTTAGGAGTCGCCGTTACGAAATAGCGGTCGGTTGTCCCGTTATCGCAATCAAGTGTTAGTGAAAACTAAAATTAAGGTGGTACCGCGGACTTTTGTTCGTCCTTTATATCGGGCCACCTTTTTATTTGAAATTAGGAGGAATATTCCATGAATATCATCGAAGATTTGACTTATCGCGGTTTGATTTATGCCTTTACAGATGAAACGATACAAGAGAAACTGAAAAACGAAACTGTGACATTCTATCTCGGCGCCGACCCCACGGCTGATTCCTTGCATGTCGGTCATTTGCTTGCCTATCTTGTTGCCAGAAGATTGGCGGCATATGGTCATAAACCGATTCTTCTGATTGGCGGAGCCACCGGTCTTATCGGCGATCCGAGCGGAAAAAGCGCCGAAAGAAATCTTCTGACGGTCGCGGAGACGCTTAAAAACGCCGAAGGCATCAAAGCGCAAGTGGAAAGACTGCTTCCCGAGGCCACATACGTCAATAACTACGACTGGATGAAGGATGTCAAGCTCATTCCTTTCCTGCGTGATGTGGGCAAACATTTCAACTTGAACCAGATGCTCGCCAAAGACAGTGTCAAAAGCCGTCTTGAAACCGGGATATCCTATACGGAATTCACCTATCAGATCATTCAGTCTGTGGATTTCCTCGAACTCTACAAAAAAGAAAACTGCATTCTGCAGATCGGTGGTCAGGAACAATGGGGAAACATCACTGCAGGTCTGGAGCTTATCCGTAAAACGCTAGGCTCCGAACATCAGGCTTACGGACTTGTCTTTCCGCTTGTGACCAAGAAAGATGGAGCAAAATTCGGTAAAACGGCTGAAGGTGCCGTATGGCTTGATCCTGAAAAAACATCTCCCTACGCCTTTTACCAGTATTGGATGAATTTAGAGGACAGCGAAGCCCTGGAACGTCTTAAACAGTTTACCGATCTCTCAAAGAGCGAAATAGACACGATCGGTGATCTGATGGTTGAAAGCCCCCATCTGCGTCACGCCCAGAAAACTTTGGCTACGACTTTGACGACACTGGTTCATGGCGACGCGGCCTTGATACAAGCCGAGCGCATCACCGAAGCCTTTTTCGCCAATGAAATAGAGACATTGTCGAAAGACGAGATGAAAATAGGATTCGAAGGTGTCCCGCAAGCACAAGTTTCCGGTGATATCACGCTCATCGACGCTTTGATTCAAACAGAACTCGCCAGCTCCAAGCGCGATGCCCGCACCTTGATCAAACAAAACGCCATCAGTGTCAACGACGCAAAAGTCACCGATGAAACGTTCGAGTTGACCAGGAAAAAAGCATATCACCAAACCTACACGGTCTTACGGCGCGGCAAGAAACATTATGGCTTGATAGAACACCTATAAAGATACATTCTATTAAAAGTAAAATAAATATGTGAAATTATTGCAAAAATGTAATCATTACAATATAATAAGGATAACATACTTTAGGAGGTCGTAACAAAATGAGTAAAACCATTGAACTATTGAACCAATTTGTCGCAGATCTATACGTATCAAACGTCAAATTTCACAACCTGCATTGGAACGTTACCGGTGAGCGCTTCAAAGAGGTGCATGAATTCGCCGAAGAACTTTATGACATGCTGAATGAACAGTATGACGAAGTAGCCGAACGTGTCAAAATGCTGGATGCTTTCCCGCCGGCTTCTGTCAAAAGCTATCTGGAGATGACCAAAATCACCGAACTCGAAAATCGTGATTATGCCATCAAGGAAACCTATGAACTGCTTCTTGAAAATCTCAAGTATCTCCAAGGGCTCGCTACCGATGCAAGAAACTTAGCGGATGAGGCTGGGGACTTTGCAACCGTAGCCATGTTGGAAGACATTGTCGGTGCTTATTGCAAACATATCTGGTTCATCAAACAAGCATTGAAATAAGAACGTTAATCTAGTGGTCCTGTTTATAGGGCCACTTTTTATTTGAACGTTGTCTTTACTAGAGTAAAAAGTCCGATTACGCTATTCAAGCGCAATCGGACAAGGTTCATGTTCATTCATAGATGTATGGTGGTTCAACATTCCAAAACATGATCACGAGCCATTTCATAAATTTGCCGCACATGTTCGTCCTTGAGACGGTAGAAGATTTTTTTGCCGTCTCTTCTCGTTCTGACGACGTTGCGGGTTCTCAGTAGTTTCAACTGATGCGAAATGGTCGATTGTTCCATGTTCAACTGATAACAGATGTCCTGAACGCAATATTCATTATCCAGCAATAAATCGATGATTTTCAGTCTCGTACCGTCACTGAAGATTTTCATAAGTTCCTTGATTTTCTCAATCGTATTGGGATGTTGCATGGTATCGCCCCTTCTTTTTTCCATATATTAATCGTAGTGCGTTGATAACGGCTATTAAGGTGATGCCGACATCCGCGAATATCGCCATCAGCATGGTCGTGCGTCCGAATCCCGCTAAAACAAGGAAAGAGAATTTCACACCGAGGGATAGGACAATGTTTTGAATGACGATGTGTTTGGTCTTTCTGGCGAGAATGAACGCTCGTTCGAGTTGTACCAGGTCGTCGTTCATGATGATGATGTCAGCCACGTCTATCGCGAGCTCGCTGCCTTGACCCATCGCCACACCGATATCGGCGTTTTTAAGAAGCGGCGCGTCGTTGATGCCATCACCGATATACATCTTTCTTTTGGCGCTGTATAGACTTTCGAAAACGGTGATTTTGTCTTCGGGAAGACAGTTGGGAACGTAATCGATGCCGCCCACTTCGTAGGCGACTTCGGCTGCGGTTGCTTCATTGTCTCCGGTGAGCATTGTTATGGACGCTCTGTTGAGCAAACGTTTGATCGATAGCCGTGATGTTTCCCTGATCGCGTCTTTGATGACGACCCTTCCGAGATATTCACCACCAAGGGCGACATAGATGTTAGAGCCGGCAATATCCTTTTCATCGAGGTTCTGGATGCCGGCATCCAGCAACATGTTACGGCTACCGACAAGGAGTTCCTCGCCCTCGCAAAGTGCCTTCATGCCGTAGCCGGGAAATTCTTCGACTTGTTCGCAGGGGAGCTTGGTACCATAAAAGCTGTTCAGGATCGATCTGGCAATCGGATGGTTTGAATATTGTTCGACCGATGCGGCGTATTTGAGCGTCAACAAGTTTGTAAAACCGGCGACTTCGAACTCCCCTTTGGTGATGGTGCCGGTTTTATCCATACCGATGGTATCGACGTCGTTCATCATATCAAGGAAATTCGAACCTTTGAACAAGATGCCTTCCTTGGCACTGGCACCGATGCCGGCGAAATACGATAGCGGTATCGATAGCACGAGGGCGCATGGACAACTGATGACCAGGAATGTTGCGGCTCTGAAAATATATTCTTCCATGTTGGCCGGATTGAAATAGCTTGGGATCGCGAACATGAACAAGGCCATGACAGTGACAACAGGTGTATAGATCTTGGCGAAACGGGTGATGAAGTTCTCCGCTTTCGCCTTTTTGTTGGTCGCATTTTCGATGAGTTCGATGATTTTTGCAATCGTGGATTCCTGATATTCTTTCTCAGCGCGTAATTCCAGGACACCCCCGACATTGATGTTTCCCGATAGTACCTTGTCTCCGACCTTCACATCCCGCAATTTGGCCTCACCCGTCAAAGCGCTGGTATTGAGGGCACTTTCACCTTTTATGACGGTGGCGTCTACCGGAATGCGCTCCCCGTTCTTCACGATGAGGGTATCGCCTTGCTTGACTTCAAGCGGATCGCGGATGACAACGACATCGCCCTTTTTCAGATTTACATAATCGACATGGAGGTCCATCAACGAGGAAATCTCTTCTTTGGAGCGATCGACAGCACGGTGTTGCAGATGCTCACCGAATGAATAGAAGATGATGACCAATGCGGCTTCAAATGGTTTTTCGATGAACATTGCTGCCAGAGTCGCGATGAACATCAAGGTGTTTTCATTGAAAAACTCCTTGCGTTTCAATCCCTTGAAACTGTTTTTGATGATCTTATGGGCGATTAATACATAGCCCGCCCAGTACAACAGGTTGATTCTCGGTCGCAACAAATCAAAGTAATCAAAGAGATAACCGGTCGCGAATATGAAAAAACCAATTATGACAAATCGGTAGGTTTTGATGAATTTGCGTTTGGAGGGAATATGTCTTTTGGCATAGGGGTATGTTTCAATTCCGTCTTCATGGTCATCGACAATCGTTTTTATGTCCTTGACCGCCCGGTCTTCATCATATGCATCTGTAACATCCAACAACATCGTCTGACTTGAAAAATTGAAGGTGGCACTTTTAACATAAGGCAGTCTCGAGACGGCTTTTTCGATTTTCGCTGAACAGGTTGAACATGTCAGGTTTTCCATCACGATTTTCTTGAGCATTGTTATCACCGTCCACTGTCTCTATTTTATATGATTGTTCATTCATATGTCAAGCTTAATCTTTAGGGCTTTTGATTGATAAAATATGGGTTTAATGGTATCATATCCTCAACTGAAAGAGGTGGTTATATGGATTTTTTAACCTATGTGAAGGAACATGAAAAAGAAATTATTGATGAAGTCAAACGGTTGTGCAAAATCGAAAGTGTTCTGCATGAGTATGATGCTGAAAGTGACACACCGTTCGGAGCGGGGATCGCCGCTGCGCTCAACCATATGATGGATCTGGCGAAAAAAGACGGCTTTATCGTGAAAAACGTCGCCAACCATGCGGCGCATATAGAAATGGGAGAGGGAGAGGACATCCTGGGTATTTTGACACATGTTGATGTGGTACCCGGCGGAGAGGGATGGTCGCATCCACCGTTTGAACCCGTCATCAAAGACAATAAAATCTACGCCCGCGGTAGTTCGGATGACAAAGGACCGACCATCGCCGCCTATTTTGCGATGAAATTTCTTAAAGCACTCGGTGTTGCTTTCCATAAACGAATCAGGCTGATCATGGGTACGGATGAAGAAACACAGTGGCGTGGTATCGAGCGGTACTTTCGAACCGAAGAAATGCCGACATTCGGATTTTCACCTGATGCTACATTCCCTTTGATTCATGGGGAAAAGGGCATCTATACCTTTGATGTCGGTGGTAAGTTCGCCGATGACGATCTGCTTTCCTTTAAAGCGGGTGACCGCTATAATGTCGTGCCTTCAACCGCCGAGTGTACTTTGAAAGGCGATTATGAAGATGCGTTCAAGAAATATTTGAAATATAACGAATATAAAGGTGAAATTGTCGGTAAACGCTATATCGTCCATGGGAAGACCGCGCATGCGATGACACCGAATCTCGGCATGAACGCTGCATTCATTCTAGCGAATTTCCTTTTTGAACAACTGGATAATCCTTTTATCAACTTCATTCATGATTGTCTCTCGTTCGATCCGTATGGGGAAAAATTGAACATCGATCTCAAAGATCCGGTGATGCACAATTTCACGATCAATCCGGGGATTTTCCGTTATGATAAGGAAACGGTCCTGATCGGCATCAACTGCCGGTATCCGAACGGCTTCAATCTGAACGCGACAGCCCAGAAGATATCGAAAGCATTGAAAAAATACGGCTTGAACTATACCGCGAAACAGAACATTCCGCTACATTATGTTGAGAAGGACGATACACTGATAGCGCATTTGATGGAAGCGTACCGGAAAATCACCGGTGATGAGGAAAACGAACCGTATACTATCGGTGGTGGAACATACGCGCGTGCGCTTGACAAGGGCGTCGCTTTCGGCATGGTCATGCCGGGAAGAAAAGATGTGGCCCACCAGGTTGATGAACATATCTTCATCGACGATTTAATAGAAGGCACGGCCATCTACATGGAAGCGATCTATGCCTTGACACGCAAAGATGTAAATATTTAGTCGTAATCTTTCTTAAACCGCATTTGTTTGTTATAATAAATGCGGTGATTTTATGAGACTGAGAAACGTACATTATGCCAAGGACCTGATTTTGAAACACCCTGAATACATTCGTAATATTCCCCGTGGCACATCGAAAAATCTCTTCGAGCTTTTTGACAACAAGAAACCGCTGTGTCTGGAAATCGGAGCCGGCAAGGGTCAGTTCATTCATAATCTGGCTCAACAAAAGCCGCATGTGAACTTTCTGGCGATCGAACAGTTTGACAGCGTCATCGTACGTGCGCTTGAAAAACAGCTGGATGATCCGTTGGACAACGTACTGCTTGCAAGAATGGATGCAGCCGATTTGGGTGGCTGTCTCCCAAAGGGATCGGTGTCGACCATCTATCTTAATTTTTCAGATCCCTGGCCAAAAGCCAGACACGAAAAACGACGTCTGAGCGCACCTGGATATCTGGATCTATACAGATATCTGCTGAAACCGGAAGGAACCATTGAGCTCAAGACCGATAATCGTGGTTTCTTCGAATATTCACTCAAAAGCATCATCGATCACGGACTGGACATACTTGATATCAATCTTGATCTGCATCAGGATGAACCGGAAGATAACATCATGACGGAATTTGAAGAGAAGTTCAAGCATGAAGGTCCCATCTATAAACTAAGCGCGACATTCAAGGAGGCGTAAACATGAAAGCTTATTACAAGGATCTGGTCAACTTGCCAGGGGCACCAAGTTTCGAGAAACATGTGAAACAATACATGAAAAAAGAAATCGAGAAATCCACCAAGGAGATCGTCGAGGACCGTCTCGGCAGTATCTTCGGCGTGCTGAACAAGGATTCCAAAGGGCCGAAAGTGATGTTGGCCGGCCATATGGATGAGGTCGGTGGCATGGTTACCGGCATCACCAAGGAAGGTCTTATCAAAATGACGAATCTCGGTGGTATGAAAGGTGATGTGTTTCTTTCGCAGCACATGATCATCTACACCGATGATCTGGAAGAAATTCCCGGAATCACCGCGTCAAAACCCCCGCATCTGACCAAGGGTCAAAAGGAAGAAACGTTGAAATTCGACGAACTGTTGCTCGATGTCGGGGCTGATGACAAGGAACACGCCGAGAAACTCGGTGTGAAGATCGGACAACAAATCATTCCGCGTAATAACTATGTTGTTACGAAGGATAAGAAAAAACATATTTCCAAAGCTTGGGACAACCGTTTCGGTTGTGCGATGAGCCTTGAAATTCTTGAGCGTTTGAAAAACGAGGATCTACCTTGTTCCTTATATGCCGGTGCGACGGTACAAGAAGAAGTGGGATTAAGAGGTGCGGCCACAGCCGTAGGCCTTGTCGATCCCGATATCTTCCTGGCTGTGGATTGTTCGCCGTGTCAGGATTCCTTTGACGGTGATGAAATCAGCGGGAAGCTGAATGAAGGGTTCCTGGTGCGGTTTTATGATCCGAACGCCATCATGCACCGCGGCATGAAACAACATGTGGAGCAACTCGCAAAAGAAAACAACATCAAGTTCCAATACTATAAATCCATGGGTGGCACCGATGCCGCTAGAGCCCAACTTCACGGACAAGGTGTGGTGGTAGCGACCGTCGGCATGCCTGCGAGGTACATCCACTCGACCACTTCCATGATTCACGAGGCCGACTATCAAGCGGTTCGGGATATGGTTATCGCTCTAATCAAATCATTTGACCAAACCACCTATGAGACGATAAAATCCAACGTGTAGCATCACCCTTGGTGACGGGCAGTCTTTGACACCCGATCACAATCAAGGTTTATTATAGATCTTCATAATACGGGACCTCTAATGGCCCAAAATAAAGGAGAAAGAAAATGAGAGACAAAAAAGTTCTAGAAATGACGAGCATGGCGATGTTCATCGCTTTAATCGCCGTCATGGCCCTGGTACCATACCTCGGCTTTATTCAAGTATTTGCCATTTCGGCAACCATCATTCACACCCCGGTGATCATCGGGACCCTGTTCGGGGGACGCAAAGTCGGACTCGGACTCGGACTGGCCTTCGGGCTATCTTCCTGGATTGTGGCCATGATGCGTGCATCGACGCCGTTTGATCTGATGTTTTTAAATCCGATTCTCTCGGTCGTACCACGAATCATCTTCGGACTCAGCATCTGGTATATCTTCGTCCTGGTGAACCGTTTGGTCAAAAACAAGACCGCCAGCATCGCCTTGACATTCGTCTTGTCGACGTTGCTGCACACCGTGTTGGTCATGGGGACCGCCTTGGTATTATCACCGTTCTATGAAGAGGTGCTTGGTGAAGCGCTCTTCCAGTTCATCATCACCACACTACCGGCGATCGCTTTACTGGAAATCGTGTTTGCCACCCTTGTGGGAACCCCGATCGTCATGCGCTTAATGCAAGCGGATCTCTTCAACGAGCAACGACAGGAAACCCTACAACAACTCCGTAAAGAAAGCTAGGTGACACCATGCTTCTATATATCGACATCGGCAACTCCAACATTGTCATCGGAAAAGGCGACGCCTTTAAAATCGTTGAAACCTATCGCTATACCACAGACATCAAGAAATCCGCTGATGAATACTATGCCATGCTGAAACATCTCTTTACCGATGTTGATGATGTCGCCATCGCTTCGGTGGTACCGCAAGTCAACACGGCGTTCAAAACATTCTTGAAACGATACTTCGATATCAACCCCCTTTTCGTTGAACCCGGTGTCAAAACGGGCATCGGTGTCAAAACCGATTATCCCAAGGAGGTCGGCGCTGATTTGATTGCCGCAGCCGCAGGCGCCAGGGTGTTGGGGTATGATGACGCGATTATCATCGACATGGGAACCGCGACCACGTTTTCCTATATCGAAGCCGGGGTCATCAAAGGTGTATCGATCACCATCGGTCTTGATATGGCAAAGACGGCTTTGGTATCCAATACCTCCAAGCTGCTTCAGTTCGAGTTTCAAAACCCGAACGGTGTTTTGGGCACCAATACGATCGATGCCCTGAATGCCGGATTCCTGTATGGTCACCTCTATCAGATCAACGGTTTTGTCGCTAGCATCAAGGAGAAGTACAAAAATGAAAACGTACCGGTAATCCTGACCGGCGGGGCCGCAAAGCTACTCAATGGTCTTCTGCCGGATACGTATATCATCTCCGAACAACTGGTACTTATCGGTTTATCGCTGATTTATCGCAAAAACCGTTGATTTTATTGTTTGACAAAATATATAAACAGCCCTATAATGAATAAGAAAATCGAGAATGAATAAGGAGTGAAGCTTTGTGCTGGAAAAATTAAGAGACATCATCGCCGAGGAACTCGGTGTAGAAAAAGATGCCATCGATGTCGATAGCGACCTTGCCGAAGATCTTGGTGCCGATTCATTGGATGCGGTGGAATTGATCATGGCAATCGAAGAGGAATTCGATATTGAAATCGACGATACCGCGGCTACAAAGATCAAAACCGTACAAGATATCCTTGATTATCTGGAAAAAGATTCTGACTAGAAAAAAGCACCCGACTATCGTGATGATAGCCTACGGTGCTTTTTTTTATGCTTTTTTCAGGAAAACCAAATTGTCCGGTTCGATCTTTGTAGAATGCCTTTTTCGACCAGATCCTTCAAGCTTCGAGATAAAGATGGCCGTTGTACGTTCAATATCTGGGCCCATTCCTGCAAGGGCGGTACGGTGACTTTGTTCTGTTTCTTCTTGGCAATTTCAGTTTCCAGATAGAAAAGGATTTTTTCTTTTAGAGTAGCCTGCTGCAAAAGTTTGTGTTTCAGGTTGAAGTTTCTGGCCTTATCACAGATGGTTTTCATGTAGGCATGCCGGAAAAATGCATTCGTATCAATATGATGGATCAGATCCGCTTTCGACATGAAACTGACCGATGTCTCCTCCATGATCACAAGATGACCGAGGTAATTCGGCTCGGATGAAAAGATGAGCAAATCGCCGAAGACATCGCCGGTTTTCAGGGTCGCTAAAATGGAAATTTCGCCGGATTCGCTGTAATGGATCATGTTTATCGTACCTTTGTGAATAAAACCGATGTGTTCACAAAGGTCTCCCTCTGAGACCAATATATAGTCTTTAGGGTACACACAGGGGAGTGAAAAACCTTTTTCTTTCCCATGGAATAACATTTTCATCACTCCGTAACATATGTTACATAAATTCAATCGATTTTATTATACCATGTGATTGGAAAGGATGAGAAACATGTTGAAAAAAATTTGTGGAATCCTGCTGGTTACTTTGATTCTATTTGTGGCGAAAGCATGTGATTCAAACGACGAGAATCTTAAAATCATCGTCCCTAACGGGGCTCCAAGCCTAGCCCATGCTCATCTTGATTTTACACAAGAGAATGATGTGTACATGGTAGAAACGGTATTTGGTGTCGATATGTTGAGTGCTGCGTTCGCAAATGCATCACGCGATGTGATCATCGCACCGGTAAACATGGGGGCACGGCTTGTGGAAAACACCGGTGCAGCCTACCGACTTGCTGGTGTTTTGACGTGGGGGAATCTGCATCTAGTATCACAATCACCGTTTACGCGTGTAGAGGATTTATCCGGTAGCACCATTGTCTTATTCGGAGAAAACAGCATCCCCGATGCGACTGTACGGTTGTTGCTGGATGCATGGAATTTGGAAGTAGAACCGGATATCCAGTACGTGGAGGGTGTCGATCTAGCCAGCGCTAGAGTACAAACAGACGAAACCGCTATCGTGTTGTTGGCCGAACCGGCGCTCAGTGTCCTCGATACTAAGATAGATCGGCTTTATACACTTGATTTACAGGACGAATGGTTCAACGCATACGAGCAAAACGGTTATCCTCAAGCCGGGGTATTCGTCCGTTCCGATTTGGACGTTGCCCGTGTGAAACGGTATTTGGAAGATCTTGTTGAAAGTGTTCATAGGTTGAACACGGATACAGCAGCGGTTGCGGATATGGCTGTTTCGCTGGGTTCAGTGTTTGCGAAACCCGTCATCATCAATGCGACTGCAAGCAGTCATATCCGGTTTGTGGGTGCGGTCGATGCCAGAACGGACCTGGAATGGTATTTCGATAGACTGAGAACCATCAACCCGGCTTTGGTACCAGCCAGCTTGCCCGGGGATGGGTTTTATTTCGGTGAATAGACGATGAAACCTCGGGTGCTGTATTTTATATCGATACTTCTAATTGTTCTGGCTTGGCATATCCGAGCGTTTCAGATAGATAACGTCGTTTTCTTCCCTGGACCGTTGGTGGTTTTTTCAACCCTAGTGGAATTACTAGGTGGTCTTGAGACCTATCGCATCATTGCCCATTCCCTTTTCCGTTTGTTGGCATCCATCATGATAGCGGCGGTTTTCGGCATTTTTATCGGCTTGCTTGGCGGAACTTTCAAGACGCTCAACCATCTGTTGATGCCTCTGGTCGCTGGACTGAGAAGCTTACCGGTTGCTTCATTGATTGTCATTATTCTAATTCTTTACGCAGAACACACCGCCATCTATATCATCAGTTTTCTTTTGCTTTTTCCACTCATATACGAGGCCAGTCGACAAGGGGTATTGAATCTGGATACCGATATCAAGCAGGTTGTGAAACTCGAACCCATTTCCTTGAAGACAAAACTCTTTTTTGTCTATCTTCCATTGGCATTTCCCTATATTAAATCAGGTTTGCTTCAGAGTATCGGCCTGGGATTCAAGGTCCTGGTTATGGCTGAGTTCATCTCCCAAGCACAAAGTAGTATTGGAAGAATGCTCAATGTCGGAAGGATTAATCTGGAATACGACCTTGTGTTTGCGTGGACGCTCATCATCATATTTCTTGTAATGTTTCTGGAAATTGTCGTGAATTCAATGAAAACGAATACATGAAAGGCCTATGCGGGCCTTTTTCTTATGCAGAATATCTATCATACAAATTCTTGATAAATCCACGATATCGTCTTTACTTGTATTACAAAAAAAGCTATAATATCATTGGTTGGAAACGGAGGTGCCATGACATGAAAAAGGCTGTATTGGACATGTCGCAATTTGATCAAAATAAACTCAATGAACTGGATGCTTTCATCGAACAATATGAAGGGGAGAATAAGAAAGAGTCATTAATACCGGTTTTATATCAGGCTCAAAAAATATTCGGGTATCTACCACATAATCTGCAGAGACATATAGCTTTGAAGCTGGCCTTACCAAGCGCCCACGTTAACGGCGTGGTAACATTCTATTCCTATTTTTCTGAAAAACCTGTGGGGAAGAACACCCTCAGTGTTTGCATGGGAACGGCTTGTTTTGTCAAAGGTGCGGATAAGTTACTTGATAAGGCGCTTGGTATTACACAGTCGAAACGGAACGAGATCACCGAGGACGGACAGTTCACAATCAAGGATGTCCGTTGTATCGGCGCGTGTGGTCTAGCGCCTGTTGTGACCGTGAACGATAAGGTGTACGGAAAAGTCAGCGAAAAAGAAATCGACGATATTATCGCGAAACATCAGGAGGAAACCCATGATTAGATCATACGACGATTTGCAGAATCGCAGAGCAACACTGCAAACGCAAAAACCGAAAAGACTTGAAGTCATCGTATGTGCCGGGACATCTTGCCTATCCTCTGATAGTGATATTATTCTGGACATGCTGCAAAAAGATGTCCTTGACCGAGGCCTCGATATTGAAGTCGAGGTTGTCAAAAGCGGTTGTTTTCTATTTTGTGGTCAAGGACCGATGCTTAAAGTGATGCCGGATGATGTCATCTATGTACAGTTGACTTTGAAAGATGTCAATAGAATCATTGAAGAACATATTATCAAAGGCAATATCGTGACAGATTTGCTGTATGAACGCGATGATAAAAAACGCGCTAAAAACGAAAGTGATACACCCTATTACAAAAAACAGCGTCGTATCGCTTTAAGGAATCTGGGAATCATCAATCCGGACAGTCTAGATGATTACTTGGAATATAACGGCTATGAGGCTATGGCACGCGCCATTACCAAAATGACACCTGAAGATGTGATTGAAGTTGTGAAAACTTCGGGACTAAGGGGACGTGGCGGTGGCGGGTTTCCAACGGGACTGAAGTGGAAATTCACCCGAGCAACCAAAAGCGATGAGAAATATGTGATATGCAATGCCGATGAAGGTGATCCCGGTGCTTTCATGGATCGTAGCATCATGGAAGGCGATCCCCACAGCATCATCGAAGCGATGATCATCAACGGGTATGCTGTTGGCGCAAACAATGGTCTTATCTATATCAGAGCCGAATACGAGATCGCCGCCAAACCATTATTCAAAGCTTTGATCGATGCCCGCGAGGCAGGATTGCTCGGCAAAGAGATTCTCGGTACCGACTTCTCTTTCGACATCGAGGTAAAACTCGGCGCCGGTGCTTTTGTTTGTGGAGAAGAGACAGCTTTAATCCATTCGATGGAAGGCAAACGTGGTGAGCCGACGACCAAACCGCCTTTTCCGAGTGAGGTCGGTTTTCGGGGGAAACCATCAAATGTTAACAACGTTGAAACCTACGCCAATATTCCGCCGATTCTGGTACACGGAGCCGACTGGTTCAACAAGATCGGCACGAAAAATTCAAAAGGGACCAAAGTGTTCGCGCTGGCAGGGAACATTGAAAATATCGGACTTGTCGAAGTGCCGATGGGCACGACGTTCCGTGAAATCATCTACGATATCGGTGGGGGTATCCCCAACGGAAAGAAATTCAAAGCTGTGCAAATCGGGGGACCATCCGGTGGTGTCGTGACGGAAAAGGATCTCGACATGGAGATCGACTATGATTCGTTGCAGCAGGCGGGTTCAATGATGGGAAGCGGCGGCATGATTGTCATGGATGAAGACACAGACATCGTTGAGATTGCCAAATTCTATCTTGATTTCACCCAGGATGAATCCTGTGGGAAATGCACCCCTTGTCGTATCGGCACGAAACGGCTCTATGAAATTTTGGAAAAACTAACGAACATGGAAGGAACCCCGCATGATCTAGAGTTATTGGAAACGTTGAGTGAAAATGTCAAGAACGCCTCTCTTTGTGGTTTGGGACAGTCTGCGCCCAATCCTGTGCTCTCGACTTTGAAACACTTTCGGGATGAGTATGAGGATTATGCTTATAGAAGAAAAAGGACCGCCTATGTCGTGGACGGTCAAAAGTGCATCGGCTGCACCAAATGCGCCCGGGTTTGTCCGGTTGATTGCATCGCCGGTAAGCCTAGGGAAGTCCATGTCATAACCGAAAGTGATTGTATCGCCTGTGGGGCATGCTATGATGCGTGTCCGGTCGATGCGATCATCAAGCCTTAGGAGGTTGAAACATGAAGTTGATCGATAAGATGATAAATTGTAAGATAAACGACATCAGTGTGACCGTCGAGGCCGGAACGACCGCTCTGGACGCGGCGAAAAAAGCTGGCATCAACATCCCCACTTTATGCCATTTGAATCTACATGAACTTGGTGCCGTCAACAAAAGTGCCAACTGTCGTGTTTGTCTTGTTGAAAACGAGGATCGGGGTAACCTGGTACCGTCATGCGCCGAAGTTGTCACTGAAGGCATGCGTATTCAGACCGATACGAAAAAAGCCGTCATGGGTAGACGGACCAGCACGGAGCTCTTACTCTCTAATCACCCTAAAGACTGTTTGATTTGTGTCAAAAACCGCGACTGTGAATTGCAGACGCTCGCCGATGATATGAATATCACGGAAATCCATTATACCGGTGAGATGATGTCCCATCCGATCGACGAGTCTTCCGGTGCGATTCTCAAAGATCCGAACAAATGCGTCATGTGTCGTCGCTGCACGACGATGTGTGATGATGTACAGACCATCGGGGTGTTATCACCGTTAAAACGTGGTTTCGATGTCGTTGTTGCCACAGCGTTTCATCTTGATCTCGGTGATACGAGCTGTACCTACTGTGGTCAATGTGTCAGTGTATGTCCGACCGCAGCGCTTGTTGCCTTGCCGCAGACAACTTCTGTCTGGCGGCGGTTGAACGATAAAGAACGCCACACCGTGGTACAAGTTGCACCAGCCGTACGCGTCGCCCTTGGCGAGATGTTCGGTTACAAGCCTGGTGAGATTTCCACAGGAAAGATTGTCTCAGCCTTGAAACGTCTTGGTTTCGATGCGGTATTCGATACGAATTTCGGTGCGGATCTGACCATCATCGAAGAAGCGAAAGAGTTCGTCGAACGTCTTGAAAACAATGAAACCCTGCCGATGCTGACTTCCTGTTGTCCGGCATGGGTCCAGTTCATCGAACACCAGTTTCCCGATCTCATCGACATCCCCAGTTCCTGTAAAAGTCCACAAAGTATGGTCGGTGCTCTAAGCAAAACCTACTATGCTGAGAAAAAAGGTATAGATCCTGATAAGGTAAGGATGGTCTCGGTTATGCCTTGTGTCGCCAAGAAGGCCGAATCGGCACGCGAACAGCTTAACAAAGACGGACGTAAAGACGTTGATTTTGTCATCACGACCCGTGAACTCGGCCGGATGATCAAAGAAGCGGCCATCGAATTCAGAAGCCTGGATGAAAAACCCTTTGATGACTTGCTCGGTGAATCAACCGGTGCCGCGACCATTTTCGGCGCCACCGGTGGTGTCATCGAAGCAGCCACAAGAACCGCCTATGAGATGATGACCGGTAAAGAGTTGAAAACGGTTGATTTCAAGCAGATGCGTGGCATGGAAGGCATTCGGGAGGCATCTTTGGAGATTAACGGCAGAACCTTGAAAATCGGCATTGCGCATGAACTCGGCAATGCACGTAAACTCCTGGAGGACATCCGTCAAGGAAACAGCCGGTTCGATCTGATCGAAATCATGGCATGTCCCGGCGGTTGTATCGGAGGCGGGGGCCAGCCGTATCACCACGGCGACATTTCGATTCTGGAGAAACGTCGTAAGGCACTATACGCGATGGACGCTGGTATGAAACGCCGCAAGAGTCATGAGAATGAGCAAGTCATGAAACTATATGAAGACTTCCTGGATAAACCGGGATCGAAAAAAGCGCACGACCTTCTACATACCTCCTATAGTGTAAAAGCTAGGATATAGCATCA
>SLJL01000018.1 GCA_007135105.1 Candidatus Izemoplasma sp.
GCACTCTTGATTTCCGTATGGCTGAACGCCATCAAGAAACTTCAAGGATTCTTTCAAACCGTATTCTTCTTACCGTATGTCACCAATGCGATTGCCATCGGCATGGCCTTTGCCTTCATGTTCAACCGTTCATACGGTTTGATCAACTGGGTTTTGGGATTCTTCGGTGTCGCACCGATAAACTGGGTTAACCTCGGCGCCAGCTGGGGTCACGCCATTTTCAGTTTGCTCGTTTATGTCACCTGGCTAGGACTGGCCTTTAAAATCATGGTTTTCCTCAGCGGCCTTCAAGGCATCGACAAGCAATATTACGATGCGGCACGTGTCGACTCGGCTTCGAGATCGCGCGTCTTCAGACGTATCACCGTACCGTTGCTTTCACCCATGATCATGTATATCACCGTAACATCATTCATTGGCGCTTTCAAAGCCTATACCGAAGTCATCGGTATGTTCGGGGAACGGCTTGGGCCTCCGGGTAACGACCGTGCCTTGATTACAGTGGTTGCGCTTGTTTACCGCTCGTTGGACCGCTCCGGTGTACCGGGAGCTTTGAGTGAGGCCGCCGCGGCTTCATTAATTCTATTCGCAGTGACGCTCGTATTTACTATCATCAACATGCAAGTTAGTAAAAAACGAGTGCACTATTAGGAGTTGAGATCGCTATGGAAGAAGCAGTATATGGTAACGAGAAACAAATAAAAAGAAAACAGATGATCCGCTTGGGCATTGTCTATGCTTTCATTATTTTCTTCGCTATCTTCATCATCATCCCTTTCTACTGGATGGTCATTACAGCGCTGAAAATCGAAAGCGATGTCTTTACAAGTCCACCGATACTTTGGATTGGTCTTAACCCTTTCAACTGGGCTTGGGAAAACTTCCCCGCCGCATTGGAACAAGCACCATTTCTCCGGTTCACGCTCAACACGGTCGTGGTCGCGATTATCGCCACCATCGGAACCGTCATCACCACGATTCTTTCCGCCTTCGCCTTTGCCCGTTTGAATTTCAAAGGCCGCGATATCCTCTTCATGGCTTTCATCGCCACGATGATGATTCCGGGTGAGATTTTCGTCATCACCAACTTCATCACCGTATCGCGCTTGGGTTGGGTGACACTCAACCAGACCTATTTCGACGCTTTGCTTGCCATGACCATTCCCTTCATGACCAGTATTTTCTACATTTTCTTCTTACGTCAGGCCTTTAAAACCATTCCGGATGAACTTTACTATGCGGCCAAGGTCGATGGAAAAACTGACTGGCAGTATCTATGGCGCGTCATGGTACCGATTGCGATACCGACACTGACCACGATTACGATTCTTAACGCCATGAATACCTGGAACGCCTACATCTGGCCCCGTCTAGTTACGATGGAAGAAGAATATCGACTGGTATCAAATGGTTTGCGTGATGCGTTCGATGATACGGCGGGTCGTGTCATGTATCACGAGCAGATGGCTGCGGCTATCATCGTTACGGTACCGTTGATCATCGCATTCATCCTGCTTAAAAAATACATCATGCGCGGTGTATCAAGAAGTGGTATCAAAGGATAGTTTCAAGTCAAGACCCCATTATTGCAACTTGGTCTGTTACCGTTTTCACAGCATCACCCATATACTATAATTAATGTAGAAGTATTAAATAAGGAGGAGAATTTTAATGAAAAAGCTTTTCGCATTACTGCTTTCATTCACCACTGTATTCGTTCTAAGCGCATGCTTGGGCGGTACAGGCGGCGCTGAAGTTGAAGTCAACATTCCCGATGAATTCCCGCATGACGAGGAGATCGAAATTATCTTGTGGCACGCATTCGGAGATGCCAACATGCAACTTCTTGATGACATTTTCGATACGTTCACCGATGAATATCCGAATGTAACCATCCGCCATCTGGGACAAGGTGGCTATGATGGTCTGCGTCAATCTACCATCCAGGGAACCGTGTCCGGTTCGACACCGACGATGGTATTCGGTTACCCTGACCATTTTGTCGAGTATCTCTTAGGTAACTCGCTTGTACCACTCGATGAGTATATTGCTCACGATGAGTTCGGTGTATCCCTTGATGACTATGTACCTGGTTTCCTCGCTGAAAACCAACAATATCTCGATGGTATGCAATACTCCATGCCGTTTGCCAAATCAACTGAAATGGTCGTCTACAACAAGACCGTCTTCGATCATCATGGTATTGAATTCAGCATGGATGAGCCAATCAGCTGGTCTGAACTGCTCGATATCGCTGAAAACAATGACCTGATCGGTTCTGGAAACTGGCAAGCACCACACCTTTTCAATGTCGACAGTGAATCGAACTTCTTCATCAACTCATCTTCACAATGGGGCGCCGGTTATACCGACGCTGAAGGAAACATCCTGATCGATAACGACACCACCAGAGACATGCTCACTTTCTTCAAAGAGCAAATGGATGACAATATTCTTGCCATTCCTGCCGAGTGGGATGAAAACTATGGTTCAATTCCTTTCAAACAAGGGCAAGTATTGATGAGCCAAGGTTCAACCGCAGGTACCCGACACAACATTCCTGATGCAGAAGGTGGCCGTTTCGGCATCTTCGAAATGGGCATCATGCCTGTTGTTCAATACGACATGGATAACAAATCTGCAATCCAGCAAGGGCCGAATGTCGCCGTCATGGCTGACACCACCGATGCTGAACGTTTAGCCGCATGGCTATTGATCCGTCATATGACCAGTCCTGAAAACACCGCTTACTTTGCGATGAACACTGGGTATGTGCCTGTTAGAATCTCTGCATTTGAAACAGAAGAATATCAAGCATTCTTGGATATCGCCAACTATTCTGTCTCAGAACTTGAAGATGCAGGTCGTTACGATGATCTTGATCTACGTCCATTCTCGATGGCTGCAAACGTCGCTTACGCACAAGTGGATTTCTACGCCTTCGAACCTCCGTTTGTCGGTCGTGTTACCTCATCACAAGCCCGTGATGAAGTCGGTTTCATGATTGAAGCCCTGTATGCTGGCACTCGTGATGTAGAAGCTGCGCTTACTTACGCACTCCGTGAGCTTGGTCAAAGATAATAGCCGAACCCAGAATTATTTGGTAACTTGCCCCCACCATTCATGTTGGGGGCAGAGTTACTATCATTTTTTGTGCCATCTTTGAAGCTGATTCAAGCATGGCCAATAGGATAGGATACTTATGAAAAGATTACTTACAATATTTTCCTTGTTTACCCTGGCTTTTTTGCTTGTTGCCTGTGGTGGTGACGGTGAAAACGGAGAGGTTCCGACTGAACTGGATACCAGATTGACCGACGCGTTGAGTTTGGACCGCAATCCGGAAGGTAAAAATTTCTTTCAGGATGGCATTGCCTACGCTGAACTAGCCTCATGCATCGACGGTGATACGACCCGTTTCATCGTCAATGGGCAGAACATTTCTGTACGCTATTTGGCTGTCGATACACCAGAATCGAGCGGCGCAATCGAACCTTGGGGGTTCGCTGCGAGCAATTTTGTTTGCGAGAAACTGGAAAATGCGGAAACCATCGTACTTGAGGCCGAGGTGCCAAATCAGACCGGGAATTACGGTCGTCATCTGGGATATGTCTGGTATGATGGGCGCTTGTTGAACCTGGAATTGATTGAACTCGCTTACAGCTATGCCCAAGGTGTCGGCAATCTTAAATATGCGGATGAGTTACGTGCCGCAGAGGAAAAAGCCAGACCGACCAACCTTAGAATCTGGGGCGAAGAAGATCCCGATTATGCTGGTGAAGCCATTGTCATTGATTACGATGAACTTTATGAGAACCGCGAAGAATATATCGGTAAGAAACTCACCATCGAAGCTTATGTTTCAAGTGTCGGCGGGGGTACCGCTACCTTGATGAATGAAGACGGTGAGAATATCATTGCACTTTATTTGGCGAACCAGACCACAAGCAAGCTGCAGTCCTGTTTCAAAGTCCGGTTGGAAGATGTATTTGCGGTTTATTGGAACAATAACTTTCAACTCACAAATTTCTCGCCCACACGCACTCACGTTTTAGATAACGATACACAATTTTGTGATTAAAACCTATATTAGGAGGAGTAAAAGAGTATGAAGAAATTGTATATGTTGGCACTACTGCTTTTTGCATCATTCGCACTTGTTGCATGCGGTGGAGACAACACCGAAGAAACGCAATTGCAAGAAGCCTATAACTCACTGATGATTTACGACACGCAACTCGGCCAAATCAGAGGTAGCTTCAATGTACCCCTGGAAGGGCGTCATGGTGTAGAGGTTTCTTGGGAAATTCCGGAAGACTCACAACCCTACTTAGAGCTTGGCGATGTCTTTGAACCTACAGAAGAAGGCGACTTACGCGAACAACGTGTTGTCGTCACGCGCCCTGAGGCCGAAGAAGATCATGAAGATATCATGTTGATTGCAACCCTCACCTTTGGTGATTTGACAATGACCAAGGAATTCGATGGCCGTGTCATGGCTGAGGTACCTAGAGATATCTTTGAGTCATTTGAAGATCTTTACACGCAAGCATCTATTGGTGATGACGTCATCGTTAAAGGTGTCGTGGTTGCTCGCGTAGGATCCGGTTACTTTGTCACAGACGGCACACATGTTCTAAGTGTCTTCCGTGGTGGCAGCCACAACATTGGCGATGAACTTGAAATCGCTGGTGAGTATGCACGCTGGAATACACTGTATCAGATTTCTGGTCCGGATAACGTTGAAGTTTTGAGCACTGGTAATGAAGTCAATCTTGAACCCACCCCGCTAACGTTCGATGAACTTTACGATGAAGAAGCATTTGATGTAACAGACCCGCGCGTACACGGTGCCCTTTATGAAATGGAAGGAATTGTCGTCCGCGGTGACCTTGCCGGTTCCGGCTATACCAACTACTATCTTCAAGATGTCGAAGATGGATCACGCTTCTTCTTGTTCACCCACTATTCCCGCACCGAAGCGATTGGTCATATCGGCGATTATGAGGACGAATACATTCGCATCACCGTTCGTCTTTATGCTAAGCACGCTCGTGATGGCTTCATGATGTTCTTCGACGAAGCAAATGTTGAAATCGAAGTACTTGAACTTGATTAAGAAGCGCTTCTTGATGCGGATATCTTTGGACTTGAAGACCAAACCTACATGACCAATGAAGACTTTGTTTTACCAAGTGAAGGTCAACGTGGTTCTGTAATCACCAACTGGAGTTCTAGCGACACGTCTGTCATCAATGACGATGGTGAGATTGTTGCACTGCCTTCTGGCTATGCAGAAATCACCTTTACCGGTGACATCGCTCTCGGAGAGCACGAAAAGACAGTTGAAATCACCGTGTTGGTTGTCGGCACCGATACCATTTCTGTCGATGATGCTCTTAACACCGCTGATGGCGAATACGCCCATGTTGAAGGTGTTATCACCGGCTTTAACTATCACGCTCCCGGATTCTTCATTCAAGATGCAGACGGCACTGGGATCTATGTCCGTGTCTTCGCTGGAGAAGAATGGATGCTTGACGAGCTTGAAGTAGGCAACAAAATCACCATTTTCGGTGAAATTGATCGCTACTACAGCCACGGAAACAACCAAAAACAAATCAGTGGTATGAAATTACTGACTTCCAACGATGAAGGCGATCATGAGCTTAACATAGAAACCGACATGAGCTTTGAAGACATCATCAACGGTTATGTTGCCTTTGATGAAGAGACCGATCCGCTTACGCAACCCGGTGGCATCACCAACTCCGTCATCTATACGGTTGAAGGTTCATTCACGATCGATCTGATCGATTTCGGCGATGCAAACTTCGATGTCGGACTCGATATGAACATCATCTTCGATCTGGACAACCTCGAATGGTTTGAGATTGATCCTGACAC
>SLJL01000052.1 GCA_007135105.1 Candidatus Izemoplasma sp.
ATCGGTGAGATACTGATGCTGCACCATAGACTACTCTTATCCCGCGCGATCGATCAGATCATCGACAAGATCGCGTCAATGGGACATTCATCGGGCATCGATTACTTAAAAGGATTGATGCTCGCAATATCAATAGGAGGGATCAACCATGATTCATAATGTCACCAAGAAAAACACTTACTTCGATTCAGTCACACTCATGCTTTTCTCCAGCAACCTCGAAGAGATCGAAGGCGTCAATCAGGCTGCGGCCATGATGGGCACCGACCACAACAAAGTATTGATGCAGGATTCGGGCCTACTCAAAAAAGAAGCAGTCTCCGATGTGACGGCCAACGATCTCATCATCGGCATCGATGCCGAAAATCAAGAAGCCGTGGATCAGGCCTTGCAGACACTCGAGGACCAGTTCGCCAACAAGTCGAGTTCCAAGGAATCCGCGACCAAAACCTTCAAGACCTTCGACCAGGCCATCAAGGAAAACCCGGATGCCAACCTGTCGGTCATCTCCATCCCCGGACGTTTCGCCAGAAGCGAAGTCATGAAATCATTGAAAAAAGGTCTTCATGTCATGCTTTATAGCGACAATGTCTCCCTTGAGGATGAAATAGCCCTCAAGGATTATGCGCTTGAAAACGATCTGTTGATGATGGGACCCGATTGCGGTACCGCAATCATCAATGGTGTGGCCCTGGGCTTTGCCAATGTCGTCAACCGCGGCAACATCGGCCTTTCGGCCGCCAGCGGCACCGGCTTGCAGGAAGTCAGCGTCATCATCGACAAACTCGGTGGCGGCATCTCCCAAGCGCTCGGTACCGGCGGCAGAGACCTGAAAGAAGAAGTCGACGGCCGCATGATGCTTTTCACGCTTGATGCGCTGGCCAACGACGATGAGACCGAAGTCATCGGCCTGATCTCGAAACCCCCAGCCGAATCCGTCATGAAGAAAATCGTCGACAAGGCCGCGAAGATCAAAAAACCGATCGTCGCTTGTTTCCTCGGCGGCAACCCCGAAGTGTTCAAAGGTACGAACATCATCGGCACCACCAACCTGGAAGAAGCAGCCTACACCCTTGTCAAAACCGCAGCCGGTGAAAAAGCGGACGCGCTTACCAACAGCCCGCTCTATCAAAAAACAGACGAAATGCTTGAATACGTCAACGAAGGCAAGGCACCATACGTGCGGGGTCTATATACCGGCGGTACGCTCGCGTATGAGGCGTTGTTGCTGCTGGATGAAAAACTCGACGGCGTCTATTCGAACATCGCCATCGATAAGCGGTATGACCTCAAAGACCTTCAAACCAGCAAGGAAAACACGATTCTCGACATGGGTGAGGATTACTTCACCGAAGGTGCGCCCCACCCGATGATCGATCCGAAACAACGCGCCGATAGAATCATCAAAGAAGCAAAAGACAAGGATACCGGCATCATTCTTCTCGACTGCGTGCTGGGTCACGGGTCACACGACGACCCCGCCGCCTCGATTGTCAAGGCAGTAGAGAAAGTCAAAAACGATCGCAAGGATATCGTCTTCATCGCATCAGTGACCGGTACGAAAAAAGACCCACAAGATCTCGAAAAAACACAAAAAACGCTCAAAGACGCCGGCGTTCATGTTTTACCGACCAACAACCAAGCCGTCAACTTCGCGCTTGAAGTCCTTAAGAAAAGAGGTGTAATCAATGGCTAAAGTAAACAAACTGTTCAGTGATGAACTCAATGTGGCAAATATCGGCATTGAAAACTTTACCTTGACATTGAAAGACCAGAAAGTGAACACGGTACACATCGACTGGCGACCACCGGCAGGAGGCGATGCCGCCCTGGCGAAAGTCTTGGACATTCTCGCCGATGACCGTGTCGAAAAAGCGAACAAAGAAGCCTTCGACCGCATCAACGATTCCGAACCGATGCTCGTCGATGTCGTCTACGCCAAAGATGTCCTGCCGGATATGAAGAAAAATACCATCGGCCATGCCGGACCACGTCTGGCGTGGGATGAGATGTGTGGTCCGCTTCAAGGTGCCATCCTCGGTGCCATCGTCTATGAAGGACTGGCTGATTCACTTGAAGAAGCGGAAAAGCTCGTCTTGAACGATGAAATAGACTTCAGAAGCAACCACTCGCTCGGCGCCGTCGGTCCGATGACCGGTATGATCACCTACTCCATGCCCTTATGGAAAGTGGAAAACAAAACCTTCAACAACACAGCCTATACGACTTTGAATGAAGGACTCGGCAAAGTCATGCGCTTCGGTGCCAACGGACCCGATGTCATCGAAAAACTCAAATGGCTTGAAAAAGAATTCGCTCCCGTCATGAAAGCGGCTCTTAAGTCCACCGGCCCCATCTCCTTGAAAGTCATCATGGCCAAAGCGCTCGCCATGGGCGATGAAATGCATCAACGCAACAACGGTGCGACCTCCATGATGGTCCGGGAACTGATGCCGCATGTCGTCAAAACCCAGCAGGACAACCCTGAACTGCACAAAATCACCGAGTTCTTGACCGGAAACGACCAATTCTTCCTCAACCTGGCCATGGTTGCCGGCAAGGCCATCATGGACGCGGTCAGCAACATCGAGTATTCGACCGTCGTCACCGCGATGAGCCGTAACGGAACCAACTTCGGCATCCGCATCAGCGGTATGGGTGATGAGTGGTTCGAAGCACCGGTCAACCAGCCCGAAGGTCTGTTCTTCCCCGGTTTCACCGCCGAGGACGCCAATCCCGATATCGGCGACAGCACCATCGTCGAAACCGTTGGTGTCGGTGGGTTCGCCATGGGCTCGGCTCCCGCCGTTGTCCGCTTTGTCGGTGCAGCGAGCGTCGATCAGGCGTTCCAGTACTCCAAAGACATGCAACTGATCACCGTGGGTCTTTCCCCGACTCTCATCATTCCGACCATGAACTTCACCGGTACCGCCACCGGCATCGACGCCCGTAAAGTCGTCGAAACCGGCATCCTGCCGGTCATCAATACGGGCATGGCACACAAGAAACCGGGCATCGGCCAAGTCGGCGCCGGTATCGTCCACCCGCCGGCAGCATGTTTTGAAAAAGCCATCAAGGCTCTAGGCGAAACATTAAAATAGCAGACAACTAGAAAGTAGCTGATTTTTATGGTTATTCCCATCAACGTATGGATGTGGCTGCTCGCCGCACTCCCGATCATCGTATTACTGGTTTTAATGGCAGGCCGACAGTGGGGCGCCAACAAGGCGGCCCCACTGGGCCTTTTCATCGCGTTTCTGACCGCATACTTCTTTTACCGCGCCGATCTTTCCCTGATCGGCTATGAAGTCTTGAAAGGCTTTTGGAGTTCCTTTGCGGTACTGCTCGTCGTCTGGCCGGCCATCTTGCTTTATGAGGTGGTCAGCGAAGCCAAAGCCTTCGTCGTTTTCAGAAACGGGCTGAAAAACGTCACCCCCAACGAACTGATCCAGGTGATCGCCATCGGTTGGGTATTCACGAGTTTCTTGCAAGGCATCACCGGATTCGGAGTACCCGTGGCCGTCGGCGCACCGCTCCTTTTGGGTCTGGGTGTCAAACCGATCTACGCCGTCGTCATCCCGTTGCTCGGCCATGCCTGGGCGAACACCTTTGGTACCTTGGCTGTAGCCTGGGACGCACTGGTCTTGCAAACCGGACTGGATGCCACGCCCGATATCTTGCTGCAATCCGCCTTATGGGCCGGAATATTCCTTTGGATTTTCAACCTGATGACCGGTCTGGCCATCAGTTATCTTTATGGCGGTAAGACCGGTATCAAAAAAGGTTTCGTCGCCGTCTTGATCATCTCGACCATTCATGGTGGGGGTCAACTGTTCCTGACACAGGTCAATCAGACCCTTGCCGCTTTCATTCCCGCATCCATCGCTTTGATTGTGGTTTTCCTGTTGAGCAAAACCAAACGATACGGCCAGAAATGGCGTTTGGAGGAAAGCCCGGTAATGAACCGCGATCTCACAGGAATCAAGGCCGACGAATTCCCTAAGAACATGTCCGTCCATCAGGCCTTTTTCCCTTACTACGTCCTGACAGCCATCACGCTTATCATCCTCCTGGTCGGTCCCATCAACGATCTTTTATCCCAATGGCGCATCGGTTTCGGGTTCCCTGAAACCGAAACCGGGTATGGCTTCACCAATCCCGCCCAGGAGATCTTCTCACCGATCGCCCCGCTGACACATGCCGGCATCTTCCTGATACTGGCATCGCTCATCGGCTTCCTGTTTTACCGATTGAACGGCTGGGTCGACGATCGGGGCGGCATCGAAATCTGGAAACGCTCCTGGAACAAAACCATCCCTTCTGCGATTGCGGTCATCGGTTTCATCGTGATGAGTCGCATCATGGGCGGGACCGGACAGACCCTTGTCCTCGCCGAAGGCATCGCCAGCACCTTGGGACAGGCCTACGTCGTTTTCGCACCGCTTGTTGGTCTGCTCGGGTCATTCATGACCAGTTCCAATATGGCCTCTAACATCCTTTTCGGTGATTTCCAGTTGACCACGGCACAAATCCTCTCGGTTGATATCGCACCGATTCTCGGGGCACAGACCGCCGGCGGATCAATCGGGAACACCCTGAGCCCCGGAAACATCATCCTTGGGACCACCACAGCCGGTATTATCGGTAAGGAAGGCATCATTCTCAAAAAGATCCTGCCCATCGCCGTTAGTGCCGCCATCATCATCGGTGCGATCCTGCTTTTCGCCATCATAGTATTCTGAATCTGATCTGAAAGGAAGATTATATGAAGATTGTCATCGCACTCGGCGGTAACGCCTTAGGAAATACACCATTGGAACAACGCAACCTTGTCAAAGAAACCGCGGGAAACATCGTCGATCTGATCGCGGAGGGACACCAGCTCATCATCGCGCACGGCAACGGGCCCCAAGTCGGTATGATCAACAACGCTTTCGAGGCAGCGCAAGCCACCAGTAGCGCCCCCGCGATGCCTTTTCCGGAATGCGGTGCCATGAGTCAGGGCTATATCGGTTTCCACCTGCAAAACGCCATTCAAAACGAACTGGCTTCAAGAAAAATCAAAAAGGATGTCGCGACCATCATCACCCAAGTCGAAGTCGACAAGAACGACCCGGCGTTCGATCAGCCATCCAAACCGGTCGGTCCATTCTATAATGAAACCGAAAGCAAACAGCTTGAAAAGGAAAAAGGCTATGTCATGATCGAGGATTCCGGCCGCGGATACCGCCGGGTTGTGGCCAGTCCGAAACCGAAACAGGTTGTCGAAATCAACACCGTTGAATCCCTTGTCAACCAGGGAAACATTGTCATCACTGTCGGTGGCGGCGGAATTCCTGTCATCAAAGAAAACGGCTTCTATGAAGGGATTCCTGCGGTTATCGACAAGGATTTCGCCTCGGCGAAAGTCGCGGATCAACTGAACGCCGACATGTTTTTTGTCCTGACGGCTGTCGACCGGGTCATGCTCAATTTCAACACGCCTGAACAAAAAGCATTGGAACAAATCACTGTCGATGAAGCACGGGACCTCATCAAAGAAGGACACTTCGCACCCGGCAGCATGCTGCCGAAGGTTGAAGCGGCCATCAGTTTTGTCGAAAACAATCCCGGACGTACCAGTCTCATCGCTTCTCTTGAAAAAGCGAAAGAAGCGATTGCCGGTACATCGGGTACGAAAATAAAAGCATAACCGGTTACCAAAGACAACCCGGAACCGAACATCTCCCTCTCCTGAACTAATTTCGGCTTCTTCAATCGGGTTGTTCATTGAAAACGCAAGATGTCGTGCCCTGGCACGGCATCTTTTTATTTATAACTTTAATTAAATTCGTGCATATCGCAAGAAGTTTGATATAATGATACCGATGCATGCTTTCCTAAAATCTAATTGAGGATCGTGCCATGAAAAATACAAATTTCGATGTCTTGAAAAAAAGGTTAGAACAACGGTACGGGTTGGATCTTATCCATGATCTGATTTTGAGTCCGGATGATCTAATCATCCTTTTTGCGGATTTGAGTTTAGATGCGGACATGACACTCGAACTTATCTCGGGAAATCTGGGGACAATCGGTTTGGATAACACTGCCACACTTCCGCTCAAAAATCTGCTCAATGCCTTCGATTTCGACAATGCCTACGCGGTTGTCGCCGGTGAGGCGGAACATTACAATGCCGTCAGGGATGAAATACTGGATTTCAAACGTAAGCCGATGGTCACCTTTCCCATCAAAGGCGTTTCCGGTAAAAAGCATTGGATTAGATTACAGGTCGTACCGGTCGAGAAACAACCGACAATCGTCACTTTCTTCATCACCAATCTCTCGAACTACATGATGGAAGAAGAGTCGATATACCATAAAACCCATCACGATTCATTGACGGGCCTTTTCAATAAGTACACCCTGGATTTCCATTATGGCCAACGCTACCGTTTCAAGGACTTCCATGTCATGTTTCTGGATCTCGATAACTTCAAGGATCTCAATGACGATAAGGGTCATAATGTCGGAAACGCTTTTTTGAAGGGATTTGCGGATATCTTAAAGGAACATCAATATCTCTATAACCGTTTCTACCGCATCGGAGGCGATGAATTCGTCGGTCTATGCTTCAAAAAATCAAAGCAAATCCAGGAAGACGCCGCAGCCATCATCGCAAAAACAGCCGTGCTTGCACAACAATACGGAACCACCTATTGTTCTGTCTCGATTGGTATCGTAAAAGCCGAGCAGCGTCAGGACGTGATCAGAAAAGCCGACATGCTTTTGTATAAAGCGAAACAACTCGGTAAAAACCGCTATGTTTTCGACAAGGAGAGTACCATCACCATAGAGGACACGAAATCTTAGAAATGCGAAACACATCCATGGAACACCGTATCCCGACCGGGCATCGCCTCGATGCTTTGTCGGGATTTTCTTATGGCGAAACAATAGAAAGATAGTGATCGGTCTTGTTGACGTATATATTAATTAATGGTAATATTAAATAAAAGATAAGGTCTACCTTAATATATGGACGAAAGTAGGAAAAACATGAAAAAGATGCTAGTTGTAATCATTTTGGTCCTTACTATAGTTACCTTGAGCGCTTGTGAGGAAAACGGTGATTCAGACAAGCTTCAAGTTGTTGCCACGACGACATATGTCGGTGAACTTTTAAAGAACATCGGTGGTGACTTGATTGAAGTGGAAGTTCTTATGGGTGTCGGTGTCGATCCCCATGACTACCAGCCACGACAGAGTGATACGCAGAAAATCGCCCGTGCCGATCTGTTGGTTATCAACGGTCTCAATCTTGAAGAGAAAATGGGTGAAGTATTCCGCAATCTCGATCAAGAGAAAGTTTTGGTTCTCGGTGACCATGTTGATGAAGCTGATTTGCTTTATGAAGCCGGAGGGGAAGTCGATCCGCATATCTGGTTCAACCTGGACATATGGGGTCATCTGGCATTGGTCGTCAGTGAAAGACTTGCCGATCATCTGCCCGAACACGGGGATACTTTCGCAGTGCGCGCAGAAGCATACATCAAGGATCTTACCATGCTGGATATCTATATCCGCACACGCGTAGAAGCTTTACCTGAAGAAAATCGTGTACTTGTAACCGCCCATGACGCCTTCGCCTATTTCGGTGAAGCCTATGGTTTTGAGGTACACGCCATTCAGGGCATCTCCACAGAATCCGAAGCAAGCATCGCTGACATCAACGCTTTGGCGCAGCTGCTTGTCTCCCTGGACATCCACAAGGTCTTTTTCGAGACGTCCATCCCGCAAGCAACCGTTAACGCTCTTGTTGAAGCCGCACAAGCTTTGGACCATGACGTGAGTGTCGGCGGTGCGCTTTATTCGGATTCACTGGGTGCCCCGGAATACGGACATGAAACCTTCCTGCGTACCTATCGTTATAACGTAGATACCATAATCGATGCATTGATGGAGTGATAATATGACAAAAGGCTTTCGTGTTGAGGATCTCACTGTCGCCTACGACAGGGAACCGGTGCTATGGGATATCGACTTCGATGTCCCCCAAGGCACCATCATGGGCATCGTCGGTCCCAACGGAGCGGGGAAGACCACGCTCATAAAAGCGGCATTGGGATTGATCAAACCGCTCAGCGGTCATGTACTTTTCGATGAAAAGCCCTATAAGAAGATGTATAAGAAAATCGGCTATGTACCACAAAAAGGCAGCGTGGACTGGGATTTTCCCACCACCGTCTTTGATGTGGTTCTGATGGGACGCTACGGCCATGTCGGCTGGATGCGACCTGTAAGGAACAAAGATAGGAAACTGGCGCTTGAAGCCTTGAGGCAAGTCGATATGCTGCCGTATGCCAAACGGCACATCTCCGAACTATCCGGCGGTCAGCAGC
The DNA here is from genome assembly GCA_007135105.1 of Candidatus Izemoplasma sp. Classification (GTDB taxonomy): domain Bacteria; phylum Bacillota_I; class Bacilli_A; order Izemoplasmatales; family Izemoplasmataceae; genus B1SED10-225. The sequence continues at coordinate 8,385 of SLJL01000052.1, forward strand.
AACGCGTCTTCATCGCCAGAGCCCTTGTACAGGAAGCCGACATCTATTTCATGGATGAGCCGTTCCAGGGGGTCGATGTCAAAACCGAAAAAGCGATCGTGGCGCTTTTCAAACAACTCAAAGCCCAAAACAAGATCGTCATCGTCGTCCATCACGACCTGAACACCGTGCGGGATTATTTCGATGCGGTCACGCTACTCAATGTCAAAGTCGTCGCTTCGGGACCGGTCAAGGACGTCTATACCAAGGAAAACATCGCCAAAACCTATCGGGCGGATGTCTACCTGCAAGAAGAAAGTGATGACCATGTTGCCGTTTAGCTATACGTTGATCGTCGTCCTTCTTGGGACTGTGATTCTCGGCGGCATCGCCGGCATGATCGGCACCCTGGTTGTCTTCCGTTCCCAGGCCTTGATCGGTGATGCGCTCAGCCATGCCACCCTCCCCGGCGTGGTCATCGCGTTCATGCTGATGCAGGCACGACAACTCGAGGTGCTGCTCGTCGGCGCCTTCATCAGTGCTGTCATCGCCATGTTCCTGCTTGATGTCATCAAGCATCATACCACGATCAAATTCGATGCTTCGATGGCCTTGATTCTATCGGCGTTTTTCGGTTTCGGTCAGGTTTTGCTTTCCCATATCCACAAAGACGGCTCCGCTGCACAGGCCGGCCTTTCAAGATTCATTTTCGGTCAAGCCGCCACGTTGCTTAGAAGCGATGTCTATCTGCTGGCCGGTGTGGCGCTGCTGTTGTTCGTGCTATTGATGCTCTTTTTCAAGGAACTCAAGCTCTTCATCTTTGATGAACCTTTTTTCGTTTCGCTCGGTTTCAGTCGGAGAATCATGAATGCTCTGATCACATTCATGGTGGTGATGATCATCACCATCGGCATCCGCATGGTTGGTGTGATCCTGATGAGTGCGCTGTTGATTGCACCGGCGGTAGCGGCGCGACAGTTCTCCAACCGTTTCGGGATCAATGTGTTTCTGGCCTGGTTGATCGGCGGCATCGGTGGCGCCGTGGGTACCTATATGAGCGCCGCAAGGGCCAACATGCCTACCGGTCCCGTCATCGTACTTGTGCTGGGTGTCATCGTGCTTTTCAGTGTTCTGTTTTCCTTCAACGACGGACTTATAAAACACGCGTTCCTGAACTGGCGCTACCGGATACAGATCCAGAAATATCGGGCGCTGATCCACTTTTATGAAAACCCCGATAAAGCCCCGATGGCAGAAGATGACTACGCCTATTTCATCAATCATGATTATTTGCGTCACACCAATGGTGATTTGAATCTGACAAAGAAAGGTCTCAAGAAAGTTCGTTTGATCAAAGGGGTGGTGGACAATGAGTATTGAGATTCTTCTCGTTGCGCTTACAACCGCGCTTGCGACCTCCATGGTCGGTGTCTTCCTTGTCCTTAGAAAATTGTCGATGCTCACCGATGCGATCTCACATACGATTTTGCTCGGCATTGTCATCGCCTATTATTTCGTCAGGGATCTGCACAGTCCGGTTCTGCTCATCGGTGCAACGTTGATGGGGGTCTTCACCGTCTATTTGATCGAAGGCCTGATCAAAGTCAAGAACGTCAATGAAGGCGCGGCGATCGGCATCGTCTTCACGATGCTTTTCAGCATTTCGGTGATCATCATCAACACGCAGTTCCGCAACGTGCATCTGGATATTCCGATGGTGCTTCTTGGGAATCTGGAGTTCACCATCTTCAACCGTACGACCATCGGGTTTCTCAATCTACCGACCTCGCTTGTTGTCATGCTGGTCGTGTTGCTGCTCAACCTGGCATTGTTGAGTCTGTTCTACAAGGAAATCAAACTGGTCAGTTTCGATTATGCCCTGGCCGGGGTTCTCGGTTTCACACCGGTTATCCTTCATTACGGGATGATGACCATGGTTTCCTTGACCGCGGTAGCCGCGTTCGACGCGGTCGGTGCCATTTTGGTCATCGCCTTGATGATCGGACCACCGATCACCGCACTCTTCTTTACCAGAACCTTGCTCAAGACCTTGTTGCTGACGGCGGTGATTGCGGTTTTCAATACCGTGCTCGGCTATCAGCTCTCGGTTCTCCTCGATGTCACCATTTCCGGCATGATCGCGACCGTGATTCTGTTTTCCTTCATGACAGCCCTTGTTTTCGCACCTGATAAAGGCCTGATCAGCCGACTGATCACGCTGCATAGCCAAAAGCGTGAAGTGGCCTTTATCACTTTCATCCAGCATGTCAAAAACCATCAAAACACCGCAGACGCCGCGGATGAGTTGGCCAAAGCGACCATCCACACGCACCTGGGCTGGAGCGAGACCTTCATGAACAAACTGATCGATAAAGCCAGTAAAACCGGCTACATCAAACTTGAAAACGATGTCATCGGTCTTACTGACAAAGGCAACGACTATTACAAACGTTTACGGTTCAACCAGTAGGGAGCTGATCAGATGAACCCGGCAGTCGAAGATTATTTGAAAATGATCTATGAGTTCGAAAGCGACAGGAAAGACCAGTATGTGAAAAACGCCCGTCTTGCGGAGCAGTTCGGCTATACCATCCAAAGCATCAACGAGATGATCAAACGCCTCAAAGGCATGGGACTGGTCGAGTATAAACCCTACCGTGGTGTGAGACTGACCGATAAAGGACGCAAGGAAGCCTTGAAACTCGTCAGAGCCCACCGGATCTGGGAAGTGTTTCTCTCCGACAAGCTCGGCCTTCCCTGGGAAGCGTTGCACGATGAAGCCGAAAAACTGGAACATGCCGTCAGCGAAGCCGTCCTCGAACGGCTATATGCGTTTCTGGGTCGGCCCGAATACTGCAACCACGGCAATCCGATTCCGGATCAAACCGGCCATATGGCCCCGACTTATAAGAAAAGTCTTTTCTCCAGCAGCGTCGGCGAGACGGTCGTCATCAAACGTGTGGTCGATTACAAACCGCTACTCAACCATCTCAACAAACTCGACCTGTCATTGAACGACCAGGTACGCATCCTGGAAAAAGACACGTTCGCCAAACTTATCAAAGTAGACAAGAACGGCGAATTGATTACCATTTCGCAGACCATCGCCGAAACCATCTATGTCACGCAGGACTGATCACGACTTTCCCGTTTTTCTTCCGGATGCTTATCTTTTCCATATCCATCCGGGATGATTGCGATGTGTGGCGTTACCGCCATGGTCACGACCGAACCGTGTGATGTCGATCATGACATAAAAGCACACAAGACACAACCATAGCTACGACTGTGATAAACCTTGTGCAGCATCTCAAGAAAGTAAGGAGTCAAGCCATGAAAAAATTATTTGTCTTCGGCAGCATCAACATGGACCTGATCTTCACCGTCAAACGCCTTCCGAAAAAGGGCGAGACGATCAAAAGCGAAGCTTTCACGATGGCGCCCGGCGGTAAAGGGGCCAATCAGGCCGTGGCCGCAGCCAAACAGAATCTGAAGACGATCATGCTGGGCAGCCTTGGGACCGACCTTTTGTCCCGACAATTGAAAGCAGGGCTTGAGGCCAATCAGGTCGATACCGCTCACATCCGTGAAATCGAAGGTAAAACCGCGGGCATTGCCGGCATTCTTCTAGAAGAAACCGACAACCGCATCATCATCGATGCCGGTGCGAATGCTTTTCACGACAGTGAAAGCCTCAAGGCCATCCTGAGAAGTGAAGCCAGCAAAGATGACATTCTGCTGGCACAACTCGAAGTCCCGATCAATACCATCAAAGAACTGTTTAAGCAGGCGAAAATCCTCGGCATGACAACCATTCTGAACGCCGCACCCGCAGAAAAGCTTCCGGAAAGTCTATATCCACTCATCGATATGATGATTTTGAACGAAACCGAATGTGAAACGATCTCAGAAATGTCGCCCGATACGCCGGAAAACATCAAGCAAGCAACCGGTCGCATCCTTGAAAAAGGGGTAAAGTCAGTCGTACTTACCTATGGCGCGAACGGTTCGGCCTATCACGACGGCACACGCCATATAAGCATGCCCGCTTTCAAGGTCGAAGCCAGTGATACCACCGGTGCCGGCGATGCGTTCATCGGCGTTTTGACCAGTGCTCTCGCCCGTGGCTTGAAAATAGAAGCAGCCTTAAGACGCGCCAGCGCGGCCGGTGCGATGACAGTGCTTGAAAAAGGGGCGCAAACCGCCCTTCCAACCCGTTCTGGGGTTGATGCGTTTTTAAAACGAAACACAGACAGTGAGGAGCAGTAAGCCATGAAGAAAAGAAAACTGATGCTTGATTGCGATCCCGGTCACGACGATGCGATCGCCATCATGCTTGCCGGTCTGGATCCCGCAATCGACCTTGTAGGTCTCACAGTATCGGCCGGAAACCAGACGCTAGAGAAAACCGGTAAAAACGCCTTGAATCTCGTGCAATACCTCAACCTCGATGTGCCGGTGGCGCTTGGATCACCGACACCACTAGTCAGAAAACAACAGATCGCGGCCGACATCCACGGCGAGAGCGGTCTGGACGGTTTTGCTTTTCCGCCGCTTTCGATAACCCATGAAAAAAGACATGCGGTAACCTTCATCATCGAAACCCTCAAGGAAAGCAAAGAAAAAATAACCATGGTGACCACCGGTCCGATGACAAACCTCGCTCTGGCCTTGAAACTGGATCCGATAATCGTAGAAAACATCGAGGAGATTGTCTTCATGGGTGGTGCCATCGGTTACGGCAACGTCTCCCCGGCAGCTGAATTCAACGTCCTGGTCGACCCCGAAGCGGCGCACATCGTCGTGAGTGCCGGCATCAAGACCACCATGGTCGGTCTCGATGTGACCAGGAAAGTCAAAGTGTTGCCTGAAATCATCACCCGGATGGAAAAGCTCAACACGAAAGCCTCGAAATTGTTTGTCGACCTGATGCAGGTCTTCAATGAGAACCAGAAGAAAGTCTTCGGCATGCCCGGCGGACCCTTGCATGATCCGGTGACCATCGCCCATCTGTTGGACGAGACACTCCTCACGCTTAAACACGTACGGCTGGACATCGATTTATCACACGGCAATAGTTACGGACGCACCAACTGCGACATGTTCGACTATCTCGGGAAAAAACGAAACGCCCATGTGGCCACAAACATCGACGTCGAACGTTTCTGGGACATCATCGAAACATCTCTGAAGCGATATTAGCTTAAACTTAACGTTTCCTTAACCGGATATCCGCTATACTTGACATGCATGGATTCAAAAAGGAATGATACGATGAAACTATTGATCATCGAAGATGAAACCGCGTTGTTGAACGCTTTGAAAAAAGGTCTTTCAAAATCGGGCTATGCGGTCGATACCGCCCGGGATGGTGAAGCGGCCCTGGATAAGTTCTACGGGGCTTATTACGATGTGATCGTGCTCGATCTCAACTTGCCGAAACTGGATGGCATCGATGTGTTAAAAGCGATCCGCAATGAAGATGAGAAAACCAATGTCCTCATCCTCTCGGCACGCAGCGAAGTGGAAGACAAGATCAAGGGACTCGATCTCGGTGCCAATGATTATCTGGCCAAGCCGTTCAGTTTCAACGAACTGCAGGCACGCATCCGGGCGCTGACCCGGCGGGATTATAACGTTAAGGACACCGTATTGAGCTGCGGCGATGTCGTTTTGGATATGGCACTCAAGAAAGTTCAACACGCCGGGAAGGACATCTCCCTCCGGAAAAAGGAATACGGCATCCTCGAATACCTCATGCTGCATCAAGGAAAGATCGTCAGTGCCGAAACCCTCTTCGAGCATGTCTGGGACAGCCGGGCCGATCAGTTCTCCAACGCCTTCAAGGTGCATCTGACCTCGTTGCGTAAAAAACTGCCTGAAGGGTTTATCAAGACCGTGAGAGGAGAAGGATATTATGTGGGGTAAACTGAATACGAAACAACGCTTGCTCGTGCTCGGTCTGACCGTCATCATCATCACCGGCGGTTTTCTCGGTGGCGGTCTTGCTTATGTTTCCATCCGGATGTTTTCCTATGAAGCCTTCACCACGGCCACCGGTCTGGAAGCCACCAGCACAAGCGCACAGCTGTACCGTGATTATTTCCTCGCTGCACGACAGACCTTCATCATCAGTACCGTATTGATAACGACCGGTTTCATCCTGGTTGGCGCCTTGGCGCTCATTTTGGTCTTCAAAAGAACGATGCAGCCGCTGGAAACCCTCAGCGACGAGCTGGACAACATGGATGTGAACCACTTGCCGAACGCGATCAGTCTTCAGGCAAACAACCCGGAACTCATGAAGCTCGTAGCCACATTCAACACTCTCCTGCAAAAGATAAACGTGACGCTTGAAAGCCAGAAACATTTTGTCGCGAACGCCGCGCACGAACTGAAAACACCGCTTTCCACCATCCTGACGAACCTCGATGTACTCGAGCTGGACGCCGATCCCGACAAAACCGAATATGAAGAAGTGTTCGCCATAACGAAAGAAAACATCGAACGCATGAGCAATCTCGTCAAGGACATGTTGCAGTTGACGCAACTGCAGAAACAGGACTATGAACGTTTCGCCTTTTCCGACATGACCCTACTGAACACGGAACTGCGAGACGAGATCAAGCAGAAGAACCTGACTTTTGAAATCCACGGCGATACTGAACTCGAGGGCAGCAAACCCCTACTTGAACGCGCTATCCAAAACCTGATCGCCAACGCGGTACGCTACACCGAGAGGGGTGGGAAGATCGCCATAACCCTCACCGATGAGACGATTAGAATCGCCGATACCGGCATCGGCATCGCCGCCGCAGACCAGGAGAAGATCTTCGAGCCGTTTTATTGTGTCGACCGTTCCCGCTCGCGCGAACTCGGGGGCAGCGGTCTGGGCTTGTCCATCGTCCGTCAAATCCTGATTCGCCATGACATGTCGATAACACTTGAAAGCGACATCGGCCAAGGCACCACTTTCATCATCACCCTATGACTTAACCGAAACTTAACCTTCCGTTTGTTAGTATCCAACATGCAAACGGAAGGTTTTTCTTTTGCAAAAATACAATAAAAGGAGTCACTACCATGAAAAAAATCATCACCCTATGCACGGTGATCTTCAGCACCTTCATCATCAGCGCCTGCGGCACACCGGAAAACCGGGTGTTAGAGGATGATCTTGAAACCATCCTCTCACAGATGTATGCCTACGAAGGCCTCGATGAAGACACCGCAAGTTTCCTGCAAAACCTGACTACCAAGGAAGTCGAGGACGACCGCAAGGCGTTCCATCTCGGATCTGAAGATGTCAACTACACCCGCGCGATCGCCTCTGTGCCCGCCTTGGGAACCGCACCCTTCGAAGTCACCTTGATCCGCGCCGGTAGAAACGCGAACATCGCGGATGAAAAACAGGAAATCGAAGAAAACATCGATCCGATAAAATGGGTCAGCTTCGGTGTCGACCCAAAGAACATTGTTGTGGACAATATCGGCGATGTCATCATCATCATCATGAGTGACAACCATGTGGATGAGATTCACCAAGCCTTTCTTTCCCTTGAACCGCAAAACACCGTAGAATAACTGACATAAGGAGCGTCGTCCATGGTCTTTTCCAGCCTGAATTTTCTATATTACTTCCTTCCGATTCTCTTGATCGTATATTTCAGTGTCCCGAGCCGTTTTAAGAACCTTGTGCTCTTCAGCTTCTCTTTGGTTTTCTATTTCTACGGCGAGCCGGTCTATTCGATCCTGCTCATCGGTTCATCCTTTTCGGGATACCTGCATGGACGACTCATCCATGCGTTCAAAGGCACGAACCTCGCAAAGACATTTCTCATCAGTTCGATCGTGGTCGGTCTTAGCTTGCTTGGATTCTTCAAATATTCGAACTTCTTCATAGAAAACATCAACACCATCTTCAAGGCCGATCTCGGCCTGATCGGCATTGTGCTACCGATCGGCATCAGCTTCTATACCTTTCAGGTGCTGAGCTATACGATCGATATCTACCGCGGCGAAGTCGCCGTGCAGAAAAACGCGCTCGACTTCATGATGTATGTGGCACTCTTTCCGCAACTGATCGCGGGACCGATTGTGCGGTATGAAACCATCGAGAACCAGTTGCGGGGCCGCCTTCACACATTCAGCGACGTCGCCTACGGCATCCGCCGTTTCACCATCGGCCTGGCGAAAAAGGTGCTGGTGGCCAACACCCTGGCGGAACTGGTCGTCCATTTCGAAAACGCCCAGCAACCTTCGGTCCTGTTTTTCTGGCTCGGCGGCATCGCTTTCACCCTGCAGATCTATTTCGATTTTTCCGGTTATAGCGATATGGCGCTCGGTCTGGGACGCATTTTCGGTTTCAAATTCCCGGAAAATTTCCGCTATCCCTATATCGCCAGAAGCATCACCGAGTTCTGGCGCCGCTGGCATATTTCTTTAGGCATGTGGTTCAGACGATACGTATACATTCCGCTTGGCGGAAACCGCGTCGATAAGCTGAAACTCATCAGAAACATCCTCATCGTCTGGTTTCTTACCGGTTTTTGGCACGGTGCGGCCTGGAACTTCATCATCTGGGGTCTGCTTTACGGTATATTGTTGCTGATGGAGAAACTCGTGTTGAAAGAAGCCATCGAGCGCATACCTGGCATTATCCGACATGTTTATGTCATGTTCGTGGTTGTGATCGGGTTTGTGCTCTTCAATGCTGAGAGTCTTGCTGAAGGCCTTCATAATCTCGGCGGCATGTTCGGCTTGCTGGCGGTACCGTTGGTGAGTCCTGAAGCCCTTTATTATCTTATCAGTTATAGCGGCATCATCCTGATCGGCGTAATCGGCTCGACACCACTTATTGCAAAGATCATCGAGCTGTTGCGGACATACCCACACGTGAGACGTGCCACCGATATGATGGAACCCGTCTTCTACATCCTCGTGCTTTTACTGGTGACCGGCAATCTCGTCGACGGGTCTTTCAATCCGTTCATCTATTTCAGATTCTAGGAGGCATATCCATGACCACACCCATCAAACACATGCTCATCCCCGTACTTTTCGTCGGCTTTCTCTTTACAGGTATGATCACAACGCTGCTCACACCCGACCAGGCGTATTCCGATGCCGAAAGAAGAAGGCTGAGACAACGGCCGATTCCTGATCAATCGGACATCTTCGATGGCGATTACTACCAGAAGCTCGAACAGTATTCGCTCGATCAGTTCACCTACCGGGAGCGGTTTCGGATGATCAACGCTTTGACAAGAACACGGTTGTTCAACCAGCAGGACATCAACGGCATCTATCGCCACGGTGACCACCTCATCAAAATGGACTACCGCTTGAATCCTGCCGCTTTGAGGTATGCGGGAAATCTGTTTTCCACCATCATCGAGACCCATCTTGAGGGCATGGCCATCCATTATGGCGTCATCCCCGATAAGAACCACTTCACCGCACCGCAAAGCCACCATCTCCAGTATGATTATCCGCGGTTGATCTCCTTGCTTCACGCCAACATCACAGGCGCCACATACATCGATGTGTTCGAAACCTTGAGCCTGGATGATTATTACAGGACCGACCACCACCTGAGACAAGAAGCGCATGTTGACCTCTCGCGCCATCTCTTCGACCACCTCGGCATCAAGGCACCGGGTGTGCCCCATACGGTTTATCACACACACGCCGGTTTTGCCGGTTCCTACTACGGTCAGGCCGCCTTGCCCCTGGAGAAAGACACCATCAGACTGCTGATGAATCCGACCATAGCCGCTTTGGAAGCTTTCGAGCTCCAAAACGAAAACCGCCTGCCCGTCTACGATCTGGATGGTCTTGAAAGCATCGATCCCTACAACGTCTTCCTTGGCGGTCAGATGGCTCTTCGCAGAATCGAGAACCCCACCAGCACCACCGACAAGGAACTCATTGTCTTCGGCGACTCCTACATGACCGCGCTGGCACCGCTCTTGGCGGAAGGCTATGCCTCGGTAACCCTGATCGATCTCAGGTTCGTCTCCCATACGGTACTGGACACATACATCGACTTCAACGACCAAGACGTCCTCTTTTTGTATTCGACGACCATCCTCAACGACGCATTCATGTTATCTTAGGTTTCAAATCCTGAGGCAGTTATGGTATAATACATCCTGACAATCCGAATATCAAAGGGGATGGAACCATGAACATCGGACTGCTTCTTATTGCCTATCTGATCGGGATGATGCCGAACGAAAAACTGCTTGGTTTTCTTATGAACAAGGACAATCTGGAAGCGGTACGTTCGGATGCCATCGGAGCAGTTAAAATGCTGCAAAACATCAAACAGCCCGCCTTTTTCATGATGCTGTTGCTCGATGTCCTTAAAGGCGCATCGCTTGTCCTCATGGCTATCTATCTTGGTACCTGGCATTTTCTGCCGATGCTCTTGTTGCTCATCGCTTTGATCGGGCACAACTTCAACCCGATCACCGGTATCAGAAACGGTCTTGGCATCGCCATCCTGTCAGGGGGGCTACTCATCTACACCCCCGTTGTCTTCGTGCTATATCTTATCCTAACCATCATCCTGCAACTGTTCATCAACGATCTGGATACCGCAAGCGCACTCGGCACGATTGTCATCCCGATTTCCTCGGCATTGATTTTACAGGAAGTACATAGCATCATCATCGGCATTGCCATCATCATGGTCGTTTTCATCCAAAAGACCGTCTACATACAGTATGCGGCCTTTCGCACCGATTACGGCGATTATAAGACCAACAACCCCTTTTACAAGAAATGACATTTGTTACGCCATAAAAAAATGTTGTCAGGTGACAACATTTTTTTGCTTTTCGTCGAACCAGCATCATCCCTTGAAACGGAGCCATCAGAAAACACTGTTTCAAGAAACAAGATCAAGCCAAACAACAGCTTCTGTGTGATACGGCTGCTTTCGAAAAACGTTTTACTCTTCTGCTTGGTTATCCTCAATCAGGACACCGATTCTAGGGACGTTATCCAACACACTTCTACCATGTGGTGAAATCGTATCGATCTCCTCGGTCAGATCCTGGCCGGCCTCGATTTTACCTTGATGGATCCCATCGGTCCAATGAGCGGAATCGGAAACATCGTAGACGTATCCGTCAACGGCGATGTAGGCATCGCGGTCTTCCTTACCGTCATATTCGCTCAGTTCGTCCAGAGTGAACGACCGCAAATCAATGTCGTGATCATTGTTGCCGTCGTTGCGATCGTTCAGATCGTTACCATTGCAGGCCTGTAACGTGAAAACGAAAAACACCATGCATGCCATCAACACAATCTTCTTCATTGCAACACCTCCTTGATAAAACCATTATATCATGATCATTTGGATCGCGATGCGGCGACACTCTTTAAAAAAGTGCAATTGACACCATATACACAATCTATGCTTAGAATAGCGCCATATCATGTTATAATAGATAGACCACTAATAGCATATGAAATCAAAAAAATTTAGAAGACCAGAGGTACTTCCAT
>SLJL01000010.1 GCA_007135105.1 Candidatus Izemoplasma sp.
GAAACATTATAGCGCTAAAATAGTTTGCAGACAATCAAAATGCTTGGTACATGTGTGTGTTTTGTAAGACTTATACGTTATAATGTGAGTATAAAGATTTAGGAGGCTCTACCATGATTTTAAATGTTGAGAACATGACTTGCGATCACTGCAAGATGACTGTTGAGAAGGCACTTACCAATGCCGGGTTTACCAATGTCGCTGTGGATTTAGGCAAAGGGACGGTTGCTGTTGATGGCGACGATGTCGCTGCTGCAACGAAAATCATCGAAGATAGCGGCTATAAAGTCAAGAAATAACCTCTTGGGGAATTGCTGATTGCAATTCCCTTTTGTTGGTTTAAATTTGTATTTAAACGTGTTGATTTCTATTGGTTGTTTTGCTATAATGTATTAGCGCTAAAAAAGGCGCATGCTTTAACTGGAGGGGTAGCGAAGTGGCTAAACGCGGCAGACTGTAAATCTGCTCCCTCAGGGTTCGGCGGTTCAAATCCGTCCCCCTCCACCAGCTAGGGGTGTGGTGTCAACGGTAGCACAGCGGTCTCCAAAACCGTTAGTACGGGTTCGAATCCTGTCACCCCTGCCAACTATAAATACAAGGAAGCCCGTGCGGGCTTCTTTTTTGTTTAAATGTAAGCAGGCATAAGATTACTTCTCGATTATTTCATGGTATTTCAAGTGTATCTTTTGTGACGTTAGAGCGCTGTAAACGCTTTTATTTTCAGGTGAAATATGCTATCATATAGCCGATGTTAAAAGGAGGCAACGAGATGATTAGAATTGATGGCAATAATCTGACTTTGAAACGGTTCATCACGGTCGCAAGACACGGAGAAACTGTTGAAATAGATAAAAAAGCAGAGCAAAACGTTAAGATCTCACGTAGGACAGTCACATCAATGATAGAAGATAAAAGAGTTGTTTACGGCATCAATACCGGTTTCGGGAAATTGAGTGACGAGCGCATCAAAGACGAAGATTTATCCACGCTTCAGCGGAACTTGCTGATGAGTCATGCTTGCGGTACCGGCGATGTGTTGCCGATTGAGTTTGTCCGCGGGATGATTTTATTGCGTGTCAACGCTTTAATTAAAGGTTATAGCGGCATTCGTCTTGAGGTTGTGAAGAAACTTGTCGCTTTTCTGAATGCAAATGTGACACCGGTCGTCTATGCGCAAGGGTCCTTGGGTGCCAGCGGGGATTTGGTACCGTTGGCGCATATGGCTTTGCCGTTGATTGACGAGGGTGAAGTCTGGTATAAAGGGAAGCGCTACTGTGCTAATGAGGGTTTGGCTCTAGCCGGTATCGAACCGATTGATAAGCTGGAGGCCAAAGAGGGGCTTGCACTGATCAATGGAACCCAAGCGATGGTGAGTATCGGTGCTTTTACGCTTTATGATGCCTATCAGGCCTTGATGGATGCCTCGCTCAGTTCCGCGATGAGTTTTGAAGCGCTTAAAGGCATCATCGATGTTTTCGATCCGAGGATTCACGCTGCACGTCCGCATAAAGGCCAACAGAAGATCGCGGCTTTGATGTTGTCGCTTCTTGAAAACAGCCGAAATGTGTCGCATCAGGGTGATGATCACGTTCAGGATGCCTATTCGCTACGGTGTATTCCCCAGGTGCACGGTGCTAGTCTCGATGCATTCGAATATGTGAAAGAGAAACTGGAAATCGAGATGAACGCGGCCACGGATAATCCACTTGTATTTTCAAAGGAGAACGAAGCGCTCAGTGCCGGGAATTTCCATGGTCAGCCGATCGCTATCGCGATGGATTTTCTCGCCATTGCGATCAGTGAGCTCGCCAGCATCGCTGAAAGGCGTTTGGAACGGTTGGTCAATAAGGATCTCAATGATCGCTTTCCCCCGTTTTTGGCCAAGGATAAGGGTAGAAACTCCGGATTTATGATAGTTCAGTATGTTGCGGCGAGTCTGGTCAGTGAAAACAAGGTCCTGGCGCATCCGGCTAGTGTGGACTCGATCCCTTCCAGCGGCAATAAGGAAGACCATGTTTCTATGGGCACCATCGGGGCCCGTAAAGCCCATGCGATTCTAAAACACACACGAAAAGTCATCGCACTGGAGATGTTCTGTGCGGCACAGGCACTTGATTTCGAAGGCTTGAACAAAACAGGACCGAAGGTACGCAACCTTTATGAAATGATTCGTTCAAAAGTACCATTTATTGAAGAGGATACGATGATGCAACCTTATATGGACCGGATTGAAAAACTTCTGATCGACAAAACGATCAACGATGAAGAATTGGAGGCGATGTTATGGAACGACATGTTGGTCTAGATGATATCTTCAAGAGCTTACCACCCAAGAAAACGTTCGATCCCGCAATCAGAAGAGCCCCGAAACGTACGTTCAGTCTAACGAAAGATGAAACGGAACTCGCCTTGAAAAACGCGTTACGGTATATCCCGGTCAAATGGCATGAAACCTTGATGCCCGAGTTCATGGATGAACTGATGACCATGGGAAGAATCTACGGGTATCGCTTTAGGCCGGACAGCCCAATAAAGGGATTTCCCATTGATACCTATAAAGGGAAGACCATTGAGGGTAAAGCGATCCAAGTGATGATCGACAACAACCTCGATTTCGATGTGGCGCTTTATCCTTACGAGCTTGTCACCTATGGGGAAAGTGGTCAGGTTTTTCAAAACTGGATGCAGTACCAGCTCGTCAAACGTTACCTGGAAATTCTTGAAGACGACGAAACCCTTCACTTGCTGAGTGGGCATCCGCTTGGTATCTTCAAATCGTTTACGCATGCACCGAGGGTGATGCTCACCAACGGATTGATGATCGGCATGTATGATGATGCAGAAAGTTTCAACCGGGCACAAGCGCTCGGTGTTGCCAACTATGGTCAGATGACCGCAGGCGGGTTCATGTATATCGGTCCCCAGGGAATTGTGCATGGGACGTATTCGACCCTTCTGAATGCCGGCCGGTTGAAACTCGGCTTGGGTGAAAAAGAGGATTTGAGCGGTAAAATCTTCGTTTCGAGCGGTCTTGGCGGTATGAGCGGTGCCCAGGGCAAAGCGACGAAAATCGCCGGCGGCATCGGTTTGATCGCCGAGGTCGATGCTTCAAGAATCAAGACACGGCTTGAGCAAGGCTGGATCGATGAAGTTTATGATGCGCCGGATAAGGCTTTTGAACGGGCACACGTAGCCCAAGAAGAAGGTGAAGCCATCGCTATTGCCTATCAGGGCAATGTGGTGACACTTCTGGAATATGCTGTCGATAAGGGTATCTTCATCGATTTGCTTAGTGATCAGACATCGTGTCATAATGTCTATGACGGCGGCTATACACCAAATTCACTTTCGTTTTCAGAACGCACCCGTTTGCTTAAAACGGATAAGCAGCGTTTTATCAAAGCGGTGAATGCCGGTTTGAGAGTGCATTATGATTGCATCAAGAAGTTAACTGAAAACGGGACATACTTCTTTGACTACGGCAATAGTTTCATGAAGGCCGTCTACGATGCGGGTGTCAGTGAAATCTGCAAAAACGGTAAGAACGATCTGGATGGGTTTGTCTATCCGAGTTACGTGGAAGATATTATGGGACCGGTGCTTTTTGATTATGGTTACGGTCCTTTCCGCTGGGTCTGTCTGTCCGGATCGGCAGAAGATTTGCAACAGACCGATAAAGCAGCGATGAGTGTGATCGACCCGGATCGTCGTTTCCAGGACCGGGATAACTACGAGTGGATCAGGAATGCCGAAAACAACCGTCTGGTGGTCGGTACACAAGCGCGTATCCTATACCAGGACGCTTGGGGAAGACGGGACATCGCACTCAGATTCAACGCCATGGTACGTGAAGGGAAGATCGGCCCCGTGATGCTCGGGCGTGACCACCACGATACGGGCGGTACGGATTCACCATTCCGTGAAACCGCCAACATCAAGGATGGCTCCAATGTGATGAGCGAAATGGCGAACCACATCTATGCCGGCAACGCGGCCAGAGGCATGAGTCTGATTGCCTTGCATAATGGTGGGGGTGTCGGTGTTTCTAAGGCCATCAACGGCGGTTACGGACTGGTTTTGGATGGCTCTAAACGTGTCGATGAAATCATTAGACGTGCGGTGATGTTCGATGTGATGGGCGGCGTCGCACGACGTGCCTGGGCACAAAACGAACATGCCGATGCGACATGTAGAGTTTTCAATGAGACACCCGATGGCATGGTGACACTTGCCAATGCCGGTGATGAGGCTAAAATAAAGGCATTGGTTGATGAAAAATACAAAGATGGAGGGTATTGATATGAAACCGATTGTACAATGTGTACCGAATTTCTCCGAGGGAAGAGACACGGAAAAAATCGAAGCGATCGTTGCACCGCTGAAGGACCAAGCGGGATTCAAGCTGGTAAGTTATGAACCCGATAAGGACTACAACCGTACGGTTGTGACGCTCATCGGCGATCCCGAGGCGATGAAAGAGCCTTTATACCTGTTTACAAAAAACGTTCGCGATATGATCGACATGGAAGAACAATCCGGGGAACACCCGCGGATGGGTGCTTTGGATGTCTTGCCGTTCATTCCGATTGCCGACATCGATATGGATGCGTGTGTGAACATCGCGCATGAAGTAGGAAAAACAATTGCCGAAAGGCTTGATATTCCGGTATATATGTATGGTGAGGCCCATGTAAAAAAAGGTAGAAAAAGTCTACCCAAGATTCGCAAAGGTGAATTCGAGGGTATGAAGGAGAAAATCAAGGAACCCGAATGGCATCCGGATTACGGTAAACCGGCCATACATCCAAAGGCCGGTGTCAGCGGGGTGGGCGCACGGCTACCTTTGATTGCCTATAACATCGATCTAGCGACCGATGACATCGAAATCGCCAAAAAGATCGCACGGGCGATTCGGGGGTCTTCCGGTGGTTTCAAGCACATTCAGGCCGGTCCTGTTTTTCTCAAGGAACGCAATCATGTCCAGGTTACCATGAATATCCTCAACTATAAGCAAAATCCGATCTACCGGATTCTGGAAACGGTTAAAATGGAAGCCAGACGGTTTCATGTCGAGGTGACCGGTAGTGAAATCGTCGGTCTGGTGCCGCTAGATACGGTAAAACGTTCGCTTAAGTATTACGCAGATGTCAGAGGGGATACCTTGCCTGAGCTTGATTTGGAGACTGTGGTGCAACGCGCGAATGCGGACTTGTTGTTCCGGGATTTCGCTGTTGAAAAAATCATCGAGGCGCATACGGAATGAACAAGATAGCCGATAGTATTGTAATCAACATCGGGTCTTTGGTGACGCCAAGACCCCATGTAGGTCTGGTCCGTGGTAAGAAGATGGATGACATTCTTGAACTGAATGATGCCTTTGTGGCCATGAGGAACGGAATCATCCTCGCGGTCGGTACCGGTGATTACACGATTCACCAAGGCGCTGATACGAAACTGATCGACGCCGGTGGACGTCTGGTCGGACCGGGACTTGTGGATTCACACACGCATCTTGTCCACTACGGCTCAAGGGAACACGAGTTCGAAAAGAAACTTCGCGGCGTACCCTATTTGAAGATCCTCGAAGCGGGCGGCGGCATTCTGAGTAGTGTGAAAATGACACAGGATGCCTCGGAACGTCAACTATACCGTCAATCACGCCATAGTCTGGATATCATGCTCAAACATGGTGTGACGACAGTTGAAGGTAAAAGCGGCTACGGTCTTTTTGCGGAAAGCGAACTGAAACAGTTGCGTGTACAGAAAAAATTGAATGAAACCCATCCGGTTGACATTGTCTCTACATATCTGGGGGCGCATGCCTTACCGGTTGAATATAGGGATAGACGCCAGAAATTCTTGGATCACGTTGTTGAAACGATGGAAACGGTCAAGAAAGAAGATTTAGCTGCGTTCGTGGATATCTTCTGTGAGAAAGGTGTCTTTACGGTGGAAGAAAGCCGGTTTGTCCTCGAGTCAGCGAAGAAACTTGGTTTCGGGCTTAAGATTCATGCGGATGAGATCGAGGCACTCGGTGGTGTCGAGCTGGCTTGTGAACTCGGCGCAGCAAGCGCTGATCACCTGATGGTAATCACCGATTCGGGCATCGAAGCACTCAAAAAGCATGATACTGTGGCAAACATACTGCCATCGACATCATTCAATTTAAACAGCGACTATGCTCCTGCTCGCAAAATGATCGAGGCAGATCTGGCGGTGGCGGTATCTTCGGATTACAATCCGGGCAGTTCACCGAGTGAGAACTTTCTTTTCACGTTGAACATCGCGGCCATACATCTGAAGATGTCTCCGGCGGAAATTTTGAACGCAGCTACCATCAATGCGGCGCACGCTTTGAAAAAAGGCACACAAATCGGTGCGATCGCTACAGGTTATGACGCCGATCTGGTGATATATGATGCAAAAAACTGGCCATATGTCCTTTATCATTTTGCGATCAACCATGTCAAGGACGTCATAAAAAAAGGCCGTTTGGTCGTTGAAAACCAAACTATCATAGAAGAGGTGTGAATATGAAACTGATTGATTATACCGTACATGAATTCGTTAAGGAACTGGATAGTGCTTCACCTGCGCCCGGTGGCGGTTCAGCCAGTGCGTTAGCCAGCGCGATGGGTATGGCGCTTTCGCGGATGGTCGGACATTTGACGATTCCGAAAAAGAAGTTCAAAGCCTTGGATGATTCCGTTCAGGATACTTTCATCGAGGTTCATGAGGTTTTGAGGGATTTCGAACGGCGCACACTTGAACTGATCGATGCGGATACAGCGGCCTTCAATGAAATCATGAAGGCATTCAAGATGCCAAAGGATTCAGATGAAGCCAAGAAAAGACGGAAAGACGCGATTGAGACAGCGACCTACAAAGCCACGGAAGTGCCGCTTGAAATCGCCGAGGTTGCTTTCAAGGTACTCAAGAAAATGCATATCATCCTCAAACATGGCAACAAGAACGCCATCAGTGATATCGGGGTCAGTGTTTTATTGCTGCATGCAGGACTTGAAGGGGCCATCCTCAATGTGAAAATCAACCTGCCCGGCATCAGCGATCAAGCGTATGTTTCAGAAATAAAAGAAAGAATTACCGTTTTACATGAAGAAGGAAAAGCGATTAAATCCGATATTTTAAGTCAAGTACATGGCGCGATCGAATAAACATGAGGGGATGCCCTTTGGCATTCCCTTTTTGGAGGGTACAGCATGAAACGATATGCTTATGTGACATTTATCATCCGCAATGATTCATTTTTACCGGGTGCGCTTGTTTTCGCTTATGGTTTAAGAAAACAGAAAACCAAGCATGATTTGGTAGCGATGGTCTCCGAGCACGTTTCACACGATGCCGTGGCCACGTTGAAAACTCTGTTTGATGCAGTGGTGGTCATGGATGAGATTTATGTCAAACATGAAGCGCGACAGGAAAGACAGGACCGACCGTTTCTTTTCAGCCGTTTCCACGGTCTGAGACTCGGTTCAGACGGCGATTTGAACTTGCAGTATGATAAAGTCCTGATTTGTGATGCGGATGTATTGCCATTAAGGCATTATGATACGTTGTTTGATCTGCCGGCACCTGCTGGCATCATCAACGAGAAAAAATCCTATTGTGTTGATGATGATGCCGGTCAATATGTCGTACCGAAGAGCGTCAAAGAAGATGGAACGTGGAAATGGCATCGCGTGTATCAGGCCTATCCATTTGGAAGTTTGATTCCAAAGGAAATCACCGACCGGGTCAAGACGGATCCGGACAATATGGGTATGAATGCCTCCCTTTATCTTTTCGAACCTTCCATGCGTCTATTTGAATCGATCCTTGAAGATCTGCATGATGAAACCATGCGGAATCTGATTGGACGTTTTCCCTGGCCTGAAATGCAGTACATGACTTTGAAGATGAGTGGGAAATGGCATAATATGGACCTTCGTTTTTCTTCGTTCAATGGCTATCCCATGATAGATGTCCTCTATGGTATTCATTTTGCGGGTTTGAAACCGTGGCAGAAGAACCATCGCTCCATCAAGCATTTCGCCAGGTTTGAAGACTACCGACTCTGGTATGCGGTATTCATGCGGATGATGCAAGACTATCCGCAGTTGGAAAGCAACCAAAAACTGAAGCGTCTAGTGCGTTTCATCCAGCGGTTGCATGAAGATGAAATTTACAGGTTTACAAGGACGGATATCGCATCGGTAAGGGCTTTGTTCGAATAAAGCACACGTCGAATTTTATTGACACACAAAGGGTATTTTGTTATGCTTATTTTACATAAGGAGTGATGGCCGTGAGAAGACGAGAACGGGTAACGGAAATTGTACTGAATAGCGCATCTCACGGAATCGGTGTGGTATTTTCGATTTTTGCACTGATTTTTTTGTTGGTGCATTCGGAGGATTCGCGTGAAACGTTCGGCATTGTCGTTTTCGGCGTGTCATTGATCTTGCTTTATTTATCCAGTACTTTGTATCATGCGTTTCCTAAAAGCATGTCGAAGGTTTCGATGTTGTTCAAGCGTTTCGACCACAGTGCGATCTATCTGTTGATCGCCGGGACCTATACACCCTATATCTGGCTGCTCGTCCCGACCACGAGAGGCTATATGCTCCTTATGGTCCTATGGTTGATTGCCATCATCGGCATCGTACTGAGCTCGACAATGATTAGACGTTTCAAGGCGTATCATCTGATCATGTATGTCGTCATGGGTTGGAGTATCGTCTTTATCTGGACGGATGTTGCCGCTGTGATTCCTGATATCACGATGACGTTGCTTTTCGCGGGTGGTATCGCCTATACGGGTGGCCTTGTATTCTATGCGATGACCAACGTTCCCTTCGCCCATATGATCTGGCATTTCTTCGTTCTTTCAGGCTCGGTTCTACATTTTCTATCCATTTATCACATCTTATAGGAGGCTTTTATGAGTAAGATTGGCATCGTCATCGATAGCACTGTCTATCTGAGTGCAGCACAGATTGAAAAACATGATCTGGAAGTTGTATCGCTCAATGTCCTTGAAGGTGAAACCGTTTATCTTGAAACGGATTTGACACCACAGTTCGTTTTTGATGGCCAGGATAAAGGCAAGCGATTCACAACATCGCAACCCTCACCCGCCGCTTTTAAGGAAGCTTTTGAAAAGAAATTCGCCCAAGGGTATGAACACATTGTCTGCCTTGTGTTGTCCAAAGGCATCAGCGGCACTTATCAAAGTGCTTTGTTGGGCCGGGATTCACTTGATGATCCTAAAAACGTCCATGTCCTCGATACAGAAAACGCCGGTTTCGGTAACGAACTGCTGGCGCTTAAACTCATCGAGCTCGTTTCCGCGGAAAAACCAATCAAAACAGTCATTGACACCATGGAAAAAACCATCGATAATGCTGGTCTGTTTTTTACGGTCGAGAATTTGTTCTCTTTGCAAAAAGGTGGTCGATTGTCCCGGACACAGGCATTTTTGGGCACGGTTCTTCGGGTGAAACCGATCATTCGTCTCAATGATGGGAAATTACAGTTGGTGCATAAGGAACGGACCATGAAGAGTCTGAATAGATACATCATCAAAAAGATACAAGAGGACATCGGTGATAAGAAACATCTGGTGGTACGGTTTGTCCACCAGAAGAGTAAAGAGAGTGTCGATGCCTTAATCGAGCTTATCAATGATGTGTTTGACAATGTCGAATATACTGTCACCGATTATATCGGACCGGTGTTTTCCATTCATATCGGCCGCAAAGGCTTTGGCATTGCCTGGTATGCCCTTGATTAAAGATGATATTAAAACAAGATGGAATGTTATCCATCTTGTTTTTTTATCTAGTCTTCTTCGGGGATTGGGAAGTCTGCGTATTTTCTGTGGAAATAGTCGGTTTCGAGAATATAGAGATTCAATTGATAATAATGGATGTATTCGTTATAGTGCTTATGGACATCCCGTTCAGTGAATCGGTCGTTTCTGAGGGTGACTTTCAGGTTTTGGCCGGCTTCGATGATGTAATCCTTGGTCATGATGCTCGAATCCTGGAAACGTACAACGTTGTAGTCATCGGCGAAATAGTCGCGACCCATCATATATTCGTAGTCTAGATCGAGGTTGAACAGATTGCCGATGGTAGGCATGATGTCGATGCTTGAGAAGATGTTTTCATGTGTGGTGCCTTCCAGATCGGGGTGATAGATCATCATAGGAACATTATGGATGTTGAGACGGCTTTCATCTATGTTTTTTTCAGGTACCGCATCATGTATCGTGTCTCTTTCAAGACCGTAGGGGTAGTGGTCACTTACGATGATGACAACAGTATCATCGGCCTGGTCGTACGCCTCGAGTTTATCCAGGAGGACACCAAGAGCCATATCGAACTCGTAGTAAGCGGCGTGATAATACATCAGGGATTCCGGGATGGGTTCACGTGCTTCGGCTTCGAAGATTTCTTCGATAATCGGCAGGTTTCTTTCGGCGATTTCATGCGAACTGTCATAAGGCAGATGACCGGTTACGCTCAGGTAATAACCGAAAAACCGTTCGTTTTCAAGGAGGTCATCAATCGTGTTTTCTACCATTTCCTTATCGCTGAGCCATGGTGGGCGTTGCTGATCCAACTCGTATAGTTCGTGGGAAATTTCCAATAAACCCATATCATAGGCATCCTGGAACGCATCGAACATCAATGTCTCTAGATAGAACTGTGTTCTGGGGTAATAGAAATCCGAGTAGTTATGGTAGGAGAAGGTATCATAGTCTAAATCGTTAAATCCCTTTGGTATGGTGTTCATGAAACGATTTTGGCCGAATGTGGTCATGCTGAGGGTTGTTCTGCTTGTCGGGAAGAAACCGGTATGCATCATGAATTCGGTGTCGGCTGTATTTCGGGAATAAAGCGGCGCGTAGTAGTTTTCAAAGACCATGGAACTTTCTTGCATTTCCATCAAGTTCGGCATCAACGAGGGGTCCATGCTCATGAAATCAAGGGATTCAGCTGTAATCATGATGAGATTCTTGTCTTCGAAGATACCGGTCATGTCGTTTGATTCATGTTCGCGCCGTTCGAAATAGCGCTCGACCCATGCATCGATTTCCTCATTGACCTCCATGAAGTCATTGGCCACACGATAATCCACGCGGGCATAGGTGAATAGTCCGAAGCGATTAATGGTAAGTTCAGGCGAGAAGTTCGTTTCATATAGATCCTGTGCGGTATATTGATAGACGGTATCTTCTTCGTCGATATCGCCAAAAGGTGCGGTACTGATCGATTGTACTGTTAAAAATCCCAGGGACCACGCGAAAACCAGTGGTATTGCGGCTAGATAATAGTTTTTATAACGCGTCGCGAAGATATCGAAAGTAGAGTCTTTGAATTTTCGGTGCCATTTCAGTAAGGCGATCACGCAGATGAAAGGTAAATAGTAACTAAGGTGCCAAAGGGAAAAGTGTATGAAGAGATGATCGATGAACGGAAGACCCCTTCCGGCATCGGCGGCGACTGCGAATGTATAGAAATTGCCCAAAGCTTCATAGTAGACGTTTTGAGAGAAATAGAAGGTAACGAGCAAGGCGAAGGATACACCCAGTAGTATTTTGAACATTCTGGGTTTGAACAAGCGCAACCCGAAGACAATGAAGGCCGAATAAGTAAGACTGAATGCGACCACGTGCAAATAGGTCCAGTCGATCGGAACGCCCAAGGCGAGGATCCTGAACACGGTTTCGAGATAAAGAATGCTGATGAAAACGAAGGCAAAAAGGAGTATAGTGTTTTTATTAGGCAGTAGCTTCATGGGTTGCACCTCCTTATATTTATTTGTTGTCTATCATGGTAAAACAGGTGTAACTAAATGTAAAGTTATGTGGACGATATTCATAATTATCGCTTGACATACAACAGGTAATTGCATACAATGTTAATAGTCTTTAAAGATAAGATAATATGGCGACTGTGGCGAAGTGGTTAACGCACTGGATTGTGGCTCCAGCACTCGAGGGTTCAATTCCCTTCAGTCGCCCCAAATACTGGGCTATAGCCAAGAGGTTAAGGCATCGGACTTTGACTCCGACATCGAAGGTTCGAATCCTTCTAGCCCAGCCATTTTTGCGGGTGTGGCGGAACTGGCAGACGCGCTAGACTTAGGATCTAGTTCTTCGGAGTGCAGGTTCGATTCCTGTCACCCGCACCAACATATCAGTAAGGAACACAATCTCAGGGTTGTGTTTTTATTATGCGGTGAATGCCTGATATTGTCAATAACCAATCATGAAGAGTAATATTACAGAAATATCTCAATAAAGCTTTTTATGATAGTTTATCTTCACTTGGAGAAACCCTTGGAGTTCGAAGATGATCTGGTAGAGTACCGCACGGGTCTCAAAGGCTTCTCTGGTTTCTGGCAAAGCCTTTTTTCGGTAAGTGACGAGCAATGTTTGTAAGTTGATCCCCTGGTAGGTAGCGCGGTTCGCTTTACCGATATCGTGTGTCAGGGCTATGATGTAATTGCCGATGGCTTTGGCGTAAGGGTGTTTTTGCTTGAGATTTTCACATAGTTCCACGATGCGTTCAAGTCGGTTGATCTGGATTCGACGCATCTTCAGATACTCGGTCGCATCACGACTCTTATCGAAAAGGATGTCTTTTTCAATCATTTCAGCTTGTAATATAATTGTTTCGAGTTCCTCGGATAGTATCTGATGCTTCTCATGTAGGGTTTTATGGTTGATTTCATGTAATAGGAACTGACCGATCAATGTCAAGGCATTGCGCACATTTCGATCGATGGCATGGTTGTATCTCGCGAGGGCTTTTTTCGTGTTCAAGGGGTATAGCATGTTCATTGTGATTGCGATAAGCAAGGCAATAAGCATTAGCACCAGAGCATTTATGAGAACTGACCAGGAAAAAGAACCATGGTTGAGTAGGTGTGTGACGAGAACCAGACTGGGCACAATGCCCGGATGAATGCCGAAAAGAAAGCTCAAAGCGATGAACACGAACGTGAAGAGAAAGTAAGTGCTGAAGTCATAACCGAGAACATGAAAGAACACAGTGGATAGACTTAAGGCGAGCAGTGTACAAAGAAGACGCTTTCCAGCGAGCATGACTGAATCCGTTCGGGTCAGCTGGATGGATAGAATGGCCAAAATACCTGCGGTCAAAGGGGCATCCAGATTGAATCCCCATGCGATTCCGGTTGCGATGATGCTGGCCAAGGTCATTTTTATTGTTGTATGGATGTATCGGTGCATCGTATCCCCACTTTCCGGTCTCAAGGACCGAACAAAATATATTTGTAATACAATTTATTTGGTGCTATCATGTATGTGGTTACAATCATTATAACAAGAGGCGATGAAAGTGGATATACTTGCTCAACAATTTATTTTTCTTGCAGTGGACGGGGGCGGATATGAGCTCGTGATGCTTTTGGCGATTATGATCCTGACAGGAATGTACATGGGGCGTGTCGCTGAGAAGTTCCGGATTCCCAATGTTACCGGATACATGGCCTTGGGCATCGTTTTTGGCTTGCTGCTTATTTTCCTTGGTCGTGAATATCTTGTGGATATCTTTATGACAATCACGATGTTCTGTCTTGGCTTTATTGCTTTTTCCATCGGTTTAGAGCTGGACTTCGGTAAACTACGCCGAAGACGTAATGAAGTGATTATCGTGACACTCATACAAGCGACGGCGGCCTTCTTATTCACAGCACTCGGTCTATTCTTGTTTCGACTGGATCTACATATCGCCTTGGTGCTAGGTGCGATTGCCATTGCGACTGAACCCGGTCCGATTCTGCACATGACGAAACGGTATAAGACACGTGGTGAACTTACCGATACTCTGGTGCCGTTGCATGGTGTCGAAGATGCTTTTGCCATCATCGTTTTCGGTTTGGTTCTAGCCTACGCCGTCGGTGTCGATCAGGGTGTGGGCATGTCTTTTTCCGATATCATCTTCGGACCTGTTTTCGAGTTGCTGTTTTCGGTTCTGATCGGTGTGGTGATCGGGTATGTCTTCAGCTTGTTCATCTACCGCTTGGATTACCATGACGCCGATAAGGATCTGGTCGTGTTCGTCACGACCGTCGTCGCTATTCTGGCATCGATTTCCCTGGCGAACCAGGGGTTTTATTTGGGTGGGATCCATGTGCATCTGTCTCCGATTCTCCTGCCTATGGTTGTCGGGATCACTTTTGCGAATCTCTCATCACGATTGGCCAAGCATGAGACCGAACATATGTTGGACCTGTTTTCCCCACCTGTCATCATCGCTTTTTTCACAATTGTCGGTGCGGAAATGGTTTTTTTAATCTATCTTGAATCGGGAACGGTACCAGGGGTCATGCTTTTAGCTTTGGCGTTCGTTTACATCATCTCCCGGATTATCGGAAAACTTTTCGGAACATATATCGGTGGTGTTATCGGCAAATCGACGAAGAATGTCCAAAAATATCTCGGTTTTTGTTTGCTGCCACAAGCACAAGCGGCGATGGCCCTTGCCTTATATGCGCGTGCACAGCTATCCAACCCTCTTCATGGAAACCTGATCGTGCTTATCACAATCATCGGTACACTTGTCTATGAGCTTCTTGGCCCGTTCGGTCTTCGACACTCCTTCATCCGTTGCGACGAAGTTGATGAACATGGAGCTTGTATCATCAAACAGAGAAAAATCTAGGGATATCGCATTCATAAATAGGGGATTCCTTATTATATTAGGACAACATATTTTATCTACAGGAGGCTGAAATGAAGAAAATAAAGCTGCTAACCGACAGTACGTGTGATCTTTCGGAAGAACTACTGAAGCAAAACGATATCGGGGTTATACCGCTTTATGTGAATCTAGGGGAAGAATCCTTCCAAGACGGTGTGGATCTTTCCACTGACCAGATGTATGACCTGGTTGAAAAACATGATGTCGTTCCTAAAACCGCTGCCGCCTCTCCGGGTGATTTCGAGACGATATTCAGACACTATTTAAAAAAGGAATGTCAAATCATCTATCTTGGCATCGGTTCGAAGTTTTCCGCCACGTTTCAAAATGCCTTGATTGCGAAGAACATGCTCAACAGTGATGATATCCATCTGATCGATTCGCATAATCTATCCAGTGGTTCGGGGCTGCTGCTTTTGAAAGCATCCAGATATATCAAGGATGGTGATGGCATTGAAACCGTGGTTGAAAAAGTTACGTCATTGGTACCGAAAGTACGCAGCCAGTTCATCATCGATACGCTTGATTATCTTCATAAAGGCGGCAGATTAAAAGCCATCAGCGCCTTGGTGGGAACGATGTTGCGGGTTAAACCTATCATCCGCGTGATTGATGGCGAAATGGCCATCGGTAAAAAACCGCGCGGAAAACTTAAAAACGGTATTAAGATCATGTTCAGTGACATGTTAAAGGATAAAGCGCAGCTTGATGGTGATTTTGTGATGATTACACATTCACAGTCACATGAGAACGCGGGATATATCAAAACGTTGCTGCAGGCGAATCTACCGGAAATAAAGAACATTCATGAGACAGAAGCCGGTTGTGTGATCTCATCACATTGCGGTCCTAAAACCATCGGCATTCTCTACCTTATCGAAGAGAACTAAAGAAAACCGACACGGAAAATTCCGTGTCGGTTCTATTTATGATTCGAGTTTTTTCAAGGCATTCTGGATAGCATCGATCGTGTCCAATCGTTCCCAGGGAAGATCGAGGTCGTCGCGTCCAAAATGACCGTAGGCAGCCGTCTGTTTGAATATCGGCGCTTTTAGACCCAAGTTCTTGATGATGGAGGCGGGTCTGAGGTCGTATACCTGATCGATGACTTCAATGATCGTGTCTTCGGGGACTTTGTTGGTTCCGAAGGTTTCCACATTGATGCTGGTGGGGTGTGAGATGCCGATGGCGTATGAAAGTTGGATCTCGATTTTATCGGCCAAGCCGGCGGCGACAATGTTCTTTGCGACGTGACGTGCCGCGTAAGCACCACTTCTGTCTACCTTTGAGGCATCTTTACCACTGAAAGCGCCACCGCCATGGCGGGCATTGCCACCGTAGGTGTCGACAATGATCTTTCTACCGGTCAAACCGGCATCGCCGTGGGGGCCGCCGATGACGAACTTGCCGGTCGGATTGATGTAGTAGATGGTTTGATCGTCCAGAAGTTCTTTTGGCAACACTTTGAAGATGACATGTTTTTTGATATCGGCATGCAAGGTGCTTTGTTTGATGTTGGGCGCGTGCTGACTGGAGACAACGACACTATCGATGCGTTTCGGACGGTTGTTTTCGTCGAATTCGATGGTAATCTGTGTTTTGCCGTCAGGTCTCAGATATGGCAACGTTCCGTTTTTTCTTACTTCCGATAGACGTCTTGCCAGCTGTTGCGCATAAAGATGTGTCACCGGCATGTAGGCTGGTGTTTCATTGGTTGCGTATCCGAACATGATGCCTTGGTCCCCGGCACCGATTTCACCAGGGTTGTCTTTTTTTCTTACCCCTTGCTCAATATCAGGAGATTGGGGATCGATTGAAACGATAACGCCCATGGTTTCGGCGTCAAAGCCATATTTACCCCGATCATATCCGATATCTTTAACGGTCTTGCGGACGATTTTTTGTATATCGACGTAAGTAGTCGTGCTGATTTCACCCATGACTAGGATCAATCCTGTGGTGACAGCCGTTTCACAAGCGACATGTGCATCGGGATCATCGGTTAGGATCGCATCCAATATGGCATCGGAGATCTGGTCGCATATTTTATCGGGATGGCCTTCGGTGACCGATTCCGACGTCATCATTTTTCTAGCTAAGTTCATGCTTACACCTTCTTTGAAGTTCATTGTGAATATCATAGCTTTTTTGTGGTTAAAATACAACCCTTTAAAGATCGGCAAGTACGGCTTCGGCGTGACCCTCGGGTTTTACGTTCAGGTATTTTTTGACGATGTTGCCTGCTTCATCGAGGACGAACGTCGAACGCATGATGCCCATGAAGGTCTTGCCGTACATTTTCTTTTCCTTGAGGACGTCGAATGCTTTTACAAGCAATTCGTCTTTGTCCGAAAGCAGCAAGATATCAAGACCGGCTTCTTCGCAAAATTTTTGATGGCTTTTGATCGAATCCTTGGAAACCCCGATGATGACGGCGTTTTTCTTTTCGAATTCGTCTTTCAGATTGGTGAACTGTCTACCTTCTATGGTGCAGCCGCTGGTCGAGTCTTTCGGATAGAAGTAAAGCACGACTTTCTTGCCTTTATAGTCTCTGAGTTTGTGTGTCTGCTGGTCGGAACCGTCAAGTGTGATATCGAGATAATGCATGGTATCCTTTCCCTTCTTCTTCTTTTTTGGTACGGGGTCATAGCCGCCTTTGCTGAAAGGGTTGCACCGGAGAATCCGCCATATGCTTAAAAGACCTGCATAAAAAAAGTTGCGGGTTTGATACGCCTCCTTGGCATACTGAGAACAGGTCGGCTTGTAACGGCAACTCGGCGTTTTGTGTTTGGAGATGTCCTGGTATTTCTCGATGAGCTTGATGACGAGCTTTTTCACGGGCTTCACCTCGTACATGCTAATGATATCAAAGTGTTCGTTTCTAAGCAATATATTTACTTGCAGCTTGCTGATAATCGTGGACAAACAGGGGACTTTTTGATAGAATACACTATGGTGATATGATGGAAAAAAAGGCGACTATTGAACGATTTTACGATTATCTTGATCGGTGCGCGATGCGTTTTTACACATACGATAAAACCCCGTATCTGAATGGCCTGAGCATGGCCATCTCTTATTTGCTTGATGATGCGTTTGAGAAAGATGTCGATGCAGAAGTGCTTGTCGATCTTGAATCCTTTAAACAGGACATCACCGGAATCGACTTCGAGAAAGAAACGATTCGCAAGGCGATTCAGCTTTCTTTGTTGAAGGGGTTCAAAGACCTAAATATCACCAATTCGATGCTGACGCCGGATTCCATCGGTATGTTTATCGGCTATCTGATGAAAAAACTGTTTGGTTCGACGGATGATCTTTCAGTCTACGATCCGCTTGTCGGTACCGGGAATTTACTGGCGACCATCAACAATCATTATCACGAAGGTCTACGCTATATTGGTACGGATGTCGACCCGTTGCTTTGCAGTCTGGCGAGAAACGTGCTGGATGCCCTTGAAATCAATGCGCAGATATATCATCAGGACAACCGGGATTTCGCAGGTGGCCCTTTTGATGTGGTCGTCACGGATTTTCCAGTTGAGAAAAAGGACCGGAAACACGCCTATTTCCCGTATGAAGTCATTTTGAAGCATAAGGACAATCTCAAGGATTACGGCTTTTTCATCGCTTTGATTGAAAATGATTTCTTTGATCAAAAAGAGGCCGGAAACTTCAAAAAGACCCTGCAAGAATCGATGCATTTGTTCGGACTGATCAAACTGGATGAGGGTTTGTTCAAGGCACACCCTAAAAGTATCTTGATACTCCAGAAAAAAGGTCATGAACAGGAGAAAATCGATACGTTCTTATTGGCGGATTTACCGCCATTCACTGACAAGGAGCGCTTCAACGGCGCCCTTGAAAAAATAGAAGATTGGTTTAACGATAGAAAGGTTGATTAATATGATTATTATGGCTGTTAATGCTGGAAGTTCCAGTTTGAAGTACCAACTCCTCAAGATGCCTGAAGAAAACGTCATCGCCAGTGGCGTGGTTGAACGTATCGGTTTGCCGAATGCTGTTTCAACGATTAAATTCAACGGCGATAAGAAACAAAAAACGCTTGAGATCAAAAATCATACGGCTGCGGTTGAGACCGTACTCCAGATTTTGGTCGATTTCGGGATTGTGACGTCTTTTGATGACATTGCCGGCGTGGGGCATCGTGTGGTCCATGGGGGCGAAAAATTCAGCGATTCGGTCTTGATTGACGAAGAGGTCATCAAAGCGATTGAGGAAGTCAGCGATCTGGCACCACTTCACAACCCGGCGAATCTGACGGGGATCAAGGCTTTTCAAGAAGCTCTGCCTAACAAACCGATGATCGCGGTTTTCGACACAGCCTTCCATCAGACCATGGAAGAGGATGCCTACATGTATTCCACACCGTATGACTGGTATGAGAAATACGGGGTCCGGAAGTACGGTTTCCATGGCACTTCCCATAAATATGTCTCCCAAAGGGTTGCTAGAATTCTTGATAAGGATGTCAAGGACTTAAAGACGATCGTGCTTCATATCGGTAATGGCGCGAGTATCTGTGCCGTCGATGGTGGTATCAGTGTCGATACTTCGATGGGTTTTACACCGCTGGCGGGTATTTCCATGGGCACAAGAAGCGGTGATATCGATCCTGCGATTATCGAGTTCATTTCCACCAAGGAAAATAAGACCATACAGGAAGTCATGAACGACTTGAATAAAGGCTCCGGCTATCTTGGTGTTTCCCGGGTTTCCTCCGATTCCCGTGATTTGTGGGATGCGGCTTATAAAGGCGATGAAAAAGCTTTGTTGGCTATCAAAAAGCAATCGAAGATGGTTGCTGATTACATCGGTGCCTACTACATTCGCATGGGTGGTGTCGATGCGATTGCCTTTACAGCCGGTGTAGGGGAAAATGCACCGAACACACGCGAACTGATTGTCGATCATTTGAAGGCGCTTGGTGCGAAACTCGATCCTGAGGCGAACAAAGTACGCGGTCAGGACAAGATCATCTCATCGGATGATTCAAAAGTTAAACTGCTTGTTGTCGCAACCGACGAAGAAGTCATGATTGCCAGAGATACCTTGCGTCTGATGCAGGAAAAATAATTGAAATAAAGAAAAAGTCC
>SLJL01000021.1 GCA_007135105.1 Candidatus Izemoplasma sp.
AAATTGACCGGGGCAGAAAACATGGCTTTTTTCTCAAAACTTTATAAAAAACAGGTTGATGTCGGACCCTTGTTGAAGCGTGTCGGTCTTTATGAAGATAAGGATCGCCTTGTCGGTGAATATTCTAAGGGCATGAAAATGCGCCTGAACTTCGTTAGGGCCCTGCTCAATGACCCCAAGGTTTTATTTTTGGATGAGGTAACCAATGGGCTGGATCCCAAGAATGCCCGTATCATAAAAGATATGATCCGGGAGTTCAAAGAAGCGGGGGGCACGGTCATCCTGACCACGCATCTCATGAATGATGTCGAGGAACTCTGTGATAACATCGCCTTCATCAGTAGTGGTAAGATAAGAGAGATAGCCACACCGAGAGCGCTAAAGTTGAAACACGGCAGACGCATCGTCGATGTCGAATATCAGCACAACAGTCAAACGACAACCGAGACATTCGAACTGGATGACATCGGAAACAACGCGGATTTTCTTAACCTTATCAAGACCCGTGAAATCGAAACGATCCATTCGGGCGAAACCTCGCTAGATGACATCTTCATCAAAGTGACGGGTGAACAGATCCATGAATAATCTCACGCGGTTGGTCGCCGGTGAATTCCAGCGGCTTGCGAAATACAAAATTTTGCAATCTGGTCTTGGTGTCACAGTTCTTTGGGTCCTCGTCTTGTTTTTGATCGGTCGTGATGAGGGCGGGCTGTTCATTCCTCTGTTTTTGTTCATGGACCTTACGATGATGACCGTGCTGCTCATCGGTGCGGGATTGTTCTACGAAAGACAGGAAAATACGTTGAAGACATTACTGATTACCCCGACGAAGCTATCCCATATCATTTTCTCCAAACTCATCAGTGCGGTGTATATCGCCTTGCAGTCAGCGGTGTTTCTTGGTTTGCTCGGCTACCTTTTCTTTGATTCGACCGTCAAGTTCTATTATCTTTTGCCGTTTACCCTTTTGATAGCTTTGACCCATGCGATGATCGGCTATACCTTCTCGGTATTGGTCAAAGACTTCACCGGTTTGCTTGCCGCAATCATGTCCTACATGATCCTATTTGCCTTTCCATCCATCTTCTATGCGTTGGATATCTTAGGAGACACTTGGGAATATCTGCTTCTTATCTCACCTACCCACGGATCCATGCTTCTGGTCGACCTTTCCTTTGGAAAAAGCGTGGCACCAGCTTTGATTTTCCTGTCCGTACTTTACCTTGTTGCTCTAAGCTTTATCTTGGCGAAGTTCATTGTTTTCCCGAAATATATAGAAAAAGCGATCAAGGAGTGATCCTATGATGAAATATTTTCGTCTGTTCACCTATGAAATGAAAAACATCCTACGTGACAAGATGACAATGCTTATGCTGGTGTATCCCTTGTTGATCATTATGATCGGCTCGTTCATCATTCCGCGACTCATCGATGTCTATGGTCAGGAAGCCGCCGGACAGGAACTGGCGGTACTGGTTGTCATCATCGTATTCTCTTCACTCGCGCCTTTTATCACTGCGGCGATGCTCGGGTTCAACCTGATTGATCATCTGGATGAAAATACGCTGGATACCATACGGGTTACACCGGTTTCCTTGAAGGGTTATGTGACGTTTAAGACCGTCTATGCCTATTTGCTTAGTGTCAACGCCTCATTTTGGACCTTGTTCGGTGTCAAGCATCTCAGCGGCGACGGATATACGTTCCATGGTGTCAATCTATGGGATGGTTTCACCGCAGGCAATATCCTTATCTATGCGTTTGCGGCAGGACTGTTCACGCCAGTATTTGCCATGTTTCTTGCCAGTGTATCGAAAAACAAGATCGAAGGTTTCGCCTATATGAAAATCACCGGTATGCTTGTCTTTTTACCGGTCATCCTCGTTCTTGACACGATGCAGGACTTCAAACAGTACATCATCGGTATCTATCCGATCTTCTGGCCGGTCAAAGCTTTGATGGTCAGTGCGGATTTTCTGACCCATGAACACAATCTGACCTATTCTTTATATATAACCATTGGGGTTTTCTACTCCTTGTTCTTGACATTACTTGCTTATAAACATTTTGAAAACAAGCTTCAATCCTAAATAAAGTCAAACATATAAACGAAAGCGGTTAATAAAATTAATCGCTTTTTTTAATAAATTAATAAAAAGATTAAAAAAATTTATTTTTTATGTTGACAACCTATAAAAAGTGGTGTATTATGTGGTTGAAGTTAAAAAAAGTAATGCAAAGATTAAAAAAATTAATAAACACATTAATAAAGTAAAGGAGAAATGAAAATGTATAATGATGTATTGTTCCAAGAGATTTTAAGAAATGAAGAAAAGCAACTGAGAAAAGAACAAGAACAAAAAGACCAATTCAACTTGACCCGTTAAGACCCGCACCAAATCGCCGCATCAAGTTAATAAAAAGAGAAAGGATGCGTGACAATGTTCGAACTAGGCAATGTCTGTGGTGGATTTGAACGCCACATCGCAAAACACAAAGAACTGATTAAGAAAAACGAAAAAAAATACATCGAGTGTTGACCTATTCGTTTTGATCATCAAAAACCAAATAAGAAAGGATGATCATGATGTTTGATACTACCCTCCTTTACACCATCATGGAACATGAAAACCAACAAAAAAAGGAACTAGTTAAAAAAACGTTGAAACGTAACGTAAACCGTTAAAGAAAGAAGTGATACCATGTACGATCAAATAGATGTTCAGAGAGTTATATTGCAAAACAACCACAATCGTAAACCCAAGTGGTGGCAAACCCCTAAAATCCAAAAAAGATAAGAGAGGAAGAAAACGATGAACAAATCTATGGAATGGTTGGAAAAACTATCCAACAAAGAAGTATCATTCGCAGATGCGAAACAACATTTATCAAAAAACGGTGATCGAGACGAGGTGAAACCTCATATGGATGCAACAGCAACGAAAAGCAACGCAAAAGAAATAAAAGTACTGATCGACTCAAGTGACGGCGACAAGGTGCGCATCAAAGTACCACTCTGTTTCGCGAAAGGTCTGTTGGCTTTCAGTCCCAAAATCGTCAAGAACACGAGTTTTGACGAAACGGATCTGGATTTGAAAGCGGTTCTCCAGATGCTTGAAGAAGGCGTGGTAGGAGAACTGGTTGATATCGAGTCAAGCGATGGCGATCGCGTCAAAATCGTAGTTGAATAACCCTTCTTTTTCGAGAAAGCGAAAATTGCTTTCTCGTTTTTTTTATTGATGCTATAATATAGGTTGAATGGAGGGAAGTCATGGAAAAGGATTTGTTATATTACCAAGGGAAGAAACAACGGAGTGAATTGGTCACTGGTATCGGGATTTTACTGTTGATCCTGGGTATTTTGACAACTGTCAACTTCGAACAAGCAACTTTTCTTGGGATGGCAGGTCGAGTTCTTATCGGTATCGGTATCGTGACGATACTTGTTGGAATTGTGATGTATAACCGTTTGATCGGCTATTTCAAGAAATCGTATTTGAAAGAATATTTTTCCAGTATCATTGAAAATGGTGAGTACCGACCCAAAAGAGGTTTGAATGCTTCAGAGGTTTATGCTTGTGGTTTCATTAAACGCGCCGACCGTTTCAAGAGCTATGATTATCTCGGCGGAAAAATCGATGGCATTGATTTCAGATCGAGCGATGTCCATCTTCAGGAAAGGCAGGTCTATACCGATAGCAAAGGTAGAAGAAAAACACGGTATGTAACGTATTTTAAAGGCCGCGTCTTCGAGTTCGATTTTCATAAGAAACTGGAACACCGTCTCCAGGTATTGGAGCGCTACCGTCCACTGGATGGGCATAAGTACAAAAAGGTCGAACTTGAAAGCATCGACTTCAACAAGAAATTCAAAACCTATGCTACCGATCCACATACCGCGTTTTACGTGCTTACGCCGCATTTCATGGAGGCGCTTATGAAGGTAGAGAAGAATCATCCCGGTAGAATCGGGTTTTCATTTTTCGACGAGAAGTTGCGTTTTGCGATAAACAACAATAAATCATCATTCGCGATTTATCCCATCGTCAAGATTGACGAAAAACTGATCGATACCTTTAAAGCGGATATCGAAGGCATCTATGAACTTGTTGATGATTTAAAATTGAATAAAGATATCTTTAAGGAGGAAGCATAACAATGGAAGATCTTTGGATTGTATTGATTGTCATCGGTGTCATCGTATTTCTGGTTTTAATCTGGTATATCAGCACGATGAACACCTTAAGACAAAAGGAAGTAAAAGTTTCCGAGGGTGAATCAGGCATCGATGTTGCCTTGACCAAACGCTTCGATACCCTATCTAAAATGGTCGATACCGTTAAAGGCTACACCAAACATGAAGCCAAAACATTCGAGAATGTCGTTAAATGGCGTAAAGGTATGCCTGATGACATGACGCTTGAGCAAAAACAGGAGTTCATGCAGAAACTGAATCAGGTTCAGGCGGATATCAATGTCGCCGTGGAACGCTATCCGGATTTGAAAGCCGAAAAAGTGTTTACAAACCTGCAACGCAGCATCGCGGATGTCGAGGAACATATCCAGGCGGCACGCCGACTTTATAATGCGAATGTATCGGCTTTGAACCGCCGCATCGTTTCGTTTCCGACCAGTATTGTCGCTGCGAGAATCGGCATGGATAAAAAGCCGTTCTTTGAAGCCGAACTGGAAAAACGTGCTGATGTCAAGATGGATTTTTAATCACTGATAACATTCTTTGAGGCCTAACGGGAATGCGCGATGCGCTTTCCCGTTTTTATGTGAATTGTGGTATAATGGTTGTAGAGTTTTAGTCTTCTGGAGGCATTATGAAATCGATCAGAGCATTATACAAAATCGGAAAAGGACCATCGAGTTCACACACGATGGGGCCTGAAAAGGCTGCGAAGCTATTCAGATCCAAGTTTCCAGCCGATACATACAAGGTTGTCTTATACGGTTCCTTGGCTTTGACAGGCAAAGGGCACCTTACCGATAGGGTTATCGAGGATACACTAAAGGACGTTAATGTTGTTTTTTCTTCAGACTTCATCGATGAACACCCGAATACGCTCGATTTTTTCGCTTATGATGAAAACAAGCTAGAAATCGGTTTCATGCGGGTGTATTCGATCGGCGGGGGTACGATACTGATCGAAGGCGAACCACACACGGAGGCTGAAGACGTCTACCCACACCGTAGCTTCGAGGAAATCATGGTGTACTGCAAAGAGGAGAACATCAGACTTCCGGAGTATGTCGAACGTTTCGAAGGAAAAGACATTCGTTCATTTCTCCGCACGATCTGGCATGTGATGGAGCGATCGATCGAAGAAGGTCTTTCGCGGGAAGATACGCTTCCCGGAGAACTGCGTGTCGTCAGAAAAGCGAAGTCGCTATATGATAAGATCATCAAGAAGGAACCAAGTGAAATTCGAGAATCACGCCTTGTTAGCGCCTACGCTTTTGCGGTTAACGAGATGAACGCAAGCGGCGGCACCATCGTGACCGCACCGACGTGTGGTGCGAGTGGGACGATGCCGGCTGTATTGCGCTATATGAAAGAACGACACAAGTTTACTGAAGAAGACATCATCGATGCCTTGGCCGCTGCCGGCATCATCGGCAACATCATTAAGCATAACGCTTCGATAAGTGGTGCCGAGGCCGGGTGTCAGGCGGAAGTGGGAAGTGCGTGTAGCATGGCGGCCGCGGCGCATGCGGAGCTGTTTGATCTGACACTGGATCAAATCGAGTATGCGGCCGAGATTGCCCT
>SLJL01000069.1 GCA_007135105.1 Candidatus Izemoplasma sp.
CGACATAAACCACCTTGGTCTTGAAGATGAAATCGTGCAACGTACGGTGTTCCCTGTTTTGTGTGAAAACCGCAAACGCGACAACAAAATAAAGACCGAGCGTCAAAAAACCAGCGACCCATTTGAAACATTCACGCATATGCGCCTTGTAGAGGGTTACCGGTTGATCATCCAAATCGACAATCACCGTTTTGGCAGACAGTTTTCCCAAAGACCGACCAGGATGAAACACCATCGGCAGAAGCGTCACGCTATAAAACGCCCCGATGACGAACAACGCTTCGATGACCGGATGCCAGACCATGAAAATCACGATGAGAATCGCCGTGAAAATGGTGACCATCTCGAAGGCGAACGCTTCGATTCTGGCTTCGAAACCCGCCGGCAAGTGTTTGTGCACACGCATATTACCACATCCCGTCAGCTATTATAACATATCTTTGAAACATCGGACCAGCCTGTTTTTACACATGACACAAACCAAGGAGATGCCCATGCGCCTGTTTCATGTCAGTGAAGAACCGGACATTGAAATTTTTCTTCCCCGCAAGCCGCTCAGAAAAGATTTAAAACAGGAACCGCCACTGGTTTGGGCCCTCTGCGAACGGACACTTCCGAATTTTTTCACCCCACGCAACTGTCCCCGTGTCACCTTCCATGCCACCGAAACCACCACGCTCGCCGAGGAAAACCGTTTTTTCGCCACCGCAAGCCGCCATGCGCTTTGGATAGAGCCCGGCTGGGTAGAGACCATGGCTTCTACCGTCCTGACGGTCTATGAACTGCCAACCGCATCGTTCGTACTCCAAGATGCCACAGCCGGATACTACACCAGCGAAGAGTCGGTCAGACCGCTTGCGGTCTATAAGATCGAAGATCTCTTCAAAGCCCTGAAGACATTTGACATCGAAGTCGGCATCACCGAGGATTTGCATCCGCTTGCGGATGCGGTGAAAACCTCAAACCTCAATTTTTCGCTTTGTCGGATGGGCCATGCGAACAGGAAAAGGAGTCGATAGCATGAAAAAGACACTGAAGGAACGTTTCGAACAACGGTCGCTACTGTTTCTTGTGGCGATGATGATCAGCATGAACATGTTCATTTTCGTGTTGTTGTTCCTGATCAACCAGTTTTTGCTCGGTCATTTTGAAAGCGCCGTACCACTATCCTTGATCGTTATCCTTTTATTCACTGTTCCCTATATCCTGACCATGCGCAAGAAATCCCTGTCGAAACTCAGTGATGTCATCAAGGACGACCTTTTCCTGCTCGGGTTTTCCCTTGCTTTCATCCCTGTTGGCCTCATCGTCATTTTTCTACTCTTGTTCGACATCATCGCCACATGAAATTTTTCTTCAAAACGGAAAACTTTGTGGTATAATAGCCATCGTAGCGTTCCGGTAGCTCAGGGGATAGAGTAACAGTCTCCGACACTGTGGGTCGTGGGTTCGAATCCCACCCGGAACGCCATTTTTATATCCGAAAACGCATCGTACTTTTCCTTTTGACCGGTTGATGTATAATGGAAGTATAACGAACCAGGAGGGATTTGCCATGCCTAAAGGTCTGCTTGTCATGTCTCATGCGATGGAAGATGTCGAAAGCCTCGCAACCAGAGCCTTGTTGAAACGGGCCGGCTTCGAAATCATCACCGGAACCTTCGAACACACACTCAACATCGACACCGCCTATCATCTGGAAGTCATCTGCGATGGCTACATGCGCGAGACTCACATCAACGACTTCGATTTTCTGATCATCCCCGGCGGGCCCTATGTCAAAAACACCATCGATACGCGTCACGATATCCAGGATTTGGCACTTGCATTCAGCAAAAAGGATAAACTGATCGCCGCCATTTGCGCCGGTCCGCGCTTTCTCGGTAGAGCCGGTTTGCTTGAGGGTGTCGATTATACCGCCTTTCCCGGCAGCGAAGAAGACGGCAAAGACGGCAACTACCATCCGGAGAAAGCCGCCGTCACCGACAAAAACATCATCACAAGCCGTGGCGCGGGAACCGTGTATGCCTTCGTCCACGCCATCGTCACATACTACAACGGCGAAAAAGCAGCCGATACACTCTTAGAAGCCATCCAACATCCAAGCGGGTAGTCCCGCTTTTTTTCTGCCCTGTTTCGCCAACAGGTTTCCGTTTTGATTAAAATGCGGTAAAACATGCCTGCATCACCTCGTGGCGTCATCTAAAGTGTTTTGAAAAACAACCACGCAAGAAACGGAAACCGTTTACTGAAAGCGTTTGACATCGGATAGATTGAAATTAGCAGACAAAAGGGCTACAATGATACTGTTATTTTTATATTCTAAACGGAGGCTGCCGATGAAAAAACCGAACGCCACAGATAAAAGAGACCTGTTCATCTATCAGGTCTATGTACGCAACCACACCGAAGCCGGTACGTTTCAAGCGCTTATCAACGATCTGGACCGTATCCGTGCACTCGGTGTCGACATGATCTATCTTCTACCGGTGAACCTGATCGGTGCGAAAAACCGCAAAGGCACCCTTGGCAGTCCCTACGCGATCAAGGATTACAAGACCATCAACCCCGAACTTGGAACTTACGATGATTTCAAGGCACTAATCAACGCCTGTCACGAACGCAAGATGAAAGTGATGCTGGATATCGTCTTCAACCATACAAGCCCGGATGCGACCTTGCTTGAGACCAATCCTGAATTCTACTACAAGGAAAACGGCGCGTTCAAGAACCGCATCGGTGATTGGTGGGACGTAACAGATTTCGATTTCTCAAAAAGCGAAGCCCTTTGGGAAACCCTGATCGATGTGCTCGTCCACTATACCAATCTCGGCGTCGATGGCTACCGTTTCGATGTCGCCTCGCTTCTGCCTTTGGCATTCCTGGAAGCAGCGCGTCAGACAATCGATGCGATCAACCCGCAAACCATCTGGCTCAGCGAATCGGTGCATGGACACTTCCTGAAAGAAGTGCGTGACCGTGGTTTTGAAGCCCACAGCGAAGCCGAGCTATTTACCGTTTTCGACATGGCTTACGATTACGATGCGCACCCTTATTTCGAAGCATATCTCAAAAACGAGGCACCGCTGGCACCATACGTGGCCTGGTTGCAAAAACAAGAAGAGATCTATCCCAAGGATTATGTGAAGCTGCGCAATCTGGAGAACCATGATTTCGGACGCATCGCCGCCATGGTGCATGAGAACAAAAACAAACTCAAGCAGTGGCACGCCTTCAATTTTTTCAACAAGGGCGCCACGATGATTTTCTCCGGTAGCGAGACCTTCAATCCGCACCATCCCGATCTGTTCAACAAGGACACGATCGATTTCAACCGGGAAGACCATAGCGCCTTTTTCAAGCGTCTGAACCAAATCACCCGCGGATCCTTGTTCACAGCCGGCATCTATCATATCGCCAAAGCCGATGATAAGGACGTCATCATCGGCCGTTACGAAAATGCGGTTTCACAGGTCACCGGCATCTTCAATGTCGCCCTTGAAACCGGAACCATCACCATCGATCTACCCGATGGCCGTTATGAAAACGCCATCGACGGCACCGAAGTCACCATCAAAAACAACCGTCTCGTATTGAAACAGGACCCTGTGATCCTATTCGCTGATCCGAGATAGAAGGAGTCATCACTATGGAGAAGAAATGGTGGCACGACGCCATTATCTATCAGATATATCTCAGAAGCTTTCAGGATGCCAATCAGGATGGGATCGGCGATCTGCAGGGCATCATCCGCCGACTGGATTATCTGAAATCACTCAACATCAACACCATCTGGATTTCACCGCATTACGATTCGCCCATGGATGATAACGGCTATGATGTCAGGGATTTTTATAAAGTCAGCCCCGATTACGGCACCATCGATGATTTCAAAGATGTGTTGGCCGCCGCACATGAACGGGATATGAAAGTTCTGGTCGATCTTGTGCTCAACCATACCTCGGATGAACATCCCTGGTTTTTAGCGGCGAAAGACCCCGACCACCCCGAACATGAACACTACCATGACTTCTATATCTGGCATGACGGCATTCTCGATAAGAACAGCAAGAAGAAACCGCCGACACGCTGGATTTCCTGGTTCGGCGGTCCGGTCTGGCAGTACGTGCCGGCACTGGATCAGTACTATCTGCACATCTTCAGCAAGAAGATGCCGGATTTGAACTGGCGCAACACCACCATGCGCGAAGAACTGAAAAAGATGATCGCCTGGTGGATAGAACTCGGCGTCGATGGTTTTCGCGTCGATGCGTCGAACCATCTTGAGAAGAACTGGGAATTCCCCGATGCCAAACCGGGTTATGAACATTTCAGCTCGCTTCCGAAACACCACGAATACCTCAAGGAACTCGCCCGGGAGCTATTCATCCCGAACGACCTGCTTGTAATCGGAGAGGCCGGCGGGGCTACGCGCAAGGAAGCCTTGCAATACGCCGGATTCGATTCGGAGGAGTTCAATCTCCTCATCCAGTTCGAGCACTGCTGGGCCGATACCGACGATCAAAACGTCCTGACACCGGGCAAATGGGCCAAAGGCATCATCGATCTGCCCAAGATCAAGCACAGCTTCGCCAAGTGGATCGAGATCTTCAAAAACCGCGGATATCACACCTTGTACTGGCACAACCACGACCAGCCCCGCGTCGTCTCCCATTACGGCAACGACAAACACCACCATGAAAGAAGCGCCAAGATGCTGGCCTACACCCTGTACCTGCTGCCGGGCATTCCGATCATCTATTATGGCGAGGAGATCGGCATGACGAATGTGGACTATACCGAACTGGACCAGTTCAGGGATGTAGAAGTCTTTACCGAATACAACAATTTCATCCGCAACGGCGCCAGTCACAATCTCGCCATGCAGGCGCTCAAAGACCGGTGCCGCGACAACGCACGGACCCCCATGCAGTGGGACCCGACGCCCAACGGCGGCTTTTCGGCGCATCAACCGTGGATCGACACCAATCGCAACACGAAAGCCATCAATGTCACCACGCAGGAAAAAGACGATACATCGATCCTGAATACCTACAGGAAACTTCTATCACTCAGGAAAAGCGAGGACATCGCCAACGCCGAAGTCACATTCATCGACATCGACAATCCGAGAACCTTCTTTGTGAAAATAGCCGCCAAAACCCACGATTACCTCGTGCTCGCCAACTTCAAAGGCGAGACCATCCATGTCGATCTGCCCGAGGACCTCACGGCATGGCAGCTTTACCTGCACAATACGGAACCCCATCACCATCCGCAGCACTTCGAACCATATGAAGCCAGAATATACCGTAAAGCCAAATAGACTAGGATGATACCCATGAAAAAAATCTTCGTACTCATCACTTTGCTGGTGCTGAGTCTGACCCTCGTCGCCTGTCAACGCGAACCGGAATGCGAGACACGTGAGAACGACCTTGAAACAATGTTCCCGCTTCAAGGCAACTACTACCAGCTCTTCGTGCGCTCTTTCGCCGATTCAAACGGCGATGGCGTCGGCGATTTCACCGGCATCAAGGAAAATCTCGATTATTTCGTCGATCTCGGCATCGACGGCATCTGGTTGATGCCGATCCACCCCTCACCGAGCAAACACGGTTATAGCGTACTCGACTTTTATGATGTCAATCCCGAATACGGGACGATTGAAGATTTCGAGAACCTGCTTGATGCGGCCAATGAAAAAGGCATCACCATCATCA
>SLJL01000108.1 GCA_007135105.1 Candidatus Izemoplasma sp.
AGACAGCAGCAGCAGTGGTCGTTCTCTTTGGAACCACGCTTGCCATGTTCGGAACCGCACCGGTCCCAATCATCTTGTTCGCTCAAGCAACCAGTGGTATCTTCCTGCC
Source organism: Candidatus Izemoplasma sp. (assembly GCA_007135105.1). GTDB lineage: Bacteria > Bacillota_I > Bacilli_A > Izemoplasmatales > Izemoplasmataceae > B1SED10-225. Next base: position 110 of record SLJL01000108.1, read on the forward strand.
GTTTGTCGCCGTACTTTTCGTCCTTGCGACCAACAGCAAGAAACTTGGAGAATTCCGCAACACACGTCTACAAAACGCTGTGGGCTCCATCATGGTCGTTGTTATGTTCGTTCTAGGTTTCCGAACGCTTTGGACCGTATTCACCAGACTCTTTTTCTAAAAACGACACCTACATAACCAAAAGCGTTGCGTATTCGGTCATGCCCGGATCACAACGCTTTTTCTTTAAACCGACGACACACATTTTTTGGAGGCTTTATGAAAATCAATCAATTTCTCAACAACAGCAAACTGAAAGTTAGTCAAGAACCACCTTACGATGCTTTGCAGGCATTCGTCCGGGACAATCACATCGCGCTTGAAGGCGCGAAAGAAGGCCCGCTCAAAGGTCTAAGCTTCGCAATCAAGGATGTTTTCATGGTCAAAGGCAGCACCTTTGGAAACGGGCATCCCGAATGGTTGAAAACACACGGCCCTGATCCCTACACGGCTGTATCCGTATTGAAACTGCTCGACAACGGCGCCGACTTAGTCGGCAAGACCGTCTGCGATGAACTTTGTTTCTCGATCAGCGGTGAAAACTGGAACTACGGATCTCCTTTGAATCCGCACGACATCCGTCGGTATACCGGCGGCTCATCAAGCGGTAGTGGTGCCGCCACTGCCGGGGGCCTGGTCGATTTCGCCACCGGTAGCGACTGTCTTGGTTCGGTCAGGGTACCCGCTTCCTATAACGGTCTTCTAGGTATGCGTCCGACCTATAAGCGGGTCGACAACGACGGCGAAGCCCCATATTGTGAAAGCATGGATGTCCTTGGCTATGTGGCTAAGGACCCGGCGGTATTCAAAACCGTCTCCAAAGTCCTGCTCGGTGAAGATAAAAAAACCACCCGCTTCAAACAGGTCTATATTGCCAAAGACTGTTTTGCGGGTGTCGATGAAGATGTGGCCAAAGCTCTGCAACCGGCAATCGACCATGTCATCACCACCCTCGGTCCAGCAAAAGAAGTATCAGTCGCCCCCGAAGGGCTTGACAAATGGATCGATATCTTCAAGATCGTTCAGGGTTATGAGGTCTATGAAAGCTATGGCGGCTGGCTCGATAAATACAAGCCCAGACTTTCAAGAGGACCGAAAGAAAGACTCGCCTGGACCAAAACCATCACACGACCCGCCTATCTCGAGGCCAAGGAAAAACGAAATAAACTGATGGATCAATTCCTCGCTTTCCTCCCTGAAGACGCCGTTTTGGTCCTACCGACCGCCGCTTCAGTCGCACCGCTCAGAACCGATTCCCTTGAGGAAATCAACCGCACCCGGGCCCAGTCGACGAGCTTGCTTTGCATCTCGCCATTGACCGGCACCCCACAAGTGACCGTGCCACTCGTGAAACAACACGGTGTTCCGCTCGGCCTCACATTAATTTCAAGAGAAGATACCGATTTGCAGTTGGCGCATCTTGCCGCCGATCTGGTTGACTCTTTCGAGAATTGACATGGAAAACTCACCCTTCGTACCGAACGAAGCGGTGAGTTTTTTTGTTGTTCAGGTCTGATAAACAGCCAAAGCGGCCGCTTTGGCCCTACCTTCCTCAAGGACCATCCCCTGGTCTGTAAGCACACTTTCAAGCGCCGTTAGCAAGCTGAGCACGTTTTGCTTACGGCTACCATAACCCAGTTGCCCAATGCGCCACACTTCATCTTTTATCGCACCGAATCCCGGGGCGATCTCTATATTGAAATCTTGCACGAGAGCGGTTCTGATCCGGTGGGGATCGATGGCCTCAGGCACCTTAAGACATACGATGGTCGGTAGAAGATGCTTTTTATCGCCGAAAAGCTCGAGGTTCATCGCCTTGAGTCCTGCCAAGAGCGCTCTCATGTTCAACGCATGGCGCTCAATCCGGACTGCAAGGCCTTCTTCGAGTGTAAGCCGCAAGGCTTCATGCATCGCATAAAGCATGCTCGTCGCTTCGGTATGGTGGTTCAATCTTGTCGCATCCCAATAGGCCTGAAGCTGACTCAAATCCAGATAGTTAGAAGGCATCATCCTGGGATTTTGGCTATGAGGATCAAGCCCTTGTTCAATCTTCTTCCTTTTTTCGACGATCGCCTCGATGCGTTTGTTGTAGGTGATCAATGCCATGCCCGCCGGTGCGCTCAAACATTTCTGTGAACCGGCTATGACCCCGTCGATATGCCAGGCATCGGTTTCAAACGCTGCACCGGCCAAGGTAGCCACGGCATCAACAATCAAAAGGATACCGTGTTGATTGCAATAGGTGCCCAACGCCTTGAGCGGTTGCATCATGCCGGTGGAGGATTCCCCGTGAACGATTGCGACGACTTTCGGCTTGAACGCATCGATCTCCCGTTTGAGTTCTGTGATGGTATAGACTTCCCCTAAAGGTTTTTCTGTCGTGTGCACTTTTCCTTTTGCCCGGGTGGCGATCTCCGCCATCAAGTGTCCGAACCGACCGAAGATGGGAATATAAACTTTATCATCCGGTTCGATCACCGCACTCATGAGCGCCTCAATACCGGCACGTGCGGTACCATTGATCAAATAAGTGTAATGGTTGCTTGTCTTGAAGACTTGACGTCCCATCGCCATGACATCGTCCATTAAGGATAAAAAAACGGGATCAAACTGACCGATGATCGGATTCGTCATCACCTTGAGGACACGCGGGTCGGCTTCTGCGGGCCCCGGTGTCATGATGATGCGTGGTTCAATGTGAAGGGCGTTTGTCATAATTGATACGTGTCTATTGAAGACACTTCACTCCTTTTATCAAGTTGGTGGTTCTCAAATCCATTCTAGCATGCTTCATGCAAAGCGCAAACCTCAATTTGTGCCGATTTTCTTTTGGGCACTGTGCACAATGTGATAGAATGAAGATAGAAGTCATAATAAACGGGAGTGGCGTTTATGCCTCTGACCATTAAGAAGATTCTCGAACACGAACGACTCGAAGGCGTGCGACTGGTCGCCGGCAACAAAGGGGTGCATAATGAAGTGCACAACGTCAACACCATCGACAACCCGGATTCCTACGAATGGTTCACGGCGGGAGATTTTCTATTGACAACCGGTTACGTCTATAAAGATGACCCGCAGTTGCAAAAAAAACTCATCGAAGAACTTGCAAACATGAACATATCCGGTCTTGGTATCAAGATCAAACGATATTGGAACGAGATTCCCCGAATCATCATCGATGAAGCCAACCGCCTCAATCTTCCCGTCATCGAGACGCCGTATGAATTCTCTTTGGCGCAAATCACCAACATCCTCAACGACGAGATCTTCAAGCGTGAAAGCTCGCAATTGAAACGATACAAATCCATCCATGATGCTTTTTCGAAATGTTCCTTATCAGGCGGCGATTTGCAGGAAATCACCCGCCTGGCCAGCGAGATGATCCAAAACCCCATCTTGATGCTGGATAGCCAATTCAACCTGCTTGCCTATCACGATTATGAAAAAAACCCGTATCCCCTGAAGACGCATTTCCAACTAAACTTAAGAGAAAAACCCTTTGATGCGTCTTTCAACGACTCGATCCCTACCGATGCCAAGATGTTTTCCCTGAATTTGAAACGCGAGGTGAAAACGAACGGCCATACCATCACCTGTCGCATCAAACCCATTGTCTACGCCAACGACATTTACGGATACGTGGTTGTCTGGGAGACGATGAAAAAACTGAAAAGGCTCGATTACATCACCATAGAAAGCGCTGCGGTGAGCGCCGCGTTGGAACGCATCAAAACCCAACAACTAGAAGAAACGAAACACCGCCAACGCAAAGACTTCTTTGACGACTTGCTGGAAGGTAAAATCCTTTCGAACAATGCGCTTAAGAACCTCGCTCCGGGCCACGGTCTCAATCCGGAAAAGCCGCACATTGTCATGGCGGTCAAGACCAATGATATGACCGACCAGGAAGCATCGAAAATTCTCAAAACCTTGCAAATCGCGAACAATGACAATCCCCGTTATCCTTTCCAAATCATTCATCGCCACGATCATTTCCTATTGTTCATCCAAGTTACAGACCATACCGATCATACCTTGCCGAGCGCTGCGTTCAAGACTTTCCTCGCAACGCTCATCAATAAAGTCGACGCCATCATTCCCAACAGGCACAAAAGTGGCGTCAGCAACATCACCAACGATTTCATCAACATCCGCAAAGCCGCGATGCTCGCTTTGGATGTGATCAACCTCTCGCATTTCGATGAAAAAAAGCTTCCCATCGCCTATTTCCACGATCTGATCAGTTATCATCTGATCGACACCTCGGTTGAAAACAACACGATGCTCGCTTTCTTCGAAGAAACGCTCGGACCACTTCACGCCTACGACCAGGAGAACAACAGCGATTTGTTGCGCACCTTGCAAGTCTATTTCGAAGCGGGCGAGAACATCTCCTTGGCTGCGAAAAGAATCTTCATCCACCGCAACAGCTTCAACTATCGGCTCGACAAGATCAAAGAAATTCTCAAAACCGACCTGCAGGATAGTGAAGAGAACTTCAGCTATCAACTCGCGATTAAAATCTTCAAACTACTACAGATGAAAAGCGCATAGAAACACGTTCCTTGAAGGTGCCTTCAAGGAACTTTTTTTATGCACCATGCACAATCGAAAGAAAGGGAATTGGTATAGACTGCCTATTGTCGCTATAAGGGAACTATGAGACAATGAAAACGCTTAATGAGGGTGCTTTGTTTTCATGCAACGAAACCAAGCAAACGGTAAAGGAGAATGCCTGTGATATTGAGTGTTCCGAAACATTTCGCCTCGATTACAGCCATGCACGGTACCTATGTGCGTCATTCGACCTTTGATCACACGATGAACTTCATCCGTGATGACACCCTCGTTTCGTTGCACGACAAGGATCGGGCCCTATCTCCCCTCGGCATTCGCCTCAATGTCGATACCGCGCGGTTCACCGCGATGCGCCAGACGATAAAGACTGTTGAAATCAGTGACTCGGGCATCCGAATCAACGATCAGGAAATCCCTTATCAAAACGTGTTCCTGATAGACCACGACTTAAAAAAACAAGTCGAGACCAAAGGCTGCCTCTCTACCGCGATGTGTCACAAACTCTACCGCGAGATGAAACATGTCATCGCCAAGCATGCGGATATGCAAGATTTGTTGAGTCGAAAAGCACTGGATGAACGGATGGCTTCCTTAAGCCGCGTCTATGCCGAAGAACCGCTTGATGAACAAGCGTTGAACGATGGCATCAAGGCCTTGATCGGTCTTGGCCCCGGTCTTACCCCGAGCGGTGATGATATCCTGGCCGGTTTGTTGGCGGGGCTGATCATGCAAGGTGCGATGCGAACCTTTGATCAAAGCGCGCCCTTGATACGAAAAAATGTCAAGCACCCCAATCAGACATCCATTGTCAGTCGCCAGTTTTTGCTACACGCAACCCAAGGCATTTTCATCGGTGAGATACTGATGCTGCACCATAGACTACTCTTATCCCGCGCGATCGATCAGATCATC
>SLJL01000019.1 GCA_007135105.1 Candidatus Izemoplasma sp.
CACAAGAATGAGCGTCATCCGCGCATCGATGGTATACATGCGCCAAAAGACAAGCACGCCGAGGAATGTAGCATCCACCACCATCAGCAAACCTGGTCCGATTGCACGGCGCAAAGCTTCGATGTCATTGACGAACAGCGCCATAAGACCACCGACTTTACGCTCCGAATAAAAGCGGTTCGACAGTTTCAGACTGTGTTCGAACATATCATCACGCACTTCATAGGCAATCCGTCTTGAAGCGCCCATGATGCCGATACGCCATGTGAAACGACCCAGAACGATCAAGACGCTGATGATGACGAGCGTCAACACAAGGTCCTGAACATGGAACAGGGCTTCATCGCGTGTGATATTCCCGTTTCTGAATGCCTCGAGCTGATCGACGAGTTCGCCGATGATCAAAGGCACTTCCAGTTGCGCAAGATCGACCACCAACAGGGCGATGATGCCCAGAATGAATAGATGCGCGAATTTTAAATAATATTTGTTGATTACTTTTGAAAAAATCATGTTGCCACCTGTCCTATCTTGTCGAATAATTTTTTGAGCAAGGTGAGTTCCTCTTGATCAAGACTACCGAAAATCTTTTCGAGAGCCTTGTCGCTTTCGAGTACATTCGTATTCGCCAGCAATTTCCCGTGATCGGTCAAGACGATGTTGTACACCCGACCGTCATCGCTACACCGTTTGCGGATGATCATATTCGATTCCTCGAACTTACGGATCATCTCGGTGATGCTTGGTTTGGAAAGATGAAACGCTTCTGCCAGTTCACTCATCGTCATCGATCCGTGTTTGTCTATCTCACGCAAATACTTGAAGTGTCTGCCGTGGATGTCCTTGATGTTCAGTTCCTCATACACTTCACGACAACTATCGAAATACATCTTCAAAAATGCGTTGAAAGACGTGCGCATGGTTTCTTTATCCATGATCACCCTCCTTAGTTAGTTAGGCTTTACCTAATTATTATACGTCGGGATTCGCAAAAGTCAATAGGACCGGAATAAAAAAGGAAATGAAATGGTTTTCACTTCCTTTTCTATTCTTAACGTCTCTTGAGAATCACAACACCGATCAAGCCGATGAAGACGAACAAACCGATCACCACAGGCAACAGATCCCGTTCTTCTTCATACTCGCTGACTTCGATCAGTGTACTGATTGCCATCGTTTCACCATTATCGTTGCGCAATTCGATAAGCATTTCATACAAGCCCGGTGTTTCCATATTGTCCCGATAGCTATCTTCTAGAACCACCATCGAAGTCGGATCGAAAGCATCGACATCCTTCCTGCTTTTCAAATGGTTGAAAAGCGTCATCTGATCGACGGTGCTACCGCTGTGGACGATGATACGATCGCTAAAGCCGAAGACGGGCGCGACATCATCGATGATCTCGATGTTGATTTGAACCGTCGTCTCGTTCCCCGCAGCGTCCTTGACACCGAAACGCATCTGATAGATACCGATTTCGCCGTCGATGAGATTGGTATCCACCTGGTAGATGTCATCCACGCTCAAGGCATCGTGGTTATCACTGACATTCATCGTTTCGATGTATCCTTGAACATCGAAAGGTGTCGCATAGGACTGTCTGACATGGCTGATGCCATGTAACGTCGGTGGGACATTGTCGATGATCACCAGCTCGATGTCTCTCACGGTCTCATTGCCTGAAGCGTCCGCCGTTTTCAATGTGAAGGTGTAGCTTCCGGTTCTATCAAGCGCTTCAGGTGCGTCATCGTTTGCGATGACAATGGTAAGCTCGCCCGGTTCGGTGTGGTTGTCGCTGGCTTCATACTGCGCAAGAATCGCTTGCCTGTCGTAAGGGTCGGACAGATAAAGATCAAGCGACGCCGGACCGTGGATCTGCGGGGGCTCCAGATCTTGAATATCGATTTCGATGGTGCGGCTCGTTTCATTGCCGCTACTGTCAGAAACACTGAAAACCACGGTTTTTTTACCCAAGACTGTTTCCTGACCGCTGTATTGATCGACATTGAGCGTATACGTGGTGAGCGGCCCGTCGTGTGCATCATAGAACGTGAAGTTATTGGTGATGATCGTATCCACACTCAAGGCATCGTTGACATCCACCGCAACCAGTGAGGGGCCTTCAATCACCGGGGGTACCTCGTCTTTTACCTGGATGACCAGGTCGAAATAGGCCGTGTTGTTGCTGGAATCGGTGACCTCGAGCCTGACATCATACGCACCGACTTGCGTCTCGTTGCCGCTATAGGCGTCGCTTGCAACAACGATCGCATCGGTCAGATCGCCATCGATATCATCATATGCCGTAATGTGTGTCCCGATGATATCGGACAGCCCGAGAGCCTCTTCATAGGAGAGAATCAAAAGGCCACTCCCGCTGAATTCCGGGGGACTATCGACAACGGGATCGTATGCTTCATATCCCGTATAGGTGGCTCCAAGCTCAAGTTGAATCGAATCGGTCCCGAAAAAATGGTACCATTGATGCCACCCTTCACCGCTCAGAACAATTTCTACCGTGTCCGCGCTACTTGTGAAAGTGCAGACAAGCATCTCATCACTATTGAACGTCTCATACCCGCAGTTGCTTGATGCCGCCACCGTTTCATTTACGATGATCGAACCGTTCTGAATGACTTGTAGCTGACCTTCGGGGTAGGTGGAATGGCTCAGTGTATACGTCTGGCCACTGACAACATCAAGCGGCACATGGGTCCGCAAGGCGCCCTCGGAGTATTCGAAGTGAGCGGGATTGGCCAGGTTTTTCCCACCGGGCTCACTTTCAAGCGCATCTACGTTCAAGCTCATCATGCCAAATAGCACAAGCAGAACAATCATAAACATTCGTTTCATTTTTTATCACCTCAACCCGATTATTCGTGATTGGATAAAGAATTACTTGTCAAAAAAAAAGAAGTCTCGGAAGACTTCCTTAGTTGGTATTGATATGGGTCACGATCAAGTCCGCGATTAATTGCGGATCATCGGTGAGCGGTGCATGCGAGCCGCCATCGATGATGTAGGGCGTCGCGTTTGGTAACGCTGAAACGGTTTCTTCGAACATCGTTTTCAAAATGACCAGGTCCTTGGTCCCGTAGATACTCAAAACCGGTGCTTGCACCTCGTCGATCGAGGCGTCGCCGGGCACCACGCCGTTTTGGGTATGTGACATGTTGAATGTCATCAAAGCCCAGTCCACGTCAATGAGGTTTCTTTGTTTGAGAGTTTCTTCCAGATAACACGCATAATCGTTTTCTTCAGGTTGCTTCACATTGAAAATCAGCTGGTCCCAGATTTTTTTCATGAAGGGCTTGTCTTTGTTTTCCAAGGCTTTTTGTGGGGGTGCCACTTGTACGGGATCGTTTGCCATAGCCTCTTTGGATACATATAGCTTTTCGGTGGGCTTGAAATTCTCGTCTTTTTCAAAGATCGGATACCCGCGGTAAGAGGCACTTTCGATCAAACTGACCGTTTCGGTGCGATGCGGGTATTTCGCTGCGAATTTCAGCGCCACACCGCCACCGGTCGACCAGCCCACCACATGAGCGGCATCGACGGAGATTTCATCCAGGAATCTATATAGGTCGTCCGCAAAATCTTCAAGTGTCTCTATCGGCTTATGATAGGTCGAATCACCGAATCCCCGTAAATCGGGTACCACCAGGTGGTATTCCTGTTTCAGTTCTTCAATCAGCGGCTTATAGTGGACACCGCTGCTCATGTTGCCATGAATCAGCAAAATGGTCTGTTTCGCTTGTGGGTTGCGTTCGATATAGGCCAGAGTTTCACCGTTATTCAACGGTATCGTCTTTTTTTTCATAGCATTCTCCTAGATTGTATAATCGCCATCGTTTTCAAGCACGAAACCCTTGACGGTCGTCACGAACAGACGCGGTTTTTCATACATGCTCGCATGACCGCATGATGGAAAAACGACCAGATCGGCATTGGGCATTGTCTCGGCGATGGCTTTTTGTTCATGGAGCGGTGTCAGATAATCCTGTTCGCTGGCGACAATCAGTGTCTTGGTGGTAATGGTCGGTAGCGCCTGTCTGACATCGTGCGTTTCGGCGCTGTTGGTCAATCGGATCATCGCATCCAAAAAGGCGGGATCGGAGAAGAGTGGCACCAGTTTCGCTTTTCGCTGTTCCATCCAATCCTGTCTTTTCTGATAGAACTGCGGTGAATAGATGTAGGGGATCGTGATGTGGTAGTACATCTCCCCGTCGCGTGTTGCGGCGACGCGGTTCCAACCGCGGCCGATATCCCGCAACCACGGAGTGGTGTAGGCGGCCACATTGAAAAGCAGGAGGCTTTCGAGCCTGTCTTGATGCTTTGCGGCGAACTGAAGCGCCACCGAACCGCCATATGAGATGCCCATGAGATGAACTTTTTCCAGCGACAAGGCATCAAGAAGCCCCTTTAGAAGATCGACTTGGATTGCCTGGGTATAGCCGCTTTGCATCTTGTCGGATAAGCCCTGATCCAAGAAATCCAGTCTGAGTACGTTCATATCCGCTAGAAACGCGGGAAGAAAAACCTCCCAGCTCTTATGCGACATCATGATGCCATTCAGGATCACGAGTGTCTTGGCATGCTGCTTGTCATCGAAAAGATAGAAAACGGATTTGTCCTGATAACGAAAAACACTCATCTTATGTACCCGAGCTTTCTAGCAGCTTCTTTCAGGCCGTCCCTGAAATCCGGATGGGCAATGGCTATCAGTTTTTCGACCCGTTCTTTGATGGTTGTCCCTCTTAGGTGCGCAACCCCGTATTCACTGACGACATAATCCACGTCGTTGCGGGAAAGGCTCACTGCGGCACCTGGTTTCAAGGTCGGAACGATCTTACTGATCGGTTCTTTTTCGCCGGTTTCCTTGTTCTTGATGTTTGTGGTTGAATAAAGCGTGATGAAACTTCTGCCGTTTTTGGCCCTTTGGGCGCCTGTGGCGGTATCGGTTTGGCCACCGGTACCTGAAAACTGCATGGTGCCGATCGATTCAGAGGCACATTGGCCCGTCAGGTCGATTTCGATGGTGGTATTGATTGAAACCTGGTTGTCGTTTTTACCGATGACGCAAGGGTCGTTGACGTAATTTCCGTCCAGAAGCATCACCGCAGGGTTGTCATCGATGAAGTCATAAAGCTCTTTCGTGCCAAGGGCAAAGGCCGCAACCAGTTTGCCCGGATGCAGCGTCTTCTTCTTATTGGTGATGACGCCTTCTTTATAGAGTTTCATGAAGCCGGTTGTCAGCATTTCGGTGTGGACACCCAGGTCTTTCTTGTCCATCAAGGCGGCCGCGACGGCATTAGGAATACCGCCGATACCAAGCTGGATCGTATCGCCATCATGAATCAAATCGGCGATGTAGGCACCGATCTTCTTGTCTTTTTCATTTGGTTCGGCATCCGGAAGTTCGGGTGCGGGATAGTCGACTTCAATGAAGTAGTCGATGGCACTTTCGTGCACTTCGAGATCACCAAGGGTCCTGGGAAGATTCGGATTGATTTCCAGTATCACCGTCTTGGCGCGTTCAATCATGTGTTTTTCATAGACATTGGATAAGGATAGCGACACAAAGCCATGCTTATCAGGTGGGGTGGCGTTACCGACATAGACGTCGGGTGGTTGATGC
>SLJL01000103.1 GCA_007135105.1 Candidatus Izemoplasma sp.
ATATCGCCGTTTGTTTCGCTCAATGCTTTTTTACAGTCCATCATGCCTGCACCGGTTTTATCGCGCAGTGCTTTGACATCACTTGCTTTAATTGTCATAGTAATACCTCCATATTGTTCATATCATGATAATTTTAACATACTATCGGTTTTTATTAAAATAGCTTTGATGTTTTTTCGAAAAAATAGAGAGCAAAAAGCTCTCTATCTTTATTTTCTTAAAGCTTCAATGAGTTCAGCTTTTTTCAGTTTGGAATATCCGGTGATGCCTTTTTCTTTACATAAAGCTTTCAGTTCCGCTACTGTTTTATCCTCGAGGTTATCCTCTGTCTTTTTGGGTTCGGGTGCTTTTTCGGCTTTTTTAGCTACAGGTTTTTCTTCTTTCTTGACTGCAGGTTTTTCTTCTTTCTTGACTGCAGGTTTTTCTTCTTTCTTGACTGCAGGTTTCTCTTCTTTTTTGACTGCAGGTTTTTCTTCTTTTTTGACTGCAGGTTTTTCTTCTTTTTTGACTGCGGGTTTTTCTTCTTTCTTAGCGGCCGGTTTTTCTGTTTTTGCTCTTGCAGGTTTGGTTTCTACCGCTTTTTTGACGTCTTCTTTACTTGGTGCGGGTTTGGTCTCTTTATCTTTGGTAGGTGCTGGTTTTTCTTCTTTGACTTCTTTTTGTTCGGCCGTGCCGCCGCTTCCTTCGATCATGGCGTCGGCCATTTTACCGACGATGACTTTGATGGAACGGATGGCATCATCGTTGGCTGGGATGATATAATCGATTTCATCAGGATCGCAGTTGCTATCGACCATACCGAAAATCGGAATGTTCAATTTGCGTGCTTCTTTGATTGCGTTGTGCTCTTTACGCGGATCCACGATGAAGATAGCATCCGGTAGCGTGCGCATCTCTTTGATACCGCCCAAAAACATTTCCAGACGGGCGAGTTCTTTACGGAGGTCGATGACTTCCTTTTTAGGAAGGCGATCGAACGTACCGTCTTTTTCCCATTGATGGATCTGGTGAAGCCTGCGAATGCTTTTACGGATGGTTTTGAAGTTGGTCAATGTCCCACCGAGCCAACGTTTCGACACATAGAACTGGTCTGAACGTGTTGCGTGCTCGATGATGGCATCGGCTGCTTGTTTTTTGGTACCGACAAACAACAGTTTTCCACCTTCTTGTGCAATTTCTAGAAGCTTGTAATATGCAGTATCGATAAAGTTCACGGTTTGCTGCAAATCGATGATGTGGATACCGTTACGTTTGGTGTAGATGTAACGATCCATCTTCGGATTCCACCGACGGGTTTGGTGTCCGAAATGAACACCGGATTCAAGTAATTGTTTCATTGTTACGACTGCCATAAATAAATCCTCCTATTAGTTTTTTGATTTGGCCTCCACAAACGTCATCGCTCAATGTCCACCTTTCTTTGAAAGGCTCTGCAACATTGAACTCCTCTTGTGTGTGTATTTTACGGCATGTAGTAGTATAACAAAAAAACACCTGCATAGCAAGTGTTTTTATTACTTTTTGGCCAGGGTGTAGGCAGTATCGAATTGATGTTCCAGTTTGGCCATTTCCGAACGCATGAGCCTGTAGAGCGGTTGGTATGTCCATAGTATCGTTAGAAAGCCGCTGGTCGCCATGATGATCTCGAAGGGTAAATCCGCAAGCAGGTATGGCCACCAGGTATGGATGCCGGTCTGGATCATATGGAAAGGAATGAAAACCCAGCCATAGACGAATCCGAAAACCAGACCGAAGCAGGCCAGTTTCTTTTCATTGGTCGTCCTGCGAAGCAAAAAATGATAAACGGTCGGAATCAAAGACCAGGCAATCAGCATCGGCATCAGGTAAAACGGGCTGAAAGTCCCCATGTACAAATTGTCAAGGATCACATACACGAAAATGAGAATCATGTTTTCCTTGTATGTGAAAATTGATGCGTAGACAACCAATAAAGCCACGGTGAATTGAACATTGGGTATGAACATCAAGGCTTGTTCCTGGACAAAGAGAATCGTCACGGACATTGCCAGGATAATCATTCTTCTTAATGCCATTGCTTCCCCCCCTTTAGTCGACTGTCTTAACAGTGAATGTATAGATCGCACCGTCATATAACGGTAAGTAGTCGATGCCATGTCGGGCCTCTTCACCATCGATTTCGATGTAGATAAATGTCGTATTGAAGTCCGTCACAACATCATCGATGCCAAGAAAGACCCGTCCGTACAAATCGGATTTCGATCCCGATACCCTTAGGTCATGATGTTCGTTTAAAACTGTGTATAGCGTATCATCACCATCAAACGTGTAATCGGCATCGACAACTTGCACCGAGGATGAATCATAAACCTTGACGGTTATGATTCCCGCTTCGTCTCCACCCCTTCCCGGCAGCAACAACAGTAATGTCACCGCCAGGGATAGGGCAATAAACGAAAGCGTTATTTTGAGTTTCACTTTCTATTCCCAAGCAAACGGGTTGGCTTCACTTTTGTTGTAGGCCGCGTGGGTATATGCCAACGCGAAGAACGCTTGTGGTGTGGTGAAAAAAGCATCGGGGTCTTCATCACCGAGTTCATAAACGAAACCGCCGGAAGCTGTTTGGTGATTCAACAGTCTTTCCAAGAGATTCGATCCATCGACCACCAGGTCGGGTGTATCGGAGTACGTATGGAAAACAAGCAGCATCTGTGCCAACGTCGCGGCATTATAACCGTAAGTGTGCTCGTATGGCGCATCAAGCAGTTTCAAGCGAATCTCTGATTTCAATTCGGGATTCTCATCCAGAATGTCAAGCGCGATATATACGATGCTCAAGGTGTCATAATCCATTTCTTCCAATGGTTTATCGGCGATGTTCGTCAGGTAATCTTGAATGAAATCCGCCGCAGGTTCATAACCGGAAAGCGTAATCACCACCATGGAGTCGGTATACGGATGCACGAGTTCAGCGATTTCAAGCAGGCCGGTCTGATAGGCTTCATAGTCTATATCAAGACCATTGGCGATCAGAATGTTTTTCACAAAATCTCCGGTCGTAAAATCATCATCGATCGGCATCGGTTCAAAATCATACGCGTCGAGCATATCGAGATGATAGAGTGCCATGAAAATAGGATAGCTGGGTGTTTCTGTGATGAATGCTTCCAGTTGTTCGTCGATGAACAGCTCAAGCGCTTCATAGACGAGTTTCGGTCCAGCCAGGAACCAAGTGTGCTTGAACGTGAACACATCGCCGTCGCTGAAACCGATTTGATCAATTGAGGTTTCCAGTGTAAAGCCGTTTCTGGAGGTTTCGATGAAAGAGCCGTGTGTCGGGTTGATATGCGCAAGCTCTCTTAGGAATACGAAATCGTCGAAAAGACCATATTCAAGTTCATACGCTGCTTGCAACATATCGAAGACAGTGTCTTCTGTCCCGGTTTCGAACAGGAACGCTTCTTCCATGATGCCGCGCGAGGTATCAAAACGAACGGTCAGCCGGTTTTCACCTTCGAACCAGACACGGCGGAAAGTGAAGACATCGCCGTCTTCAAACGCAACATCATCCAACGACGTTTCAACCAGAGTATCGTTTAAGTAAACCTCGAGATTCACTTCCGGTCCCACCCTTAAATCGCCGATTCTTGTCAAATAGGTTCCGTCTTCTCTATCGTCATACCCGAGGGTGAAACGTGTTTCCAACACATCGATGATAGTGACATCGTCGGTATCATCATAGGTGATGGTTTCAGAAATCAGCCCTTCATCACTGTTCAGGTTAACGGTGATGTTCGCTTCATTCATTTCCGGTTCTGTGGCTCCACAAGCCGCAAGAACCGTAAAGATTAAAAATAGAGTGCCCAAAGAGAATAGTTTTTTCATGTGTCATGCCTCCTAAATTAGATATCGTTAATAAAAAAACCATCCCCCTGGATGGCATGCACGTTGTCAATCATTGCAATGAATGCAAAAAAGATAACGCCACAACTCATACCCAGGAGTGTAGAACTTGTATGAGAACAGGTAGGTCTACCGGCTTATCGTCATCCTACTTTGCACCTTCCCGCTTTCGCAGTGGTCATCGCATTTCGTCAGATTTACGGTTGCTGGGAAAGCTTGGGATTTTCACCCAATTCCCTGTTATGGAAAACACCTTTTCTCTACAGTAACAGTTTACGCCTCAAGCCATGAGAAGTCAAGCAATAATCCCTAATGTTTTGTGTTATAATACTAAAGAAAGAAAGGGTGATGCAATGAGAGGTTTCAAAGTCGCAAAAGGGTATGACAACATCCCGTTACCGCAACGCAGTACCGATCATAGTGCCGGATATGATATCGAAATTTGTGAAACGATAACGGTCCAACCAAAAACCATCATCCGGGCGAAAACCGGGTTAAAAGCGTACATGCAGCCAGATGAGGTTTTGCAGATCTATCCGCGTAGTTCGCTACCAGAGAAATTCGGTTTGACCATTCCCAACAACGTCGGCATCATCGATGCCGACTATTACGAAAACCCTGAAAACGACGGGGCTATCTTCATTCAATTGTACAATTTCACCGACCGTGTCGCCACCATCGAAAAAGGTACGAGAATCGCACAAGGCATATTTGTGAAATATCTGAAGACGGATGGCGACAACGGCAATGGAAAAAGGCGCGCCGGCGGTTTCGGTTCTACCGGTTCCTAAAAGTGAAAAGGCAATCCTATCGCTGTGATAGGATTGCCTTTATTCGTTATTGAGAAATCGCGAATGTAATATCGACGGAACAAGCAAGTTCTTCCCCGACGAATGCTTTCGCGCTTCCTTTGCCCACTGGACCTTTCATTTTCGTAATTTCAACTTCGAGCCTCAGTGTATCTCCTGGAATGACTTGTCTTTTGAAACGACATTTGTCGATACCGGCGAAAAGGGCTGTTTTTCCTTTGAAACTATCTTGCTTTAAAATCGCGACGGCGCCCGCTTGCGCTAACGCTTCGACGATAAGTACGCCCGGCATCACGTGATGTTCGGGAAAGTGACCTTGAAAGAACGGTTCGCTGACAGTTACATTTTTAATGGCTTTGACGAATTTGCCTTCTTCAAGTTCTACGATTTTATCCACCAGGAGAAACGGGTGTCTGTGTGGAATGATTTTCATGATTTCATTACTGTTTAACTGCATGGCTTTATGCCTCCCACTTTTTGAAGACCAGTGTGGCGTTATGGCCACCGAAACCAAGAGAGTTGGATATGGCGATCTTCATGGCTTTATTTTTACCGGAATTCGGCGTATAGTCAAGGTCGCATTCGGGATCGGGCGTCCGGTAGTTGATGGTCGGTGGCACGAAACCGTCTATAAGACTATGGACGCTGACGATACCCTCAACAGCACCTGAAGCACCGAGTAGATGTCCGAACATGGACTTGCTTGAACTCACCGAAAGTCTGCGGGCATGTTCGGCGAACAGATCTTTGATCGCTTTGGTCTCTATCTTGTCATTGAGTGGTGTCGATGTACCATGGGCGTTGATATAGCCAACGGCGTCCAGTGGGATTCGGGCATCCTCCAAAGCGAATTTCATGCAATGATAGGCCCCCTTGCCTTCAGGATCAGGACTGGTCATGTG